>CAYTRB010000046.1:0-20696 GCA_964440215.1 uncultured Methylocapsa sp.
TCGCCGCGACCGGCCGCCAAAAGAACCGTTCAAGCAGCCAGATGAGGATGACGACATTGACGGTCTGCAGGCCCAGCGTCCACCAATCGATGGTCATGGCGTCATTTCAGCAGCGGATTGGCAAACAGCAGGAGCAGCGCGATCACCAGGCAATAGATTGCCATGGTCTCGATCATGGCGAGACCGACGAAGAGCGTGCGCGCAATCGTATTCGCGGATTCCGGCTGGCGGGCGATGGCGTCCATGGCCGCTGCCACCGCACGGCCTTCGGCAAGCGCCGGGCCGATCGCCCCGAACGAGACCGCCACGGCGGCCGATATGATGCTGACGAAGGCTAACCAGTTCATGGAAGCGTCCTTTGGCTGGAGGTGTCCGGGGCGGATTGTCCTTCTTCGCTTACGGTTCCAGCAATGAAGACCATCGCCAGAACCGCGAAGATATAGGCCTGCACCGCCCCGGTCAGGAGATCGAGCGCCATCAGCGGGATTGGCACGAGGAGACCGGCGAGCGACAGGACGATGCCGATCACGAAGACGCCGCTCATGACATTGCCGAACAGTCGGACGAGCAACGAGAAGGTGCGCGTGAGGCTCTCGACGAAATTCAGCGGGATCATGATCGGATTGGGCGAGGCAAAGGTGGCGAGATAGCCGCGTACGCCGCCTGCGCGAATACCAAACCAGATCACGGCGGCGAAAACGAGGAGCGCGAGCGCGGCATCGGTCTCGAGATGCGCGGTCGGCGGTTCGACGCCCGGCACCAGCGACGACCAGTTGGCGACGAATATGAAGACAAACAACGTGCCGACAAAGGCACGATAGGGGGCAGGCTCGACCCGCATCGTCGCACGGATTTGAGCGTCCACCGTGTCAACGATCAGTTCAATGGCCGCCTGGACCGCCGAAGGCGTGAGCGAAAGGCGGCGCGTCAAGAGGATGCTACCGAGGACCAGCAGGGCCATGATGACCCAGGTCATCAGCACGCCCGCCGTGATTGGCACAGGACCCAAGTGGAAAAGCGCGACGCTTTCGAGCGGCGAGGTCATGATGTGGCCTCCCGGACCCGGCGCAAAGCCACGGAACGGGCGATGAGGACGCCGAGCGCGATCATGAGCAGGGGCAGTGCACCCTCCAGGCTTACCAGCGTCAGCAGGCCTCCCAGGAGCGTGTAGCGGCTGATCATCAGGGCGATCATCGTCGTCACGCGGCCGCCCTTAGCGAACCGGCAGGTGTTCCACCATAGGCTGCGGAAATAGAGGATACCAAGAACGATCCCGGTCATGAGGTGCGCGGCGGCGCCGAAGACCATCGCCCAGACCGGCGGGCACGCGAAGGATAGAAAACTCATGCGCTCTTCATCCATTTCCAGGCGGACCAGCAGCCGAGCGCCAGTCCAAGCATCAGTAGCGGCGCGGTCCAAAACAGTCCGGTGTTGAACGTCCGGTCGAGCCAGCGGCCGGCGAAGATGCCGGTCAGCATGGGCACGACGATGATCCAGCCGAGCACGCCGATCTGAGCAAGCCGGCGCGCTACCGAGGGATCGCCTTCGCGCAGCCAGCGCCGGTGGCGCTCGCCGCGCAGCCGGACCTCCTTCACCAGCGGATCCTCTTCGCCCGTCCCGGTCTCCGGCGTCGTCATGCGAAGATCCCCGTTCCGGCCCGGCTGCCCGGCCGCAAATGACGCATGATCTGCCGGATCGCATTCAATTGCAGTCGGGTGCTCTCGACATGTTCCGTCCGCTCCTCCTCGATATCGGCGCGGAAGCGGTTGAGGACCGTTTTGTCGAGCGTCGCGAGGTCGCCGCCCGGGACCGCCTCGCGCGTCGCAATGGCAATGTCCCGCCCGGCGCTGACGGAGAGGACGCCGCGGCGCACCGCGCAGTAGTGCCGGATTCCGCCGGCTCTTTCCCAGCGCACGACCGAAATCGCGAGGCGGGTGAGAAAATCCGCATGGCCCGGCAGGATCCCGAAGCTGCCGGTGGCGTCTTCAGCGCGCAGCGCGCGGATCCCATCCTCGTCGACAACCACCAGGAGCGGCGTGATTATGCGCAGCCTCATGACATAGCTTCCTTCTTGGTCGCCGCGGCCTCCTTTTGGCGCGCCTCGTCCAGAGTTCCGATCATGTAGAGGGAGCCTTCCGCCCAATTATCGGCTTCGCCGTCGAGGATGGCGCGGCAGCCTTTGAGCGTGTCGGCACGGCGGACGCTGCGGCCAGGCGTCCCGGTGAAGGCTTCCGTTACGGCGAAAGGCTGGCTGAGGAACCGCTGCAGCCGGCGAGCCCGCTTCACGATGAGCCGGTCGCTCGCACCAAGCTCCTCCACACCGAGGAGAGCGATGATGTCCTGGAGGTCTTTGAAGCGGGCGAGTGCCTCGCGGGCGCGCTCGGCGATACGATAATGCTCCTCGCCAACTACAAGCGGATCAAGCAGCATGGAGGACGAGGCGAGCGGATCGATGGCCGGGTAGAAGCCTTCGGCCGCCAGCGTTCGCGACAACATGATGATACTGTCCATATGGCTTGAGATGGCCGTTACCGCCGGATCGGTGAAATCGTCGGCCGGGACATAGACGGCCTGGATGGCGGTGACCGCGGCGCCGGCGACCGAAGCAATGCGCTCCTGCAGCGAGGCCACTTCGGTCGCGAGCGTCGGCTGATAGCCGACCCGCGACGGCAGACGTCCGAGCAGGCTCGACAGCTCGCTCCCGGCCTGAACGAAACGAAAGACGTTATCCATGAGCAGGAGCACGTTCTGATGCTTCTGGTCGCGGAAATACTCGGCGATCGTCAGCGCGGTCAGCGGCACCCGCCAGCGCGCCCCCGGCGGCTCATTCATCTGTCCATAGACAAGCACCGTCCGCGCGAGCACGCCCGAGCCCTGCATCTCGGTCAGCAGTTCATGGCCCTCGCGGGAGCGCTCGCCGACCCCGGCAAAGACGGAGATGCCCTGGTACTTCTCAACCATGGCATGGATGAGCTCCATCACCAGAACAGTCTTGCCGACGCCGGCACCGCCGAACATCGCGGCCTTGCCGCCCTGGGCGAGCGGCGCGAGAAGATCGATCACCTTGATGCCGGTCTCGAAGACCGCGGTGGCCGAGGTCTCATCCTCAAGCGCAGGCGGCGGATTGTGGATGCCACGCCGCGGCGTATCGGATGGCAAGGGCGGCCCGCGGTCGCGGAGATTGCCGGCGACATCGAGAAGGCGTCCCAGTATCGCGTCACCGACCGGAACCGAAATGGGCGCCCCTGTTGCGTGCACAAGCGTATTGCGGGCGAGGCCCGCGGTCGCCTGGAGCGCGATAGCGCGGATGGTCTCGCGATCGATATGGCTATGCACTTCGAGGATGAGCGGCTCGGGCCGGTCCCATTCCACCACCAAGGCGGTGTTGATTGGCGGCAGCACTTGACCCTCGAAGCTCACGTCCACGACGGCGCCCCGCACCGATACGACCATACCCGCTGACGCTACAATATCCATGGCCTCTACGATAGGCGTGTCAGTCTTCAAGGCAAGGGGGACGCTTATTTAGGCGCTAACCATCGATGACTCTACTATCCGACCCGAACCGCTGCGGCATTGACTCCGATCAAACGTCATGACACCAGCAAAGGCGTGACGCGCCGCCGCCGCGTCAACTCAGAGCGGTTTCTCGCCGATAAAGGGACAGACCAGGATGAAAATAAGGATCGTCCCGTATCCATGCACGCCAGCGCGCGTGGAAATGACGGCGCTGCGCGGCATACGCAGCTTGCCGACGGAAAGTGCCGCGGCCACGGCTCGCTGATTCTTCATGAACAAGCCTAACCGCCGGATCGAGGAGCGCGGGCCAGCCTTGTTCGCGAAGTTTCAGACAGAGGTCGACATCGTTCAGTTCGACTGGCAAATGTACCGCGTCAAATCCGCCGACTTTCTCGAATTTCCATCGTTGCACGGCAAGGCAGGCGCCGGTCACGGCCGAGATTTCGTGCGCCTTTAGATTGCGGGAATGCCAGCCGGGATCCCCATCCCGTGCCCTGGAGCCAAAGTGACCTGCGTATCCCCCCAGCCCTAGAACCACGCCGACATGTTGAATCCGCCCATCCCGGTAAAGGAGCTTGGCCCCGACGGCGCCCGCTACAGGCGAAACTGCATGGGCCGTGAGACGGGTCAGCCAATCATCCGAAAGAATCTGCGTATCATTGTTGAGGAAAACCAGAACATCGGCCGAACTTTTCGCGGCGGCGGCATTGCAGATCGAGGCGTAATTAAAGGCACCGGGAATTTCCATGATGGAAACCCTCGCATGACGCCGGAGCGCTTCGAAGGCGCGCATCGTCGTTGGCTTGACGCTCCCGTTATCGGCAATCAAAATTGTATAATCATCGAAACGGGTCCGTTCGAGAATGCTATTGACACAAAGTGTCAGCAGGTCGGCGCGATCGCGAGTGGGTATGATAATGGTCGCGTTCGACGCGGGAGACGCTTGGCGAGCCGGCGCCGGAGCACGCGGTTGCGGAGCCTGGGCCGGCCGGCGCGGCGCGCGTGAAAGCAGAACGCGGCGAATGGAACTCACTTCTTTTTCCGGCATTTTTGCTATCACGGACAACGGAAGCTGATCGTGTTGGAGGAACCGGCTTTGCTCGTCCTCCGGCGCCGCCAAAAACGCTTCAACCGTTAAGAAAACGGCGTGTCCCAGATAGGCGTGCGTGACTGGAAATACACGGCTCCAGCGCGGTTTCAATATCGGGACGAGAGTCCCGGCTTCGGACCGCTCTTCTTCGTCTGCATAAATGAGCCGGCAGGCAGGCGAGCGATGCGCTTCCTCGGCAAGACAGGCGAATGCGTGCGGCGGAAATTCGTCGCCAGGTGTGATGGAAGAGATCAAACAAGACTTCGGCAAGGAACGCAGGCAAGCGGCGGCTTTGTCTGGCGCCATCAAGCGAATCTGGGGATCCGCAGGCAGGCCGCTCACGGCGTCTTCCGTGACGATATGCAAAGTCCAGCGTTGATAGAATTGAGCGCGAAGGCTCTTCCACGTGCGCGCGAGATCGGCAAGCGCCGCCCGGCTTGCTTCGGCGACAAGCACGATTTCGACACCGTTCGACCAATCGGAGCGCGGTGTATCCATGCGCTGGAAATCGGCGGTGCGGGCGCGGAGGCCGCGCCACGCTTCATAAGACTTGAGCGGCGTAAAAGCCGTCGCCCAATTGAGATTGAAATCCGATTCTGGCGTAAAGCCGGTTATGTTGCAGAGAAAAGCCGTCAGTGCCAGCGAAGGCTCTTGACGCAATCCCTTTGGCAAAAGGGACCAAAGTGAGCGCCGCCGGATCGATTCTATTTCGAAATTAAAAAGCCCAAGGCGATTGGCCGGACTAACACTGGCTCGCACGGTGCCATTTGGAATCCGGCCGGCCCAAATACCAGCCCCCGCAACCGGACCGGATGCGATCCGGTCAATGACCTCACCATCGAGCGTCCAAAATCGAAATACCGGACGCACCGGATCATCCCAAAGGCTCGCCCGATAGACGATCTCAACAAAGGCGCCCGGCTTCAGATTGGGATGGGTTTGGAGACGAAGCCACGGCTCGGTAGTGGTCGCGAGAAAGGCGCCATCGCTGAGCTGCACACCCTGTTCCGGATAGAGGACAATCCCTGCGGGGCTTGCGTGGAGCTTGGTCCCAGCTGGGTAGGCTTGCCCAGCCGGAACGGGGCTAGTTCGCCGGCCCATATGGCCGCTCCTCATCCGAAGAGAGGGCGTCAAGTCCGCAGGCCGCGCTGTCCTTGGAAATCATGGCTCGCGGCGATCGCCTCAAAGGCGATGATCCTGGATCGACGCCCAGACCATAGCGCCCGTGCTCCACGCAATTATTAAACCAATCGATATGAGGCCAATATAAGTAAACCGCAGCGGGTAGGAATAGTCTTGCGGCAGGCCCGGCGGCACGAAAACGGTGAGGTAGACCGTTTGGTGTTCTGCTGCCATGCGGGCCCTATCGAGCCCGTCTCTCGCAAATGTATACATGGCTTCAGAAAACTGGCGCCTGACCTCGAGTTCCTCGAAATGCACGAGCGAAGCCGCTAGATTGCGCACCTCGGGACTATTGCCCGCGAGTTGTGATCGCACCTGGGTGATTTGCGCGTTGACGTTATCGAGCCGTGTTTGCAGCGAAGCGGCACCTGGCGCCTCCGCGGCGCCCGAGCCCTTCGTCACATAGAGCTCGCTTTCGAGACGGATCTTTTCGCTCATCAACTGAAGCAAAAGCTTACCGGTCTGATCGGCCATTTTCACCGGATCGATGAAGCCCTCCGTATCCCGGTAATGCGCAAGGTCAACCAATGCAGTTCGCAATTGATCATCGGCCCTGCGGACTTCCTCTTCCGCGCGGCGCATCGCATCCGCTCGCGCGCGAATGGACAAGGAGTTGACGAGGTTCTCGCTCATTCCGAGGATGGCTTGCGTCAAATCGCGCGCGTCACTTGGCCGGAAGGCGTGCACCTGAACCGTCACGATCCCGGACATGGTGTCGACATAGGTCGAAACCATCTTCAACCAATAATCGCGAAGCTCCTCGCGCGATGGATTAGCCGGGAGCCGGGCCCAGAAATCGGCTTCCGGACGGCGGAAGTACGCGGCTATATTCATTGTCTTGGAAAGGTCATTGATGATCGTCGGACTATGAATATAACTTGTGACAATTCCGGCGTCTTGCGAAGCAAGATTTGGAAGCATGCTTGCGCTGTCGGGCGCCAAAATATTTTGAATCTTGTCCTTGTCCAGCATGAAGTCCTGCTCCGCGGGACGCACCGCAAAGCGCGTCTCCGCGGTGAATTGATCCGAGGCGATGAAGAGAAAATAGATTGCAACAATCGTCGCTGGAACCAGCACCACCCCGATAAAACTCAATAAAGCCGGGGAAAGCTGCGGCAGGGCGCGGAGACGCTTTTCGACGACAATCGTTCCGTCCCCGCCCGTTAGTGCCGGCGTCAAACTTCGATCGGGGATGAGCCTCCACAGGGGTTCAAGAACACGTTGCATAAAAAGCGAGGGAAGCTTGGCAGCGGGGAGCGCAAGCGCCAGCTTGTTCCGTGCCCCTTGGTCATTCGGTCCGATCATTGTTCCGCCCAAGCCGGAGGAAAGCGGACGGAGCCGTTTCCCTTAACCACGAAAATCCTGGCAGCCGAGACGACGCATGTTTCTTGCGGTCGATTCGCTGATGCTTGAGACAATCCAGATTGCACAAATGGGCGTGGAAAGACGCGTGCCGGCCACTTTATCCTTACGATCCCTTCGTGAAACTAGCTGTCTCCTCGAAGCGAACTTGTATTAGCGTAAGCTGTGGCAATTTGATGATAAAGGTCCAAATCTTTTTCAAGAAAGCCTTCGATCGATCGTATTTGACGCAATTTTTCTCCCAATTGCCGGACTCGAGGGTATTCATCGAGCGTCGGTAGGTCCGTCGCTTCCACGCCAACCATGTCGGCGATGGCGGCTATAAAATGCCCGGCATCGGAGCGCAGTCCGACGATTGTGAAGGTTGAAAGCGCATCAAGCGCCGCCGCGACACTGCTTGCATTCGGCATCTCATCAGGAGTGTTGGCCGTCAGCTGCCGCACCAAAGGATTTGATAGGGTAGACATGACCGAATTTGGCAGCCGCCGAAAGCAGCGCTTCAATTCATCGTCTTCGAAAGTTTGCAGCTGTGCCACAAAAGCGATGGTCTCCTCAAAAGTTAACGCATCCCGGGCGCCAAGAAGCTCCTCGTTCCGATCCCCGATCATGTTGAGCAGCAAAAGGCGTTCCGCCAACTCGTCATATGGGTCTCTAAGCAACGCAACAGTCATCAGGCCCTTTGCCAGATAAAATTCGTAGTTTTTATAGAGAAGCCGCCCACTTACATAGGATGAGATACAATTATTTAGACAGAATACTTGGGTCGAAGTCTCCCTTCCGAAACGATCAATTCCTTTATACCAATATCTGAATTTGCAATCTAACGAGTCATCCAGCGACCATAACGGCAACAGATGAGTCTCAAGGCGGAAAACGTTCAGATTCACAAATGTGCCGTGCGGCCGCCTACGATAGACTAGAATGCCAGTCTCGACCTCGAAGAGTTCCAGATCCACGATTTCGGCAAGTCCAGGTATATGCGTTTCGTCGATCGTAAAGCCGCAAATGCCGGTGCCATGGCGTCCGGCCACAATGAGCCCCTCTCTGATTTCGTTCGCCTCCAGTGTCAGCAGTTCGGCGCCGCGCCGCCTTGCTGTAATCCTCGGCTGCGCGGAGTAAGAGTCCGGGACAAAGTAACCCGTGAGCCTCGACCCCGTATCGGTTTCAACGTTGAAAAGCATGAGCTTATTGAGACTGAGAGTCGCGTGGCCATTGTCGCTGCTTCAAACAGACAACATCTTGGCACGATTATGTCCTGCGCACGGGGGCCGCGGCCTCTTTGGTGTTGCCGATCCTTGGAGCGTCAAGGCCTGCTGGTAAATTGCTCATGGCGTTTTCGCGCTGGGGCGCACCGGACCCAAGATGAAGCTGTCGCGTTTTGAAGGTCCTTGAAGAAAAAACTTGGCGTATATCGATCCATGGCTCGCCGCTTGCAGAGGCTTTCCCTTCAAGTGACCGAATCGAAGAGGTAATTATTGTTGGGTCCAACAGTGGCTGAAAACACCATTATAGGTAACGCTATGCCGGGAACGCTACAGTGTCGCCTGGTTTCCGCTTGCCCGGTAGAGGGCCGATCGTCGCATTGTGCGGAATTCAGCGAACCTAATCAAGCGTGTCGCGGTCGGCTTCAGCCAGCTTCGCAAGATAATTGCCATAGCCGGATTTGCCATAACGATTGGCGCTCTCAAGGAGGCGGTCGCGGGTGATATAGCCCTGAAAATAGGCGATCTCTTCAGGGCAAGATATTTTCAGCCCCTGCCGCCGCTCGAGGATTTCGACGTATTGAGCGGCTTCGAGCATGCTGTCGTGGGTCCCGGTGTCGAGCCAGGCGAAGCCGCGTCCCATGATCTCCACGGTCAGTTCTCGGCGTTCCATGTAGACGCGATTGACGTCGGTGATTTCGAGTTCGCCGCGCGTCGAAGGTTTGAGAGCGGCGGCAATATCAAGCACGGTGTTGTCATAGCAATAAAGGCCGGTGACCGCCAGGTCGGAACGAGGAACAGACGGTTTCTCCTCTATCGAGATGGCCTTCCCTTCGGCATCGATCTCAACGACGCCATAGCGCTGCGGATCGGCGACCTTATAGCCGAAGACCGTCGCTCCTTTTGGCCGCGACGTCGCCGCACGAAGAAGGTCGGGCAAGCCGTGACCGTAAAAAATATTATCGCCTAGAATAAGGACGGCGCGCTCGTCGCCGACGAAGCCGCGGCCGACGATGAAAGCTTCCGCCAGGCCGCGCGGCTTCTCCTGAACCGCGTAAGAGAGCCGGATACCAAGCGCGCCGCCGTCGCCCAAAAGCTGCTGAAAGGCGGCCTGATCCTGCGGCGTCGTGATGATCAAAATGTCGCGGATGTCCGCTAACATGAGCGTGCTCAAGGGATAATAGATCATCGGCTTATCGTAGACCGGCAGCAGTTGCTTCGATACAACCAGCGTCAAAGGATAAAGCCGCGTGCCGGAGCCGCCCGCGAGGATGATGCCCTTCACTGTGATGGCTCCGTATGTTCGAGAAGACGGGCGACCGTTTCCGCTGTCCTGCTCTGCCAAGTTTGCGCCCTATATCCGAACGTCTCGGCAAAGCGGCTGCTTTCGAGTTCGGAATTCGCCGGCCGCCGCGCCGGCGTCGGGTAGTCGGCGGTGGCGATCGCCTCGACCGTCGGATTGCGGCCGGTCGTTTTGGCCTGGGCCGCAACGATCCGTTCGGCGAAACCGTGCCAGGACGTCGCCCCGGAACCGGCAAAATGATAGACACCCCAAACTGCACGGCCGGCACCGATCGCCCGGTCGATGGCGAGCACCGCTTCAGCAATATCCAGCGTGGAGGTTGGACAGCCATGCTGGTCAGCCACCACGCGCAGGCGGTCGCGGTCGCGTGCAAGCCGCAAGATGGTTTTCAGGAAATTGTTGCCGAACTGGCCGAACACCCAGGCAGTTCGCAAGATGACATGCCGCGGCGCCGCGGCGCGCACTTTGGCCTCGCCTTCTGCCTTTGTCCGGCCGTAGACACCAAGCGGTGCAATGGGATCGGTTTCGACATAGGGTCCAGTTTTCGCGCCATCGAAAACATAATCGGTGGACAGGTGAATCAGCGGGATCCCGGCCGCCGCCGCGGCGCGGGCGATGATGCCGGCGCCTTCTGAATTTACAGCCTGTGCGGCCCCTGGTTCGCTTTCCGCTTTATCGACCGCCGTATAAGCGGCCGCATTGAGGATAAGACGCGGGCTTATCTCCACCACCATACGGGTGACAGAGGCGGCGTCGGTGATGTCGGCCTCCAAACGGCTAACTCCGGCCGCCTCGATTCCTCGATCCGCAGCAAGCTTAAGCATTTCGCTGCCAACCTGCCCCGCTGCGCCGAAAACCAGAAGCGGCTTCGTCATGCGACTCTGCCGGGAGCAACTTGACCAGGAGCGACTTGACCAGGAGCGACTTGGTCAAAACCAACCTGTCCGAGCCGCTCGCCTCGGTAGACCCCCGAGCGGATTCGTTGCCACCAAGCTGGATTGTCAACGTACCAGGCAACCGTCTTCGCCAAGCCGCTGTCGAAGCTCTCCCGCGGCTCCCAACCGAGGTCGCGTTTTATCTTCGAAGCGTCGATCGCATAGCGTTTGTCATGACCCGGGCGGTCGGCGACGAAGCTGATGAGCCTCGCTCGTGAGCCGATGTTTGCATCAGGAGCGATTTCGTCGACGAGCCTGCAGATCGCCTCGACGACTTCGAGGTTGCTGCGTTCGCTCCAGCCTCCCACATTATAGCTCTCGCCGTCCGTGCCATGCTCGGCGATCATGACAAGAGCGCGGGCGTGATCCTCGACATAGAGCCAGTCGCGGATGTTCCCGCCATCGCCATAGACCGGGACCGGCTTGCCTTCGAGGGCGTTCAGAATCGCGAGCGGGATGAGTTTTTCGGGGAAATGATAGGGTCCGTAATTATTCGAGCAATTCGAGCAAACCGTGGGCAGTCCATAGGTATGGCGCCAAGCGCGCACCAGATGATCGGAGGCCGCTTTAGAGGCGGAATAAGGCGAATTCGGCTGATAGGGGCTCGTCTCCAAGAAATAGCCCTCGGGGCCAAGCGAGCCGAACACTTCGTCGGTCGAGATGTGATGGAAACGGAAGCGAGCCTTGTCTGGACCGGAAAGCCGCTCCCAATGGCTGCGCGCCGCCTCGAGCAGGACGAACGTGCCGCTGATATTGGTCTCGATGAAGGCGGCCGGCCCATCGATGGAACGGTCGACATGGCTTTCGGCGGCAAGATGCATCACAATGTCCGGCCGGAATGTCGCAATGATCGCGCGTACGGCCGCCGCATCGCAAATGTCCGCCTGCGTGAAGCTGTAGCGCTGGGCCTCCGCCACGCAGGCGAGATTGTCGAGGTTGCCGGCATAGGTGAGCTTGTCGAGGACGCAGACCTCGTGCGCGGTGTCTTGAATGAGGTGGCGCACCACTGCGGAGCCGATGAAACCGGCCCCGCCGGTCACAAGAAATCGTTTGGCCGTCACAAAGCCCTCAACACGCGAATGGGGAGGCAAATGTCCGGAACCCCGGGAGCTTGGCATCCTTCTCGGAAACAGTCACATCGGCTTGGTCAACCGGCCAGGCGATGCCGAGGTCGGGATCGTTCCAGAAAAGTCCCGCATCGCAAGACGGCGCATAGAACCCATCTGTTTTATAGGCGACCTCGGTGTCCGGTTCGAGTGTCAAAAAACCATGCGCGAAGCCCACCGGAATGAAGAGTTGCTCACCCTTCGCCGCCGTCAAGGTCGCAGAGCAAAAGCGCCCGTAAGTGGGGCTACCGCGGCGCAGATCGACAGCGACATCGAAAATCGACCCGCGCAAGACCCTGACTAGCTTGCTTTGCGGCTCCGGCGGCGTTTGAAAATGCAGCCCTCTAACCGTGCCCCGCCGCGCCGAATGGGACTGGTTGTCCTGCACGAAGTCGCAAGCGATACCCGCTTCCGCATAGGCCCGCTGATTATAGGTCTCCATGAAATAGCCGCGTGGATCCGCGAATTTTTTGGGCCGGCATAGCACCACGCCATGAAGTTCGAGCGGCTCGATGACCAAGGTCATGCCAAGGCCTCGTGAGCATCGCGATTAGCCCGCGCCGCGCGATCATAAATCCAGCCGACAGGGCGTGGCTCTGAAAAGTGACACCGGCTTTTCTGAGAGCATGAACGAAAAGTGACAGACTTCATCGCTAAGATCATGCGGCAAACCAAAGAGAGCGATACCTTAAGCAATTCATTTGAAAACAAACATGATCGGAAAGAATAGGCGGTTAAAGCGGTGACGTCCATAGTCTTATACCCCATCATGGTAAAGCCACCAAGCCCACGGCGGGTCCATTCGCATGGTCCGGCTGTCCAAACCCCAAAGCTAGACGAAAGCCGTTTTGTTCAAGTAATGCGGTGACTTGACTGAATTCGATCAGGGGAGGTTCAGCGAAGCGCCTTGCAAACGCCTGCTTTACCGTGGAACAGTTGCCAAGCGGCCGGGGACAGCGCCGGCAGCCGCCGTGCGAGGCATGATAAGCTGACAATCCACCCCGGCTCATCGTGCTGTCGACACCTAAAATCTCCGGGCGGATTTTGGGGGCGCGCTATGACTTGTGCTTTTGCCCAGCCCATCTAATTTGCGGCCGCAACATCCGAAAGGCATAGACGTGTTTCAAAGCTTCCTCGCCTGGACCGGCAAGACTCTTCGTCACGTGACGTTGACAGCCAAGCAAAAGGAAACAAATCAGACGAACGAGATTTTCGCGCAATATGAAGAGGGCTATCCAACGCATCAGACCGCGATCAATGCCGTTCAAGGTTGGCACACATCGTTTCCGCCGCAATTCAATCTCAAGGCAGGCAAGCTTCCTTTATTCGACGACTGCCGTATCCACTGGGCGATTGAATCTTTCGGTGACCTTGCGGGGCGTCGCGTGCTCGAACTCGGACCGCTGGACGCGGGACACACGTCAATGCTGGAAGCCGCCGGGGCCACTGTCGATGCTATCGAAGCCAATAGGCAAGCTTTTCTCAGATGTCTGATCGCAAAGGAAATTCTCCGCTTGACGAAGGCGAGATTCCACCTTGGCGATTTTGTGAAATGGCTGGAACAAACCGACGTGACCTATGATCTCATCGTCGCCTCTGGGGTGCTTTATCACATGAGCGACCCATTGCGCCTGCTCCGTGCGATGGCAAATCGAAGCACAGCTATATATGTATGGACCGTTTGTGTGAGCGATGATAGTTTGACACCCACAAAAATCGAATGGATGAATGGACACGCCATACGGCTCTACGGGCAGACTTACGCGAATACAGAGGCGAACAAGAGTTTCTGTGGCGGGATGGAGGAGGAACACTATTGGATGCATCACGACGACATTTTGTCGGCGCTGAAGTTACTCGGCTTTACGAGTCTAACGCTCGCGCACGAAGAGCCGGATCATGAGTTCGGACCAACCTTCTCCGTGTTCGCCAGAAAGAATGTCGCGGCCAGCGACGGGCCGTGACATTATAGAGGTCGTCGCCCACCGAAAACGAGCGGGTACCCTGTCGCCGCGGCCAAGTCTTCTTGTTGGGAGGCCTTGGGTAACCATACCGGGTCGACTCTGACCTATTAGATGTGTGTGTTTTGTTGCCGAATTGCGATTCGATCTCCGGCGATCGGTTGCCTATGAGCAGAGAGCCGAGCCGTACACAAATTTGCTGACTCTTACCGGGAAGAGTCTTGGAAACATGATCTATGTCGAAAAATATATCGTACGTAAAGAATCTGTCTTTGTCGATAGCTGATAACATTAACAAAAGTATACGACGCCGTTTCGATACATTGATAGGGCGGCAACCGGCTAAGAAAATACTGACCCGTAATCAGTATAAGGAAGTGTGGAATTCTGTATCGCAATCGGAAGACGACGCGAAATTAGCCGTCAGTGGATATACCGATGAAAATATTTACCGTCAGATGGCAGAAGCGACGGTCGGACTCCTTCGGCAGTGCGTCGACATTCGAAAAGACGATGTGTTTCTGGAAATTGGGGCCGGAGTCGGGCGTGTCGGCTCTGCACTTGCGCCACTTTGCCGCGAATGGATCGGAACGGATGTCTCCGAAAACATGGTCGGGCATATAAGACACCGGCTGGCTGAACATGCCAATGTCCGGGCTGTCACCACGAATGGGTTCGATTTGGCCGCTATTCCATCCGAGTCTGTTGATGTGGTGTACTGCACCGTTGTGTTCATGCATTTGGAGGAATGGGAACGATACGGTTATATCGTCGAAGGGTTTCGAGTGCTAAAGCCTGGCGGAAGGATGCTGGTCGATAATGTGAATTTGATTTCCGATCCCGGATGGAAGTTTTTCGAGGAGCATTGCGCCATTCCATCAAAAGAGCGTCCGCCGCAAATGAGCAAGACCTCCACTCCGCAAGAGCTGGAGACCTATTTTCGGCGTGCCGGATTCTGCGACATTCGACAAGAGCAACTCGACCTATGGATCGTCACCCATGGCCGAAAGCCGGATGATACGGTGACGCCGTTGAACAATGCAGACGTCTGATTCAGAGACGATTGTGTGTTTGCCCAACATTTGCGGCAATGAAACATCGAATTGAATAAGACTGGCTCGTTTATAAGGATCGTCTCATCGGTATTGCCAGACCATGGGCTTACCTTAAGTTGTATTTGTTGCTTATTACACGGCAAGTCGAGTTTCGAAGAAGTTACTCGCCTTTTTCGCTTCCGGCACGCCCAACTCTTTCCAATTCTATTGGGCGCAAGCCGTCAAAGAAGCCATGCAGAAGTTTGGCAAACAAGCATCGCATGCCGGGGCCATCGAACACCTGGATGGCGAACTATGAAAAACAAATCTATCCTTATAAAAGCATCCGCGTCCCCTTGCGACTAGCCCCCGGACCCAGGCTTCGTGCCATTTGCACAGATCGAAGCCTTAAGGAAGCCGCAAAATATTGCCATAATGTACCGATGGAATGGTGTTGGCATGAACCACGTGGCGAAATGAAATCATCGCATTTTAACGCAGCCGTCACACTTTTCTGTCTTGGGGCAGTCCTTGCTGTGTCATCGCGGAGCCTTACAATGACTCCTTCGAATCAGCCGTGGCCGCCATGATCCAATTTAGCAACGTTTTCAAATTCTACAAAACCCAGCAACACACTAAAATCGTCCTCGACCACGTTTCAACGACTTTTGAAAGTGGCTGGTCCTATGGTTTACTTGGCGTTAATGGCGCTGGCAAATCTACCACCTTGCGGCTTCTTGCGGGGACTGAACTGCCTAACTCAGGCAAGGTGCGGCGATCCGTCCGTGTCTCTTGGCCGCTCGGGTTTGCTGGAGGCTTCCATCCGCAGATGACAGGCCGCGACAACCTTCGTTTCGTGGCGCGCATTTATAGTCAGAATATCCGGGAGGTTACGGACTTCGTCGAGGATTTTTCAGAATTGGGAGACTATCTGGATGCGCCGGTCAAAACCTATTCCTCCGGCATGATGGCGCGTCTGGCATTTGGTTTATCGATGGCAATCGAATTCGATTGCTATTTGATCGACGAAATCACCGCGGTGGGAGATTCCCGCTTTCAGGAGCGATGTGCACAAGCATTCGCCCGCCGCCGCGAGAATGCGGATTTGATTGTGGTTTCCCACTCCGTGGGAACGATCAAGACCTATTGCGACCGGGGCGCGGTTCTTGTCGATGGACGCTTGATCATGTTCTCGTCAGTCGATGAGGCGATTGAAATGTACAATCGCATGAATCGGTAAAACGCATGATGATTGGATTGCGATTAACCATATGGCGGACAAGATGCCGACGGAAATGAGCACGCAGGATTCCAATAATCGGCGCCGGGGTAATCTCAGCCCGCGTGAGCGTTCTCAGCTCATCGCCGAAGCGCTGAGCGATGCAGCTCGCAGGATGCGATTTTCGACCCGGAGCCGGAGAGCGCTTTCGTCCGGCGGCTTTCGCGCCCGGCCCGGGCAAAGGATCCAGCAGATAGCATTTATCGTGAGCTTTGTCGTCATGGTCGCGATCCCAATCCTCGGCGCGGCGCTCTACTATGGCTTGATTGCCTCGAACCAATATGCGGCGGAGGCGCGCTTCACCGTTCGCGGCGGCGCGGCTCCGAAACTCGACAGCCTGGCCGCTCTCACGGGCGTGCCCGCGATGCAGATCATCCAAGACACCCAGATTGTTATCAACTTTATCCAAAGCCGGGCTATCGTCGAACAACTGGACCACAAGCTTGATTTGCGGGCGATGTTTAACAGGCCCAGCGTCGATAGCTTTTCCAGCCTTGACCCGGAGAAGCCGATCGAAAAATTTGTGCGCTATTGGAGATCAATGGTCGAGACCTCCGTGCAGATGCCAGCTGGAATCGTCGTGCTGACCGTGCGTGCGTTCAGCCCGGAGGATGCGACAAAAATTGCCAATGGAATATTGGAAGCCAGCGAAAGCCTCATCAATGATATGAATGCCCGCATGCGGCATGATGCACTCGCATTGAGCGAGTTGGAACAGAAGCGCGCAGGGGAGCAGTTAACGGCAGCTCATGCAGCATTGGAAAAAGCACGAAACGACGAAGGAATGTTGAGTGCAGAAGGTACAGCCGACGCCGTGAATGGCCTTATCAACACCGCGCGAAGCGATCTCCTTAAGATGCAGCAAGAGTACGAAACCCAAAAACGCAATGTCTCTGTCGAGGCCCCTCAGATGCGTTATCTGCAGTCGCGCATGAATGCCACGAACGAGCAGATTGCGTTGTTGCAAGCGAAGCTGACGAACCAAACAAACGACGCAGGGGCAGTCTCAAATGTCATGTCTAAACTGAATTATTTGGAGCTGAACCGGCAAATCTCGGAGAAACTCTATGGTTCGTCGATTGCCGCGCTCGAACGGGCTCGCATCTCGAGCGAAAGCAAAATGCTCTATATTAATTCGTTTGTCCTGCCCGTGCTGCCGCAAGAAGGCAGATATCCACGGCGCTTTTTGATCGTTTGCGGCGTCGCAATCGTCTCCCTCCTGTCTTGGGGGCTGCTTTGTGGTTTAGCCACCTTGGTGCGCAACAATATGGCCAGGTAGGCCGCCAGCCGGGCCGTGGATTTTCAGGTCTTTAGAGCCGCCTACCCTGAGTCATCAGCGGGCCGGGGGCAAATGGTCGAGCATGACGGGGCTTGGTTCCGAGCGGTGGCGTGTGTACCACGGATTGCACGCCCGGTCCTGAAATGTCGATGTCGCATGGCGGGCTTCAAGATTTGCCTGCTCGCGCCGAAAACGCACGATGTTTTCTGGTGTCTCATCGCTCCCGCGTGAAGCAGATTCATGGTGAACCAGGGTCGCGAAAGGCGTCCAAACGATACGATAGCCAAGTCTCCCGGCTCGCAGACAAAAGTCGATGTCATTATAGGCAATCGCGAAAGACTCTTCGTCGAAAAACCCGACTTTTTCGAAACACGCCCGGGAAATCAGCATGCAGGCACCGGTTACGGCGCTCAAGGATTGGCGAACGTGGAGACGCGCCATTGGGCCCGGAAAGCTGTGCGGTTTGCCGATGTACCAATGTCCAGCAAACTCACCGAACCCGACAATAACGCCGGCATGCTGGATGGTCCGGTCCGGATAGAGCAAGCGGGCCCCGACGATTCCCGTGCGCGGATAAGCAAAACACGCGGCCATTTCCCGAAGCCATCCAGACTCCGTGATCTCGATATCATTATTGAGCAAGAGAATGAGATCGCCAGCCGCATGCCGGAGCCCTTTGTTGATAGAACGCGCAAAGTTGAAGGGCTCGGGCTCGATCTTCACGATCGTCCTTGGGTTCTGGCACGCGAGGGATTGATAAAGATCAAGCACGCGCTGATCCGTCGATCCATTGTCGATCACGATGATTTCGAGGTTGGGGTAATCCGTCTTTGTATCAAGATCGGCGAGCACGCGGGAAATCAGCTTGAACGCGTCGCGGTTTGGAATGACAATCGAAACTTTCGGCAGAGGGTTCTTGATCAGATCGAAACGTATCCGGTGGAGGTTCGGGGTGAGGGCTTCTTCGACAATGGCGTTATGGCCGCCGCTTGCGTAATGGCCCGCGAGCGCCTTGCGTGCATGCTGGGTTGCCGTGGCCATAAAGCGCGCGGAATAGCTGCGCTGATCGCGGCGCCAGACATAGGCCGGATAAGGAAGATGAAGAATTTGCTCATCTCCTAAACCATCGAGATAGCGCAACAGGAATTCGTAATCCTGGGAGCCCTGAAACCCTTCCCGTAATCCGCCCAGTTCAATGACCCGCTCCTTAGAGTAGAGCGACAAATGGTTGATGTAGTTCACGCCCGAGAGAAGAACCGGGTCATAAGCGGGTTTAAGAAAATAACCGGTTGGCTGCAGCGAACGATTTGCAATCATCTCGTCCGTATAGATGAATTTGGCATTTGGGTTGACTTCCACCGCCTTGGCAAGAAGAACCGCCGCATGAGGAGAGAGCGCATCGTCATGATCGATAAAGCCGATCCAGGCCCCAACCGCCGCGGCAATTCCCGCATTCGTTGCCGCCGCGATTCCCCGATTCTCCGAGTTGCGAAGGATGACGACACCGGGTTCGGATCGATGCGCGTCGAGCCACGCCTTTGTCTCCTGCAAAGTCGAACCGTCATCGCTGAGCACCATCTGGGCAAGGCCTTGTTCCTGAATCCGGAACGAAGCCAGTAAATCGTCGAGATAGCGGCGAGGCGTATTAAAGGTTGGTACGACAAAGGAAATCAAAGGACGGGCGTCGATGCGTCCGTTGTGTTGATGCGGCGCGAGCAGAGCGGCAAGTCCGAGCACCTGGCTATAATGATCCGCCACATTGACAACATGCGTTTTGGCCGGACGCAAAGAACCGGCCGTGTTTACCCAAAGGGGATCATCCCCAAGACGGGCAAAGAGGGCCGCATGCGCGTTGCCCTGGCCCTTCCCTAGGCTATCGCGTGCGAGTTGTTTTTGCATGGCTCTGGCTGAATTTGACCAGGTGATCGACAACCGGAAGCGACCGCACCGTGAGGACGGATCAAGGCGAATCCGCCTAACGTCAGGCAGGCTGCGCGGCGCGACGACACAGACAAGCTTTTTCCCATAGCCAAGCGCAAAGCTTTCGGCTTCCGAGAAATTCTTCCCGGTATCGAGATAGAGAACCGGGTCGATCGCGCCGGCGGCGGTTTCGAGACGGATGACAAGAAATCGAGGCCGGAGCAGTCGAAATGACAGCAGAAAGGCGGGGTCCTCATCGATGGCTTGCCATGTCGCTATGCCCCGCAGCCTTAAACCAGATAAAGGGCGAAAGGGAAAAGCGAACAAATCGTCCTCTTACGCGGAGAACAGGCTGCCTCGATGGCAGAACAGGGAAGCTCGCGCATCCCGTCAATCAGGATGGGAGCAGCGACAATGATGATGCCGGGAAGAAAACGCAATCGAAAGATGATTGGCGGGGAGCCGCAATAAAGCAAGTGGTTTTTTGGGATGCCGCATTGCCTCAGAGCCGCGCGTTTGGCCGCTATGGCAGAACGAAGCATCAAGCCAGGGCGCGCGGAGGCCTGCCATTGATGCACGAAAACGCCGAGCCTGTTTCAAAACTCATAGATTTGAGTCCCATCCATCAGTTTTGTCCGGTTTCACCCCTCGATCGGACAAAACTGTTTCACGTGAAACATTTTAGTCCGATTGACGCTTGCGCGAATGCACCTTCGCACCTTGGCGCGATGTCCGGCACCGCGATTTGGGGATTGCGTAATTCAGCGATAATATTAGGCTTTGGCTTTGTGACTTTTTTAACAAGAACCGGCGAAGCCAGGGCATAAAACAGGGTCAGTTTACCCCCGCCCGCAACGCTTCTCTCTCGTGTAATTGGGTGACCTGTTTCGGCACCCCGTCATTGCCCAGTTCAAACCCCGCCACACGCAGGATTGCGCGGGCCGGACACATCGTGACAGCAAGCCGCGTATAGGGGTTCAGGACCGGCGGCTTCACCCAATCGAATCCGTCGCGCGACAAGAGTCCGGACCAGCTCGCGAGCGAGTCTTGCCGCTCGCGGCATCGCGCGCCTGCCAAGGCTGGCGAGGCCGTTAAAAAATAAGCGGAGGACATGCGTGCCTCCCATTCCGGGCGGCTTGGCACCCAATCATTGGCCGCGCTTGTCCTATCCTCGCGCGTTACAAAACCATTTTCGGTCCGCTCGATCACGCATCGCTCGCCTGGTGCGCAGCCGGCGAGGGTATAGATCACCGGCCGTGCCACCGGCGTATTTTCCAGCGCGCCCCGCGCAGCTGCATAGGTTTCACACGTCTCGAAGACCCGCCGCAGCAACTGATCCGGCGGCATGTGGCGAACACGCGTCCATGTGTGGAGCGCGTTGGCGGCCATGTCGAAAAACCGCAGCCAAGGATGCCGCGTGCGGCGCCACATCGGCGCCTGATTGATGCAAGCGGCGAACCGGCGCGGCGCCATCGCCGTCAGCACGCCGGCATAGCCGGGCCAGGTGACGCTGAAATATTCGCC
>CAYTRB010000047.1:0-20638 GCA_964440215.1 uncultured Methylocapsa sp.
GGCCGACCGTGCGGAGCCCGAACTCGGCTGGCAGCGCACCAGTGACGAGGGAGATCGTGCCGATCAAATTGGTTTCCAAAATACTCCCAAAGCCGGTGACGCCATCGGGCAGCATGACGCCATTGATCCGGAATTGCACATTGGCATGATCATTGCGGACATGGAGCAGGCCGCTCGCCGCGGAATCTTGCGAGACTCCGGGCGCCTCCAGCAGCACTTTCTCGACCGGCTGGTTGACGCCCTGGGGCAGCGACTGGATATCGTCGTGGCTGATCTCGTAGGAGGTGGTGCCAATGGTGGTGAATATACTGCCGCGCGCGGCATCGAATGTCTTAGCTTTTTCCGCTAGCTGACGCGCCGCGGCGGTTTCGGGAGTCTCGCTGGCTGATTGTTCTGGTGCCGGCGCCGGTTGCTGCGCCGCCTGGTTCATCGCCGGTTTCTTTTCGGTGGCGACCACCTCGACGGTCGGCAAGGTCAAGGTATCAGGAGTTTGCGCGAAGCCCTCTCCATCGAGGCAAAACATCGACGCGAGAGCCGAACAGCTCAGACGGACCATGCGGCCGATACGGCTAGACATACTCACCCCCATCTCGCACCGTTTTGGGTGACGCCCCATGGAATGATCGCGGGGTTTCGTCTTTGGCGGCGGCTAGATTGTAATAATATAACGTTACAAAGCGGGCGCGACTGTCAAGGGCAAGGCGACCCGATGATAGTTTGTCGTTCTGATTCTCGGGGTGTTGTGACCGCAAAGTCACAGGAGGCCTTACGGAGGCCTTACGGAGGCCTTATAATTATGACGCATGTCTCCCGGCGGCTACAACATCAGGATATTTGAATTCTATTCCGGCAAGGACAGGATCTGGCTCAATAGCAGACCCAGGCCCAAGCGTTATAATTGAAGAAAGGAATGTTGCCGCGTTTCTTTCGAGGGAAATGAACGTTCTTGAGCGCAGCATTGGGAGGGCCCGGCAAATTTGTATGGCTGCCATGAAGCAAGCAACCGTCCAGGAGCCCTCAAGGGCGCCATGCACTTTTTAAAAATTATAAGGCTAAAAGTTACAGCTTATCCGAATCTCGCGCGACGCCCAAACCCCAGATTCGCACATCGCCGCATCTTGCAAAACTATGTTTGGGCAAATGTCGATCGTACCAAAATGTTTCACGTGAAACAGTTTTGTCCGATCGAAACCCAAAACCTTACAAAAATGATATGCCGCACATCACAGCGGAATATTGCCATGTTTCTTCCAAGGATTCTTGAGGTCCTTGTTGCGCAGCATCGCGAGCGCGCGCGTCACGCGTCTGCGCGTCTCACGCGGCATGATGATGTCATCGATATAGAAACGCTCCGCCGCGATATAGGGTGATAGAAACCGCCCTTCATATTCGCGGGTGCGCGCGGCAATTTTGTCCGCGTCGCCCATATCGGCGCGAAAGATAATCTCGACCGCGCCTTTGGCGCCCATGACCGCTATGCCGGCGCCCGGCCAGGCGAAATTCACATCGCCCCGCAAATGTTTCGAGGCCATGACATCATAGGCGCCGCCGAACGCTTTGCGGGTGATGACGGTCACTTTTGGCACCGTCGCTTCGCCATAGGCATAGAGGAGCTTGGCGCCATGCTTGATGAGCCCGGAATATTCCTGCTCGGTTCCAGGAAGAAAGCCTGGCACATCGACGAAGGTCACGAGCGGAATATTGAAGCAATCACAAAACCGCACGAAGCGGGCGGCCTTCCGCGACGCGGCGCTATCAAGAGTGCCTGCGAGCACCATGGGCTGATTGGCGACAAATCCCGCCGTGCGGCCTCCCAGACGGCCAAAGCCGGTCACGATATTGCGTGCATGCGCCTCCTGAATCTCGAAGAAATCGCCCTCGTCCACGGTCTTGGTGATGAGTTCCTTGATGTCGTAGGGTTTGGCCGGATCCTCCGGCGCCAAACTGTCGAGCGAGGCCTCGCATCGCTCAAGCTCATCGAAACTTGGCCACTCTGGACTCTCGCTTGTATTGGACGATGGCAGAAAGTCGATGAGCCGGCGCATTTGCAACAAGGCCTCGACGTCGTTCTCATAGGCGCCATCGGCGACGGAACTTTTTATCGTATGAATGGAGGCGCCGCCGAGGTCCTCGGCGCTCACGATCTCATTCGTCACCGCCCTCACCACATCGGGACCGGTCACGAACATATAGCTCGTGTCCTTGACCATAAAGATGAAGTCGGTCAGCGCGGGCGAATAGACGTCGCCGCCCGCGCAAGGGCCCATGACGAGGGAAATCTGCGGAATGACGCCCGACGCCAAGACGTTGCGCTGGAAGACATCGCCATAGCCCGCAAGCGCCGCGACCCCTTCCTGGATGCGGGCGCCGCCTGAGTCAAAAAGCCCGATGAGGGGCGCCCGGTTTTTGAGAGCCATATCCTGCAGACTGGCGATTTTTTGTGCGTGCGTTTCGGAAAGCGAGCCGCCGAAAACGGTAAAATCCTTGGCGAACACAAATACGGCGCGTCCATTGACGGTGCCCCATCCGGTGACGACGCCATCGCCCGGCACGCGGCGTTTCTCCATTCCGAACTCCGTCGCGCGATGCTCGACGAACATGCCAAATTCCTCGAACGAGCCTGCATCGGTGAGAAGCTCGATCCGCTCCCGCGCGGTAAGTTTTCCGCGCCGGTGCTGGGCGAGGGTCCGCGCTTCGCCGCCGCCATGCAGGGCGCGCGCGCGGCGCGCGGCAAGCCGTTCGAAAGTTGGTTTCATCGCTCCTGCTCACGCTCTTTGAGAGAAAGATCCGCACATTGAACGGCCGTCCAATTCTGGATTAAAATTGAATGGCCGTGCGAAACATCGACGGAAAAATGAAAAAGGAACGAGATATGATTGCCAAGCCGCAGAGTTTCGTCAATGGCGCACCGCTTTTCTTGCTGCGGGCCGAAGGCCTGGTTGTCGCGCTCCTTTGTATCGCAGCTTTCAGCCGCTGCGGCGCATCCTGGTGGCTCTTTTCGGCATTGATTCTCGTACCGGACTTGTCAATCGCTTTCTATCTCGCCGGACCGCGTGCTGGAGCCATAGCCTACAATACGGTACACACCTATCTCGGGCCGATTGCTCTGCTTGTCGCAGCAGAGATTTTGGCGATGCCCGCCGGACTTTGGATCGCACTGATCTGGGCGACCCATATCGGCATCGACCGCGCTTTGGGCTTCGGACTCAAATATCCCGAAGCTTTCAATTCGACTCACCTTGGCGGCATCGGCCATCGCCCGTAAGCAGGGACCGCTAGCCCGATACGGCCTGATAAAGGCCCGCTGCCGCCTCCATTTCGCACCATTGCCGGGTGCGGCGGCGAAGCGCTTCCGTATCCTCGCCACAGGCCCGTATTTCAAAGTCCTCGTCCACATGCGCGGCACGCCAAGCCTCGGCGGCAGTGAGCGCATCATGCGCCACGGCAAGAGCAAGCAAGGCCGAACCGGTGAGGGTCGTCATAACAAGCAGAGCGGCGAGCACGAAGGGCGCCGCCGGCCCGTCATCGGCGATGCGCGCGATCGCCTCTTTCACCGCCAGGGAGGCGGCTTCCGGCTGTTCGATGAACACCAAGCCTTGTGTGCAAAGAAAAGAAGCGCCGAGCTTTTTCCGTGCGAACGCAAGGACCGGATCCCAGGCGGCGGCTTGCGCGCGGGCAAGCGCTTCCGGTTCGCCGGCGCGGTAACAGACGAGGTCCGATCCGGCATATTTGACAATCTCTTCAGCCGTAGCGGCAAGCCGGTGCACGACGCCGTCGATAGCGGAATTGACAATACGCGTCCATGGCATCAAGGCCGGATCAATGATTTCGCCGAGGTCCCCCCATTCGGCGGCGACCGCCCGCGCCGCCGACAGCGTCGGCAGCACCAAATCCCTGCCCCCCGGAGTCTTGGCCACGCGGCCATCGAGAAGCAGGACAAAACCGCCATCCCGTTTATGCGCGGCGGCCTCCTTGTAGAAGCGCCTGGGCAGGGCTTTATTGAGATCGCGCCTGGCCATGGCGACGGGATCGACCGTCACCGGCCGCGCCGCCAAAGGGCCAAGCTCATCAGGCGCGTTCTTCTCCGGCATCGGGTTGCCTTTTCTGCTTGGTCTTCGCGGCGCTAGCACTCTATAAGACTAAACAATTTCAATTAGTTACATGAGTTTATAGGATAATAGTTTAATGTAGACAAGCGATTTCAAGTGCCCCCATTCGGTTGCACCGGTCCGTGTCGCAAGCTTATGACGAAAATGATGCGGACCAGACGTCTTGGCAAGAGCACGCCGGCACTCTGGACCTATCCTGGGAAGCCTGCCCTATCGTGGCGAGCGCATCCATCTTATGTCGAGATCGCGGACTTTCTTACGCAAAGTATTGCGGTTCAGCCCCAAAAGTTCGGCGGCCTTGATCTGATTGCCTCTTGTGGCGGAGAGCGCCGCGGAAATCACCGGATATTCGACCTCGCGCAAGATCCGGTGATAGAGTCCGGGAGGCGGCAGGCTCGTTCCATGGGCATTGAACAGCTCGGAGAGGTGGCGCTCCATCGCGGTCGCTAGCGTCTGGCGCCGGTCGGGCTCCGCTGGCCGCACATTTCCCGCGTTGGCCGGCGCCGCAAAATTCGGCGCCATCTCCGGCTCATCGACATTCAGTTCCATGTCCACCAATTGCAGGGTGATGGCCTCTTGCGGATAGAGCGCGGCGAGCCGGCGGGTGAGATTTTCGAGTTCCCGAATATTGCCGGGCCAGCGATAGCGCTTGAGGCGCTCCAAGGCATCGGGTTCGATACGCTTCAACGGCAAGCCCTCGGCGGCGGCAAGCACGAAGAAATGTTGCGCGAGGTCGGCAATATCCTCGAGACGTTCGCGCAACGGCGGCAGCCGCAGAGGGACGACGTTCAACCGGAAAAACAGATCCTCGCGAAAGAGGCCTTGGCGGATTTGGCCGCCCAAATCCTTGTTGGTCGCGGCGATGATGCGGACATTCGTCTTGATCGGCGTGCGGCCGCCAACCGTCGTGTATTCGCCTTGTTGCAGCACGCGCAAAAGCCTTGTCTGCGCCTCCATCGGCATGTCGCCGATCTCATCGAGGAAGAGAGTGCCTCCCTCGGCCTGCTCGAAGCGCCCCGCTGAACGCTGATTGGCGCCGGTGAAGGCCCCCTTTTCATGGCCGAACAATTCACTCTCGATGAGATCGCGGGGAATTGCCGCCATGTTGATGGCAACGAACGGGCCTTTCTTGCGCTTGCCGTAATCATGCAAGGCGCGCGCGACAAGCTCCTTGCCGGTGCCGGATTCGCCGGTGATCATGACCGTGAGATCGGTCTGCATCAGACGCGCCAAGGCACGGTAAATTTCCTGCATGGCGGGGGAGCGCCCCACGAGGGGCATCCCGTCGAGGTCGGCATTCGGCGCGGCACGAACGCGATTTTTCGGCTCAGACATCGCGCGCCCGACGATCGATACCAGTTCCCGCAGGTCGAAGGGCTTCGGCAAATAATCATAAGCGCCGCGCTCGGACGCTTTGATCGCAGTCATGAAGGTATTTTGCGCGCTCATGACGATGATCGGCAGATCCGGGCGCAATTTCTTCATCTTCGGCAGCAGTTCGAAGGCATTTTCATCCGGCATGACGACGTCGGTAATGACGAGATCGCCCTCACCCGACTGAACCCACCGCCACAGCGTTGCCGCGTTTCCAGTCGTGCGCACCTCATAGCCCGCCCGCGACAGAGCCTGACTGAGAACAGTCCGAATGGCTGTATCATCATCAGCAACGAGGATATTGCCCGCGACCATTAGACTGCACCTTCCTGGCAGCGGGAACCCTGGTTATTCCCGCCGAATTTTATAGAGTGTTGCGTGGTTTCCCCCGCTCCGGGGGACGTCCGCTGCTCAACCACTTCGAGAATCCGCGGAATCTGAAATGGTCTAGGTGTTTGTTCCATCGCATTTTCTTGGCGCGAACCGGTATCCACTTCGCTTGAAAATGCTCTACCGCATCGGACTTTAGGCGTGGCCGCGCTTCGCGCCTTGACCGTCACGACGGACATACATGGGCATCAGAACCCGGAATGTCGTGCGGCGGGGAGAGGATTCGCATTCTATGGTACCACCATGATCGCCAACAATCTTGGCTACCAAAGCAAGCCCTAGGCCAGTTCCGGCCGCTTTCGTGGTGACGAAAGGATCGTACAAATGCGGCAGCAAATCCGGGGCGACGCCAGAGCCGTTGTCCCGCACGCAAAATTCGAGCGGCAGACTCACTGGCTCTTTCGCGCCGGGAATTTGCAGGCGCACGCCGGGCCGGAAAGCGGTCGATAATTCGATGTTGCCGTCGCTGCGCGCTTCACCGATCGCTTCGGCGGCGTTCTTGACCAGATTGAGAAAGATCTGAATGAGCTGATCCTTGTTGCCGAAAACCGGAGGAAGCGAGGGATCATAATTTTCATGAAAGCGGATATGGTGTGCGAATCCCGCCTGGGACACTTTCTTGACGTGATCGAGCACGGTGTGAATATTGATTTTTGCACGCTCGATGGGCCGCCCTTCGGAAAACGCGCTCATCCGGTCGACGAGTTTCACGATCCTGTCCGTCTCCTCGCAAATAAGCCTCGTCAGCGCGCGATCTCCATCGGTCGCTTCGGTTTCGAGAAGCTGCGCGGCCCCTCGAATTCCCGAGAGAGGATTCTTGATTTCATGCGCGAGAACGGACGCCATCCCGGCAATCGACCGGCCGGCACCTCGATGGAACAGGTGGCGGCTGATTTTTTCGGAGAGGGAACGCTCCTGTAGCATGATCACGACGCCATCGCCTGGTTCCTGAAACGGCGTCACGAAAATATCGACCAAACGCTCGTCTCTCGGTTTTGCCAAGCGCAATTCGACCCGGTATTCATTGATCGCCGCGCCCCGGGATTTCACCTGTTCGACCAGAGACAGAAGCGGCGATCCGGCGGCGACAAGATTGGCAAGCTTCTGCTGCCAAAGAGAAGTCTGGCTCATATCGAAAAAGACTTCGGCTGCGGGGTTGGCATTGGCTATGGAACCATCGGGGCGGACGGCGACCACCGGATGCGGAAGCGCGTTCAAAAGTTTCACCGCATCGCCGCTAGACGTGACGGTTGCCGCCCGTACCGGTCCTTGCGTAGGCAAAGGCGCGCTCATGCCGCCTCAATCAATAAAGGAGAATCAAACAATTGGCACAGGGTCGATCTGACCGCGCCCGGGCACTCAAGCCTGACTAAGCGCTGGCGAAGGGCAGCAGCGTCCCGCACACCTGCCCGTTCGGCGTAGGCGGCGAGGTGCTTGCGCGCATGGCGCACCCCATGACCTGGGCCAAACAATTCGATCAAGGTCTCGAAATGTTCGAGCGCCGCGCTTTTGCGCGCGGCCGGCGGTGCCTCGGCCCGGGCTTTGCCATGCGCCAGATAATGGGCGACATCGCCAACGAACCAAGGCCGTCCGATCGCGGAACGGCCGATCATCACGGCATCCGCGCCGGATTGCGCCAGCATCAAAGCCGCGTCCGTGAGGCTCGCGCAATCGCCATTCGCGACCACCGGTATCCTCACAGCTTTCTTGACCGCGCCGATCGCGGCCCAGTCCGCCCTGGCCGCGTAGAACTGGCAGCGGGTGCGGCCATGAACGGTCAGCATGGCGATCCCTTCGGCTTCAGCCAGCCGGCCAAGTTCCGGTGCATTGACCGATTGCGCATCCCAGCCGAGCCGCATTTTCAGCGTGACCGGTATGCGCACGGCTGCGATCGTGGCGCGGATCAGCGAGATCGCCAGGCCGAGGTCGCGCATCAAATGCGATCCAGCATAGCCATTCGTGACCGCTTTCGCGGGGCAGCCCATGTTGATGTCAATCATTACGGCGCCGGAGTCCTGCGCAAGACGCGCCGCTTCCGCCATCAGGTAAGGCTCTCGGCCGGCGATCTGCACAACATGGAGACCGACGCCCGCCCCTTCCGCTTTCAACCGGTTCGCGGTATCACCGCGGGCATAATGATCCGCGGCAACCATCTCGGAGACGGTGAGAGCGGCACCAAACCGCTGGGCCAGCCGGCGCATGCCGAGATCGGTCACACCCGCCATAGGCGCCAGAAAAGCGCGCCCATCGAGCTGCACTCCACCGATGCGGAGTCTTGCATCATTAAGATTGCCTAAATTATTAGCATAACTGCTCATGCCCACATTATAATCATTAGCTGCATTGCGGCAATGAGAGAATTGCATATTTTTGCGTCATAATATGAGAAAAATTGACGCCGCTCGCAAAACAAAAGAGGAAGAGGGCTTATTGCCCCCATAGCTTGAGCAAGCCGAAAATTTATGAACGCAAAATCGGAATTGACGATTATCGTCGTCGCGGCCGGGCGAGGGTCGCGCGCTGGGGGCGGTGTTCCCAAGCAATATAGAAACCTGGCTGGCAGGCCGCTGCTTGCGCATACCTTAGAGGCCGTGCTGCGGGCGGCCCCAGGCGCAACGGTTCTCCCCGTAATTCACAAGGATGACATCAATCTTTACCAAACGAGCGCGGCCCCATTTGAGGCAGACGGCCGCCTTGTGCATCCAGTTTATGGCGGGGCCACGCGGCAAGCCAGCGTCCGCCACGGTCTGGAGGCGCTCGCGAGTTGGAAATCAAATCCAGAAATCGTTCTAATTCATGATGCTGCACGCTTATTCATAAGTGATACATTAGTTGACAACGCTATCGCCGCAGCAAAAACCTACGGTGCCGCCATTCCCGGTGTGGCGCTCGCCGACACGATCAAGGAGATTAATGCGGAGGGCTTCGTCACCGCGACCCCGCCGCGGGCGCGTCTACGCGCGGTGCAGACACCGCAAGCTTTCCGTTTCAATCTGATTTTAACGGCCCATCGCAACGCTGCCGCAATGGGAGCCTTGGATCTAACCGATGACGCCGCCGTCGCCGAATGGGCCGGCCATCCTGTCCATGTCTTCGCCGGAGAGGACTCGAACATGAAAGTGACGACCAGCAAGGATCTTTTTGCCGCCGAGGCGACGCTGCTTCGCGAACTGGCCGATGTCAGGACCGGGCAAGGCTATGATGTCCATGCGTTCGGGCCAGGCGAGCATGTCTGGCTCGGCGGCATAAAAATAGCGCATGATCACGGCCTTGTTGGCCATTCCGACGCCGATGTTTTAAGTCATGCGATTACCGACGCCTTGCTCGGTGCTTTGGCGGAAGGCGATATCGGCAGCCATTTTCCGCCAAGCGATCCGCAATGGCGCGGCGCGGCCTCCCGGATTTTCCTCGCCTCGGCAGCCGCCATGGTACGGAAACGGGGCGGCGCCATTGCCCACATCGACGCGACTGTCGTCTGCGAACGGCCAAAGCTAGGGCCGCACCGGGATGCGATCCGGGCCAGCATCGCAAATATCGTTGGAATTCCGCCTGACCGTGTCGCGATAAAGGCAACGACATCAGAACGTTTGGGTTTCACCGGGCGCGAGGAAGGCATTGCGTCGCTCGCCATCGCCACGATCCGCCTGCCGCTCTAAATCTTCATCGCTTACTTGTTAGCCAGAGCGGTCTCTTTGCCAGGTCCGCGTCGCCGCACCGCTGCGTCCGCTCCCCCTGATTGTTCTGTCGGCAGACAGACCCTGGGGGCCGCAGATCCCATCGCTGATCGCAACTGGTAAGCTGCCGGCGAACGTCCCGCCGGAGTTCGGCTACGTCACCGATGCCGCGCGCGATCCATGTCCAAGCTGTCGTGAAACGGTTCATCTCGATTTGAGTTATGCTCAAATGCTGGTGACGAACGCGTTTGCAACCTCGACTCCGCCGGTGAACCTTACCCCGGGAATGACCATTGGCAATTGGCCCTGGAGACGAACATGGACTATCGTAAACAATTCATCGTCGATCCAGGGCATAAGCTTTGCCTAAAAGATGTCGATCCTGCCTATAAGGGTAGCCATGAAATCCATGAAACAGCCGCAGCCGAGTTGGAGCGCTATCGCCAAAAGCTCGGCCAGCAGCAGGCTCTGCTTTATGCGGGAAAAAAGCACGCCGTTCTGATTGTCCTTCAGGCGCTCGACGCCGGCGGCAAGGACGGAACCGTCGATCACGTGTTCGCCGCGTTCAATGCGCAAGGCGCTTCGGTGGCCAGCTTCAAGCAACCGACGCCCTTGGAGCTCGCCCATGATTTCCTCTGGAGGGTGCATCCGCATACGCCGCCGAAGGGATGGATCTCGATCTTCAACCGCTCCCACTATGAGGATGTGCTTGTCACAAGGGTCCACAAGGTCATCGGCAAAGCCACTTGGACCGCCCGCTATGAGCAGATCCGCACCTTTGAGACCTGCCTCTTCGAAAACGGAACCAGCGTCTTAAAATTCCTTTTGCACATCAGCAAGGAAGAGCAGCTATCGCGTTTCGAGCAACGCCTCAATGATCCGGCGCGCAATTGGAAGATCAGTGAATCCGATTATTCCGAACGCAATTTCTGGGATGACTACGTTGCGGCATACGAAGAAGCCTTGAGCGCGACCAGCACGCATCACGCGCCTTGGTATGTGATCCCTTCGAATCACAAGTGGTTTCGCAATCTGGCGGTGTCGCAGATAGTCGCCGACACAATGGCGGATCTCTGCATGGCGTTTCCGGCGCCTACGGTCGATCTCGCCGATATAAGGCGCAAATATCATGCGGCCGTGCTGGAGGGGAAAAAGAACACGGTGCAAAAAGCATGAACGTCCGTTCAATGATGAGACAACGCCTGTTGCTGGCGTCCGCAAATGATCCGCGCGCCGCCCTCCTCCTGCCGGTGCTTCGCGAGGCGAAGCGGTGTGTTGCCGCAAGAAATCTTGTGAACGAAATCGTGGCGGGCGAGATGATAGCTGTCATCCGTGCCCCAGAAGTTCAGGCGCATCTCTGACAGCTCTTCATGACGGTAGAGGGAAAGTGGCTTCCTCGCTTCGTCGCGGGCGCGCTGAATCCGTTTCATGGCCAGCAGCGAGGGGTAGTCTTCGCTTTTGGCAAGGACCTCCGCGGAGGCGGTAACCGTGGCTTCGAATTGATCGGCATCACAGTCGATAAGGGCGTCGATCATGCCGATTTCGGCGGCGATTTTGGCATTGATGGGGAGACAATTCTCGGTCAGCTCGATGGCTTTTTCCATGCCTACACGCTTCGGCAGGCTGTAGGTCCAATATTCGGAGCCGTAAAGGCCCATGGATTTGTAGTGCGGGTTTAACACCGCCCCATTGCGGACGATGACACGGTCAGCGGCGAGCGCCAGCATGACGCCGCCAGCGCCGGCATTGGCGCCAATCGCGGCGATGGTGAGCTGGTCTTGGCTGCGCAAAATGGCCAGGACCAGATCATCCATGGCGTTGATGTTGTTCCATGATTCCAACGCAGGGTCGCTAGCGGCCTCGATGATGTTGAGGTGGATTCCGTTCGACCAAAAGTTCACGCCGCCCATCAAAACCAGCACCTTGACCGGCCGCCGGCGGGCGTCAAGGACGGCCGCTGTGAGCCGCTTGCACTGCTCAGTCGACATGGCGCCATTGTGGAACTCGAAGAAGAGAAAACCGGCGCCATTTTTCTCCTTGTACCAAATTTCCTTGAAGGTTCGATATTCACCGGCAAACAAAACCGGCAACGGAGAGTCCGGTACGCCCGCCAGAACATCGCCGGGGAGAACGGCCGCCGCCGGCAATTTGAAGAATTTGGCGCCATCGGCCCTTCGCTTCAGATGGCTGATCCAGATGGCGCCATCCACCGTCTTGCGGCAGATCGCGCCATAACGGGTCGCGATGATATCGCCCGGTGAAGCGATGCTGTCGCGTCCAAGACGATCCTCGAAATGCGCGCCAAAGAGCAAATAATCCTGATTGCAAATCTGATCGCGAACGCCTGGGAAGCCGTCCGATGCATGGATTTTACGGACGATGACTTCCGAGCTGTCGCGCCACCAGTCGATTTTGCGATCGGCCTGCTTCATGAGCGGACGCAGCCGGCCCTCGAGTTTGGGATCACCGGCGTTGAGCGGCTCGGGCAGAAGCGGTGCGGTCTTGGCCGGGAAGCTGCGCCTGGCGATGGCTATGCTGCCCTTTGCTCCGCTGATGGTGCCTGGGATGGCGCGCTCCGTCCCCGCCGCGGCGAGGGTACGGAGGGAAGCGAGCTTGTCGAGAAACGCAAAAACGCAATGCACGCCCTCTTCGACAATATGGGTGCGATAGACATAGGACTTGGTTGCAAATGGGAGCTTGAAATTATGGGTCGACCAAACGGCGCCGGCGTCCATTTCGGCGGCCGCCTCGAGCGCGGTCACGCCCCAAAAGCTCCGGTTTTCGAGGATCGCCCAATCGATCGAGGTCGGACCCCGGTCGCCCTTGATGCCAGGGTGCATGATAAGGGTGAGATGGTTCCTCCAGATGCCCTCGGGCACGGGTTCCTTCAGGAACGGGCAGATAATCACATCTGGCTCGAATAAGGCGACGGCCTCATGCATCGCTTCATGGCTAAAAGACAGTTCTATACTGACCTCATAGCCGGCATCGACAAGGTCAACATAAATGCGCTGACTGAAGCTATTGAAAGACGTCGAAATAAGTAATATTCTCATCTGTTTTGTCCCCCAAACAGACGAATATATAATCGCATTATACAAGGCTACCCCAGCATCCCCTGGTTGCCGAGATAGCCTTGAATCAATAGCACAAAATCTTTACCCTGACATCAGTCGTTCGTCCTATAAGGACATCTCACAGATAACTCGCTTCACGGGAGTCATGGATTTCGCGACAAGGCGAAGAGGTGCGTCATGGCTGGGGATAATGATGAGATTTTCGGCGCGCCACCACGCAAAGCGGCATCTACTCACGAGATCGGACAGAATCTCGAGGATCTTTCCGTGCACGAACTCGAAGTGCGCATCACGGCGTTGAAGGCCGAAATCGCCCGGCTCGAGGCGGCGCGGAAAGCCAAACAAACATCCCTCGACGCCGCCGCCACTTTTTTTAAGTCCGTAGAATAGAGCATGAGTCGGCCGCGCCTGGCCTGCCGCTTGGTTGAAAACTAGACAAACGCTGTCTGCCGCAACCGGAGCGAGGGTCAAGTGCGTTCTTCGAAACTTCATGAAATCATGCTGGAAAACATGCGTTGCCGCGCTTAAAGTTATTTCACGTGCCGCTGCCGGAGTGCCGGTGTGAAAAGTTTCGATGATTTGAGCGAACGCGAGATTCTCGCCTTGGCGATCGCCTCCGAGGAGGACGACAATCGCGTCTATCTGACGTTTGCCGAGGATCTTCATGACCGCTATCCGAGCACGGCCAAGGTGTTCGAGGAAATGGCCTTGGTCGAAGCGGGCCATCACCAAATGCTCACGGATCTGTATAAGGAGCGTTTCGGCTCAAATATTTTGCCGATCCGCCGCGGTGACGTGAATTTCTTCATTAAGCGGCCGCCGGTCTGGCTGACCGAGAACCTCTCCCTCGACACCATCCGCAGAGAGGCCGAATTGCGCGAGGCGGAGGCTTTCGGCTTCTACCAGAAGGCGGCCAAGCAAACGAAAGATCCGGGGATTCGCAAGCTTTTGAGCGAACTTGCGGAGACCGAACAAACGCATGAAGAGATCGCGGTCAATCTTGAGAGCACAATTCTGACACCTGGCGCGCGCGCCAAGGAAGCGAAAACCAGCGACCAGATTTTTCTTTTGCAGTATGTGCAGCCGGGGCTCGTCGGGCTGATGGATGGCTCGGTATCGACCCTGGCGCCGGTGTTCGCGGCGGCTTTCGCGACGCATAACAATTGGCAGACGTTTCTCGTTGGCTTAGCGGCTTCACTCGGCGCCGGTATCAGCATGGGTTTCGCCGAGGCGCTTTCGGATGATGGCTCGATCACCGGACGCGGTTCGCCGATCCTGCGCGGCGGCATTTGCGGGGTAATGACGGCGCTAGGCGGGATCGGCCATGCCCTGCCCTATCTCGTGCCGAACTCAATTCCCGATGCGTTCTGGATCGCAACCGGAATCGCTGGCGTCATCGTTTTTTTCGAACTCTGGATCATCGCCTTTGTCCGCACGAAATATATGGACACGCCTTTCCTCAAGGCAGCTTTGCAAATCGTACTCGGCGGCGCCATCGTGCTGGCGGCGGGCATTCTGATCGGTGCCTCTTGAAACGCTCACGAGATGGCGTCGCCATTATTGAAAATAGATGAGCTTCGCGTCAGTCAGGGCTTCCGTGCAGGCGGCTCGTTTACCTTCCCTATCGAGCTTTTTGGTGCGGGCCAACACCGCCTCAAATCCCCTCTGGGCGCGCTGTTCGGCCCGCTTTACCGACGCCGGTGTCGGTTGATGGCTGAGCTGCGCGCCAATCGATTGGGGCAAACTCGGTCCAATGAAGGGACCGGATTTTGATTCCCGCACGATTCTTTCAAAGCGCTTGATCTTAGCCGTGCAAGGTCCGGCCTCGGCTGCGTCGAGATCGAAGGCGAACGCCACGACAGCGATCAGCAGTGCGAGATATTTGTGCTTGCGGCGCGTTTTGCTCATAGACCGATCTTATCCAATGGCGGGCCTGGGAAGCGCGCGAATTCCGGGGCGCCTTTGGCGGGACCAAGCAGCTCGGTGACGGCCCTCGCCGCCTGGTCGATGGCGGAATGCGCATAGGCATAAGCGCCCGCGTCAGCATTGGCGATGGCGATCCGTCCCCAGCCTTGTCGCGAGATGTTGATCGGCAACGGTCCTGCCGGCCAATAGGCATCCCAGGGTCGCATATACTCGTAACTGTAGCCATGCGACCAGCGGTTCACGGTGATGGCTTCGATATCGACAGCCGGATCAAAACCGCCAGCGCCAAGCGCCCGGGCAAGCAAATCGCGGATCTCGCGCTCATAATCCTCGAATGAGAGCGCGGTGAGAGCGTAGCGGCCGGCCTGGCTCTGCTCGCGCGGCGAGGCCCCGCTGCCTACGACAGCGACCTTGGGCAGATGCAGAAGCATCGGCTCGGCGGGATCCTCGGGGAAACGATAGGCGCCGACGGAGACGGGAAAATCGATAAAGGCGCCGTCCCAAAAGCCGGTCGGGTCCTTGAAACCGGAGATGCCGAGCGTGCTAAAAGCCGACCAATTGCGGATCAGCACAGTGCCATAGACGAGCGGCACCTTTTGCTGATCGGCGAGCGCCTTCCTCTGCGGCTCGGCGAGCTCCGCGCAGAGAAGCGGGATCTCACGGTGCCAGCAGGCGATCACCATATGCGCGGCGGTCACGGTCTTCAGACGCCCGCCTTGCAGATAGGTCGCCTCGACGGTCTGTGCCTTTGACGGCTCGCCGAGGTGGCGCAGCTTGGCACAAGGCGCGCTGAGACGAATTCGGACGCGGCTCGTGGCCTCATCGAGGCGGTCATAATCGGTCTTGTTGAGGACGAGATCTTCCATCGTCGTCCCCTTAACGGCCGCCGGAATCAAGGCGCGGACAAGGGCGCGTGCAAGGGAAGCATTGCCGTCGGGAAAATGGTGGATATAGGGGTCGGCCGATTTGAACAGAAGACGGCCCGACGGACTCATCGCCGGATCGGTGGCTTCGCCGAGATCCATGCCGGAAAAGCCGGGATGGCCGGCCGCCCAGGCGTCAAGGCTTGCGGTGCCGTCGATGCCGGCGCCAAAATATTCGGCCGTGATTTTTCTGAAATAAGTCAGAAGCTGAGGGTCCACGCCGACGATTTTGGCGAGGAAACCGGCGTAGGTCGTTCGGGCCAAGATCTGGCGCTTCCTGGCGCGGCTCTTGCCGGCAAGATAATCCCCCGGCTCATCGATCAGTGCGATCAAATCGCGCTTCGCCTTTTCGTTCAGCGGGGCCTTCGGCACCCAGTCCGCCGCTTTTTCGCCAAGACGCAAAGTGACGTCCGCGCCGAAATCCTCCTTAGCGAAGAACACTCCCTCGGTGAGCTTATGGCGTTTGCTCCAGTCCTGGTCGTACCAGGACTCGAAGACACCGAGGTCGATACCAACATCGGCGATCAGCTTGGCAACCGCGGGCGAGAAAAACCCCGGCGACTGCAGCGTCTGCGAACCGGCATAGCCAATGATGAGACGTCCGTTCGCGGCGGTAAACTCATTGCGCTTGGCATGGCCGCCGAAATCATCGGTATTGTCGAGAATGAGAATACGGGCACTGGGGCCGATCCGCTGACGATAGAGAAAACCGGAAGCAAGCCCGCTGATGCCGGCGCCAATGACGATCAAATCATAGTGCTCTCCGGTGGCGGATGGCGGCCCGGCCCGCTCCCAGAAGGTGCCATCGCGGATTGCATGCATGGCTTGGAAATCGGTGTCGGTTTGGCCTCTGAGCCGCGTCAACGCCGGCGGGTACGCGGACGCTTGGGCAAAAGCCGGTTCGACACCATCGCGGAAGGCTGCCGCGCTCGCGGCGAGCGCGACACCATCGAGGAAATCACGCCGCGTGATTGGCCGGTGCATGCCAAGCAAACGATCGTCCGAACGTCCGCCCATGTGTGTGCCGGGATGACCCGCCCCCTACGGGCTATCTCATAGTGTCTAACGGAGCGGGGCGCAAATCGCTTCGCAAACCTCTCAGCACATCTCTTGGCACGTCAAATTCGTATAGGTTGTCCTTTGCTACGTCACGACGGGAAACAAATGATTGACGATCACGAGAATGATAAGGGACACGATGCCGATGCCGAGGCTCCAGCCTATAAGCTTTTTTTCGATGGGCAGGAGCGGTTCCGCCTCGACCTTGCTCAGTTCGGCGCGAATATTAGGTTCAGACATTGTGGTGTTTCCTTGGGTTCGATTTCTCGGATTAGCCGGCGAGCGGCGGCTTGATGCCATGGAAGAAGAGCCAGGAAATGAGTAGCCCGACCCAGATCACAAAACCGAACAGGCTCACGAGATAGACGGCGGCGAGCTTGCCGATGCCATCTTGCCAGAGCTTGCGGAAATTAGAGAGAACGCCAATCGAGAAGAAGGTCAGGGTAAAGAAGATGACGCGAAACACATTGGCCTCGCCGATCGCAGGTGTCAGTTTGGTAAGCGTCTCCGGCGATGCGGTGAGCGCCAGAGCAAGGCCGATCAGGAAGGTCACCACGAAGCCAATGATGAATTTCGGGAAGCGATGCCAGATTTCCACGGCTCTCGCGGTATCGCCTTCGCGGACATTGATGTGATTGGTCCAGATGTAGGCGAGGATAAAGGCCCAGACGCCGATGAAAACATCGATGAAGACCTTGATCGCCGCGGTGGTCCCTAGCAGCCAGCCAGGCTGGTAATTGACGCCCTCGGCGGCCGATTTCGCAAGGATTAGCGCTTCGGTGATCCCGCCGGCAGCCACGGCGGCACCATCCGTCTTCACCGAAAGGCCGATCCAGGCCGCCGCGACGAGCGGTTCGTGCGAGAGGAAGGCCTGCGCCAGAAACGGCAGAATCAAAGTTTCGATGACCGCGAAGATCACGACCAGCGAAGACACGATGACAGGAACGACCGGCCGGGACCGTATCGCGCCACCCGTCGCAATCGCCGCTGATACGCCGCAAATCGAGATGCCGGACGCCAGCGGCGCGGCCCATTCGCGGCTAAAACCGAACCATTTCCGGGCCACGAAATATACCACCGCCCAGTAAATCAGATAGGCCTCGATGATCGCGGCGATGCCGCGCAAAAGCAAAGAGCTGGCGAGACTAAGCTTGCCCGCGATGGTCACGGCGATAAATCCGCCGAGGATCACGATCGCGATCTTGATATAAAGTTCGGGGCGAATGGCCTCGGTGAGCCAATCGGCGAAGCGAGGCAAGAAATTCGCAATGATCAGACCGGCGATCAAGGCAACGATGAAGCCGCCCTCATTCGTGAGCCGCAGCGACCAGCCGATCCCGTATTTCTGAAGATCCGCCGGGGTAACAGCTGCGAGGTGAGCGGTGCTGCCGATAATCCAACTTGCATAAGCGATCCAGAATACCGCTGAAAAAGCAAGGGCGAAACGCTTGGTGTCCCCTCTCAAAGCGGCGACGCTTGCGGTGAGAACCGCCAATAATGCGACATAAGTCGAAGCCAGCGCTCCAACCCCTCCGAGCCAGGCATAAGTTTTCGAGGCGGTCCCGAGAGCCTTTGCAGGCGCCGTCCAAACGGAGGTTGTGACCGCCCAGCCGAGAAGATCCGGCCCCTTCACGCCCAGCAATGCCAGAGCAAAGATCGTAAGCCCGATCCAAACGGCCAGCCAATCTTCGGTCAGTCTGCTCGCCGAAACCGTGCCCGTTAGCGCCGCATCCGTCATCTCACACTCCAATAATCCATATTTTGATCAGTCTATAAATATTATCGACTATGCGCAAGCGAGATCACGCGCCCCATAGGCTGACCCCTATGAACAGCGCCGACCGGTGGTTGTGAAATTGAGACCGACGCCCGATTTCAGAAAACCAATTGGCTTTGAATGCCGTTATACTTGGGTGACGTCACAAGGCCCCGCCGCGCTTATGAGCATAGAAAACACCCAATCCGGACAGCAAGAGCCGCATCCCACTGCTGATGAGCCGGCTAAGGCTTCCGGCGCGAAGCCCCGGTTTGTGCCGACTGATCCATCCAATGGTCAGACGGGCCGCCCTTACGATGGCCACACAAGGGACGAAGCTCTCGGGATCGCACGCAAGACGCGCCTCGCGTGGGAGGCGTGGCGCCGTACCCCATTCTCCGAGCGCGCGTCCTTGATGCAAGCGGCGGGACGGGTCCTCAGGCAGCGGCAAGACGCATTCGCCGGACTGATGACGGCGGAAATGGGCAAGACACTCAAGGAAGGCCGCGCCGAAATCGAGAAATGCGCCTTCAACTGTGACTATTTCGCGGAAAATGCCGAGCGCTTTCTTGAGCGGCGCCCGATCGACATAGGCGGCCCAAAAACCTTCGTGACTTACAATCCGCTGGGAGTCGTCCTTGCGGTCATGCCGTGGAATTTTCCATTCTGGCAGGTGTTCCGCTTCGCCGCGCCTGCCCTCATGGCGGGAAACGCGGCCGTGCTTAAGCACGCCAGCAATGTCCCCGGTTGCGCGCTCGCGATCGAGAGCGTCTTTCGTGACGCCGGTTTCCCGCAAAACCTCTTCCGCACGCTGCTTATTGCAAGCCGCGATGTGCCCGCCTTGATCGAGGATCAAAATATCGCGGCGGTCACGCTCACCGGTAGCGTGGAGGCCGGCCGTCAGGTCGCCGCGGCGGGCGGCGCTTCGCTCAAAAAGACGGTGCTCGAACTTGGCGGCGCCGACCCCTATTTGGTGCTGGCCGACGCCAATATCGAAAGGGCGGCGGAAATCTGCGCGGCGGCGCGGATGATCAACGGCGGTCAGAGCTGCATAGCGGGCAAGCGTTTCATCGTTGTGGCGGAGGTCCGGGAGGCTTTCGAGCGCGCCCTCGCGGGCGAGATGCAGGCCTATACGTTCGGCGATCCGCGCGATCCTTTAACGAAGCTTGGTCCATTGTCGAGCGTAGAGGCCCGCGACGGCATCCACGCCCAAGTGGCCGAAAGCCTCGCGAAAGGGGCGCGCCTCCTCACGGGCGGAGAAATCCCCGAACGCCCAGGCGCTTGGTACCCGCCGACCGTAGTGACGCATGTGAAGCCTGGCATGCCACTTTACGATGATGAGGTCTTCGGCCCCGTGGCGGCCGTTATCGAGGCGCGGGACGAAGCCGATGCGATCCGCATCGCCAATCAGTCCCGCTTCGGGCTCGGCTCCGGCGTGATCACAAGGGATCTTGAGCGCGGCGAAAGGATCGCCGCCGAGGAGCTTGAAGCAGGCATGAGTTTCGTCAATGCCACTGTACGCTCCGACCCGCGGATACCTTTCGGCGGAATCAAGGAGTCAGGCTATGGGCGCGAGTGCTCCGATTTCGGCATCCGCGAGTTCGTCAACGTCAAGAGCGTGCTGGTCCAGGACTAATCTCTAACCGCCTGAGACTTGCGTGCGCTGCATTTTGTCGAAACGTTTGATGATACGCTCGCGCTTCAACCGGGAGAGCCGATCGATCCAAAAGACTCCGTCGAGCTGATCGGCCTCGTGCTGGAGACAGATGGAGAGCAAGCCATCGGCCTCTTCGACCTGTTCCACCCCGCGCAAATCCTGATAAAGCATCCGCACACGGGCATGACGTTCGATCTCTTCCCTGACGCCTGGCATGGAGACGCTGCCCTCCGCATGCCTGATCCTATCGGCGGACGTCCAGACGATCTGCGGGTTGGCGTAAGTCCGGATGCCATCCGCGGCGGCGAGTTCGATCACGACCAGCCGCTTCAGAACACCGATATGCGGGGCCGTGATTCCAATGCCTGGCGCCGCACGCATCGTCTCCAAAAGATCGGCCGCGAGCGAGGCAAGAGCGCCGTCAAAATCAGTCACAGGCGCGGCCATCGCGCGGAGCCGGGGATCAGGAAATCGCAGGATCGTCCGCACAGTTCCGGCGCTGATTTCTCCGGTGCTAATTTCCATCCGGCCTCCAGCCGCGAAGCACCCCCCGCCGGAGTGTTCCTCAATGCCTGGCTTCGGCGAGCCCATGCGACGGGTGACGTGAGTCGCCGCGCCGGTTTTGCAGACGGACATAAGTGATCACCGCTTCGGGGCGTTCAGACTTGACCCTAAGCGCGGCGATGAGCGCAT
>CAYTRB010000048.1:0-20616 GCA_964440215.1 uncultured Methylocapsa sp.
ATTCGTCGCGGAAAACCGGCCGGTCTCGGCGGCTGTACGCCAAGGTCGCAAGCGACCTTATAATGTCTTTTTCGCCTTTCGCTATCCCGAAATCGGTCTCCATGCCATAGGCCGCGAGGATAATCGTGGCTGGCACACCAAAGCGTTTTTCGACATTTGACAGTTCGGCGCGCCACGCCTGCAGGCACTCCCTGCCCCGCGCGATGCGGCGGATGGAGACCGCTTCGCTCAGATAGGATTTGAGAGGTTTGTCGAATTCGGCCTGCCGGTTTGACACGGCTGGCAAGCCGGGATCCAGTTCAAGACCGTCAAGAGCCGCATCGAATGTGGCGCGCGTGACCCCCGCTTGTTGTGCAAGCGGCCAGAGACCTTGCAAAAATTCTTGAAAGCCCGCGGAAGCAGTTGGCGCACTTGCCGCCTCGTTTGCTTGGGCAAGCGCAACTTGGGCGAGCGCCGACCTGAATGGCGCCAGCCAGCAAAGCAGGACCGCCAATAGTGTCAGGGCGCGTAAGTGCAAAGCGTTGTACCGCATTTTTCAGTGAGAACCGAAATCTACTTCAAAGACAAATGCAAGCCCCGCTGCTCTCCCAACTGTATTGGGCAAGAACCACGCGTATTGACCTTTCCTGCCGCTTATGGAATACCCACCCACCCTATATAGAACCTCTTAAAGGATCCGGCATGAGCCACACCGTTTCCGAAAAGCAAAAGCTTCTGAACCGGGTGCGCCGCATTCGCGGTCAGGTGGAAGCCATTGAGCGCGCGCTCGACGGCGAGGCGGGTTGCGCACAAGTCATGCATCAGATCGCCGGTTGCCGCGGCGCGATCAACAGCCTTTTGGTGGAGGTTGTCGAGGACCACATCCGCACCCATTTGGTCGATCCGACCAAGAACCCAAACGCACTTGATGCCGAGGCGGCCGCGCAACTGATCGAAGTCGTTCATAGCTATTTCAGATGAGTATGTGGGCAACGGAGCGAAGGATCATGGAAGATCAGAATGCCGAAGCATCTTTGGGCGATCATAGCCATGTTTTCCTTGGCGCCGGCCACGCGCAAAACGAGCGCCGGACTTGGGCTGCGATTTCTCTCACCTTAGTCATGATGGTCGCGGAAATCGCCGGCGGCACCCTTTATGGCTCGCTCGCCGTGGTCGCCGACGGCTTTCATATGGCAACCCACGCATTGGCGCTTTTGATCGCGGCCTTGGCCTACACTTATGCGCGGCGGCATGCCAACGATCTCCGGTTTGTATTTGGCACCGGAAAGTTCGGCGATCTCGCCGGATTTGCGAGCGCCATTATCCTTGCGATGATCGCCTTGATCATCGGCTACGAGGCAGCCGTGCGCCTCTTCGCGCCAGTGACGATTCATTTCGACGAGGCGATTTTGATCGCCGCCGCCGGTCTTATCGTGAACGTCGTCACGGCCTGGCTCCTCGGCGGCGGCGATCATCGTAGCCATGCGCACAGCCATACGCATGGAGATGACGCTGGGCACGCCGCGCATAAGCATGACGAAATGCGTCGCATCGATACCGGCCGGGAGGTTCTTCAATTGGAAGTGTTCGAGGACGGCGTGCCGCCGCGTTTCCGGCTGCGTCATGAGGACAATCTCGAACTTGCGCCAGTGCTCGGCCAGGGAACCGCCACGATCGAAACCGAACGCCCCGGTGGTGCCCGGCAGACCTTTCGCTTCGCCGATCGCGGTTCCTATCTCGAATCGGTAGAGGAAATTCCCGAGCCGCACACATTCAAGGCCCGCCTGCGCCTCACGGGCTTTGATCAAGAGGAGGTTTATGAACTCGATTTCTGCGAGCCCGTACATGCCGGCGCTTCCACCACCTCCGCTGCTGAGCGCGACAACAACATGCGTGCGGCTTTCGTGCATGTGGCGGCGGACGCGGGGGTCTCGGTGCTCGCGATATGCGGACTGCTCCTCGGGCGATTTTTCGGCTGGGTCTGGATGGACCCAGTCATGGGCATCATTGGTGCCTTGGTCATCGCCAATTGGGCCTATGGCCTGATGCGCGACACCGGCGGGGTGCTTTTGGACATGAATCCCGACAAGGCGGTAACCGAAGCGCTGCGGAGCGCGATCGAGAGCGGCGGAGACCGTTTGGCGGATCTCCACGTCTGGCGCCTCGGTCCCGGTCATCTCGGGGCGATCCTCTCGGTGTTGACGGATGCGCCGCGCGACACCGAATTCTACCGCTCCCGGCTCAGCCACTTCCGAATGCTCTCGCATGTAACAATCGAAGTGCGGCGCGCGATCACAAGACCATGATCGCTATATTCGATCGCCTTGTGCTTTGATATTTCATACCGCGTGTACTCTTTACCCGACACGCTGCGACTGTTTCGCGATCATGGCCCGCGGCAAGGCGAACAAAACGAGGCCATCGGTGGCCGGACGACCCGCATGTTGTGGCATCCCGCGGAAGTAAGAATCTGCCGCATGGCTTGGCCGCTTTGGCCTGCATGGTGCAACCCAAATCCACCTGGTTTCACAATAATGGTAAGATTCCCATAAAGTTGGCTGATTCGCTCGGTATGTGTTTCGATTCGGCCATGCCTGGAGGGGTGGGTGGATGGGTTGGTGCTGGCACCAGCGAAAATTGAAGATTGTGCGGCAGGCCTGGCTGTGCACCGGACTTGGGTTTCTGAGCGTCCTGGCGGCATCGCCAGTGCTCGGCGAGGCGACCGGTCAAACGATCGAGCGCACTGGTTTACGCAGCCACGCCGGCGCAGCGGAACTGACGCTAATAGCCAGTCTCACTGTTTTTTCGGGGCTCGCCGCGATCCTCTATCTCTCCCAACGGCGGCGTTGCATGGAACGGGAGGCGGCCGATCATCTCGCGCTCATGGCGTTGCGCGCGAAGCTCGATCGCGCCGAGGTTTTTCTTGGCGCCGAAACCCAAATCATCGTGGCCTGGGCAGGGCCTGGGGAGGATCCCGAGATTGAAGGCGATCTCGAAATTGCCGGGAACCGGCCCAATGCCCGCCGCGTACTTGCCTTCGGTTCCTGGCTGCCGCCCGGGATGGCGCAAACCGTCGAAACTTCGGTCGCGCGGCTGCGCGCACGGGGCGAATCATTCCGTTTCACAGTCACGAGCTTGGACGGGCATCATCTCGAAGTCGAGGGACGGCCATTCGCCGGCGTGGCCGTTTTGCGGATCAGAGATGTCTCCGGAGATCGCCGCGACGCCGTTCGTCTCCAAGAAGTGCAGGCGGGCACGATCGGGCAAGTAGAGGCTCTACGATCCCTTCTCAACGCGTCCCCCTACCCCGCCTGGCTACGCGATGGCGGCGGCAAATTGACCTGGGTCAATACCGCCTATGCTCGCGCTGTCGAGGCCAAGGATCAAGAGGCCGCGGTCTTGCGTGGCATCGAACTTATCGAAAGTCAGGCTCGCGAGGCTGGCGCGGCATCACGCAGTGCGGGCGCGGTTTGGCACGGGCGCGCACCGGCAGTCGTTGCTGGTGCTCGACGGATGCTCGAAATTGTCGACGCGCCAGCGGGCTCCGGTTCGGCCGGAATGGCCGCGGATGTGTCGGAAATCGAATCCATGCGGGCTGCTTTCGACCAGCAAACGAAAGCCCATGCGCGCACGCTCGACCAGCTTTCGACGGCGGTTGCCATTTTCGACGGGGGAAAGCAGCTGGTTTTCCACAACGCGGCCTATCGCCAGCTTTGGGCGCTCGATCAAGCTTGGCTTGATCAGAAGCCAACCGATTCCGAGATCCTCGACCGCCTGCGGGTGGCACGGCTCTTGCCCGAGCAAGCTGATTTCCGGGCTTGGAAAGCGGGCCTGCTCGCCGCCTATCAATCGCTTGATACCGACGAACAGGTCTGGTTTTTGCCCGACGGGCGGACGCTTCGGGCCGTCATCAGCCCCAATCCCCAAGGCGGCGTCACTTATCTCTTCGACGATGTCACCGAACGCTATCATCTCGTTTCCCAGTACAATGCCTCGATCCGCGTACAGAGCGAAACGCTAGATGCCTTGAAGGAGGGCGTCGCCGTGTTTGGCAGCGACGGCCGCCTTAAATTGTTCAACCCGGCCTTTGCCAGCATGTGGGCGCTTGATCCAAGCGAACTCGGCAACCGGCCGCATATCGATCGCGTTGCACTGCTTTGCACTCCGCTCTTTTCCGACGAAGAAGGTTGGGGGGCGCTCCGCGCTGCGGTCGCAGGATTGCCCGATCAACGCGTGGGGTTCGAGCGCCGTCTCGTGCGCCGCGATGGATCGGTGCTCGATTGTGCCGCGGCGCCACTCCCGGACGGCGCGACCCTTCTCACTTTCATCGACACGACCGCCAGAGTGAGTGTCGAACGCGCGTTGACGGAACGCAATCAGGCGCTGAGCGACCGCAATCAGGCGCTGCGCGATGCCGAAAAACTGCGTAATGACTTTGTCCATCATGTCTCTTACGAGCTGCGTTCGCCGCTGACCAATATCATCGGCTTCATTCAATTGCTCGACGATCCCGCGATCGGCCCGCTCAACGCCAAACAGCGTGAGTACGCGGGCTATGTGATGAAATCCTCGTCGGCTCTGCTTGCCATCATCAACGATATTCTCGATCTCGCTTCAATCGACGCGGATGCGATCGAATTGTCGCTCGAAGATGTCGACATCGCGCAAACGATGCGGGCTGCGGCCGAAGGCATTCAGGATCGGCTTGGCGACTCCTCGCTGACCCTTCGCGTCGCGACGATGGAGGGACTCGGGTCCTTTGTCGCCGACGGCAAACGTATCCGGCAGATCCTCTTCAACCTTCTCTCGAACGCGATCGGCTTTTCCTCGGCCGGGCATGCCATCGATCTCGCAGCGGCGCGGCGGGACGGCGAAATCCTGTTCACCGTTACCGACGAGGGGAGCGGAATTCCGCCCGAAATACTCGAACATGTTTTCGATCGCTTCAAAACCTATACAACAGGGTCGCGCCATCGGGGCGTTGGCCTTGGCCTTTCTATTGTACGTTCGTTTGTCGAACTGCACGGCGGCCGCGTCGAAATCGATTCGATCCCCGGAAAAGGGACACGCGCGACTTGTATCTTTCCCTCCCAAGGTGTGAAGCTAGCAGCAAGCGAAACACCACAAGGACTGTGAACGCCATGGCCGCCGGAACGATCCGGACACCCGCTTCCGAAACGATCTGGCTGCGCGCTCTCGAAGACGAGGGCGCGATCGCTGGGCTCGCCACCGATGTCGCCGCGCTGGTTGGTCCCGGCGATCTCGTGACTTTATCGGGCGGTCTCGGCGCGGGAAAGACGGCGTTGGCCCGCGCTCTCATTCGTTTTCTGACCGGCCTGCAAGATCTCGAAGTGCCAAGCCCGGCCTTCACCTTGATGCAAATTTACGAAGGCTTGAACTTTCCCATCGTGCATGCCGATTTCTACCGGATCGAGAAGCCGCGTGACCTCATCGAACTGGGATTCGATGAGGCTTGCGATGGTGCCCTCGTCCTTGTCGAATGGCCAGAGCGCGCGGGCGATTTTCTCGTCCCCGGCCGGCTCGATATCGAGTTAAGCCTCGATCCGAACAAAGACCCTTCCTACCGCGCCGTAACCCTGACCGGCACTGGCTCCTTTGCGGAGCGGCTCGCGCGTGCCAAGGCGATCCACGAGCTACTCGATCGCAGCGGCTGGAGCGGCGCCGAGCGCATTTTCATGCAAGGCGACGCATCGGCCAGAAGCTATGAGCGATTGGTCAATCGCGCAGGCGAAAGCGCGATCTTGATGATCTCGCCGCCCCGCCCGGACGGGCCGCCGCTTCGTTATGGCAAATCCTACAGCGCCATCGCCAAGCTTGCCGAGGACATAAGGCCGTTCATCGCAGTCGGCAAAGGGTTACGCGAGCAAGGCCTATCGGCGCCCGAAATCCTTGCCTTCGATCTCGCCGCCGGCCTTGCCGTCATCGAGGATCTCGGCTGCGAACCGCTCACCAGCGAAACCGGCATCATCGAGGACCGTTACGCCGTTGCGCTCGCGGTCCTCGCTTGTTTGCACGGCGCCAGTCTTTCCGACACTTTGCCTGTCGACGACATAGAGACATACCGGATCCCGGTGTATGACGTCGATGCTCTTTCCATCGAAGTCGAACTCCTGCTCGATTGGTACGTGCCCTATATCGCGTGCGCGCAAGTCGCCTCCGGCGCCAAGGCGACTTTTGTCAATCTCTGGCGTCACGCCGTCCAGACGGTCCTCGCCGCGCGGCCGACTTGGACGTTGCGTGACTATCATTCACCTAATCTGCTCTGGCTTGCTGACCGCCAAGGCGTCGCCAGTGTCGGCATTATCGATTTTCAGGACAGCGTCCTCGGCCACGCCGCCTACGATGTCGTCTCCCTCTTGCAAGATGCCCGCGTCGATGTTCCGCAAGAGGTTGAATTGAAACTGCTTGCTCAATACGCCAAGCTGCGGCTTGAGGACGATGCGGGCTTCGACATGGCAGGTTTCGCCCGCGCCTATGCGATCTTGGGCGCCCAGCGGGCAACAAAAATATTAGGGATTTTTGCGCGTCTCGACGAGCGTGACAAAAAACCCCAGTATCTTGTGCATCTGCCGCGCATCGAACGATATCTCGCAAAAAATATCGGTCACCCGGCTTTAAGCGAACTTAAACTCTGGTATGAGCAGCATCTGCCGCGACTCTTTGGTGCCGCGTCTTAAACGCAAACTGGGCATGGCCTCGGCTCCGCTGGCGCGTTGTTCTATCGAGCATTCCTTCTGAGACTTGCAAACCTTCTGAAACTTGCAAAATAGCGTTCGAAAACAGGACCAAAGGTTTCCCCGTGCGGTCCGTTGTCCGACAATTGGTAACCGGCGCGTCCATGTCCCCTTTCTTGCCATCCAAAGCCATGGTCTTCGCGGCTGGATTGGGCACGCGGATGCGGCCCTTGACCGACCACATGCCAAAGCCATTGGTTACGGTCGCCGGCAAACCGCTGATCGACCATACGCTTGACCGTTTCGCCATGGCCGGAGTTGATACGGCGATTGTCAATGTGCATTATCTGGCCGGCCAGATCGAAGCGCATCTCACGACCCGCAACACCCCTAAAATCCGGATTTCTGACGAGCGCGATAAGCTACTCGATCAGGGCGGCGGGATCGCCAGGGTCTTGCCCTGGCTCGGGCCGGAGCCATTTTTTCTTGCCAACACGGATGCTTTCTGGGTCGAAGGCCAGGCCAACAATCTTCGCTGCCTCGCGGCCGCCTGGGATCCTGAGAAGATGGATATTCTGCTGCTTGTCGCCGCCGTGGCGGCGAGTGTAGGGGTCGATTCGCCGGGTGACTTCAACATGGCGCCCGATGGCCGCCTGATCCGGCGCCCAGACCGCGAAATCGCGCCTTTCGTTTATACGGGTGTTGGTATCGTCAAGCCCGGGCTTTTCGAGGCGGAGACAACAGATATTTTTCCTCTCGCTCCTTTTTTTTTCGAGGCGGCTAAGAAAAGACGCCTGTTCGGCCATAGGCTTGACGGGTTATGGTTTCATGTCGGCACGCCGCAAGCCATCGAAGAAGCAGAGAGAAAACTAGCGCGGGGTATCATATGACACAAATTTCCGCGCGGCGCGGCCAGCGAGACTTTTGCGTTTCCGAATTTGTTGGATCCGATGCGGCACGCTTTATTTAGTAGCTTCCGGATTTTGACGTACTGATAAATAATAATTATGAACATCAACTTTTTGTTATAAGCTCAGTCCCTGCTGTGTAGGGTCATTTCATTTTGTTTTCCCCTAATACGCGCTTGAGTTCCGCAAAGCAGTCGCGGCATAAGAGCGATCCGGGATAGAAACCGAGCGAATTCTGGCCATCCGGGCCTTTTCATGAAGCGGAGGCCATGTCCGTCGCCTTGCAATCAATCGACTCGCCCGCCGAGGCCGCCGCGAAAGTCCTGATTCGTCTTGGCCTGGCCACTTTATTCGTCGCCTTGCCATGCACGGGGATCTTTTGGCACGGCGCGATCTATGTACTTCTGCCCGTCGGCGCGACCTTGATCTTGATCGGCGCCATGCTGGACGCACCCCCGCATAGCGGCCGGAGGCTGCGCGGCGCGCTTGTCTCGCCGGCTGGTGGCGCGGCACTGTTTCTGACTTTCTGGGCCTGTTTGTCCTTGCTTTGGACCCCTTTCCCGGAAGAAGCGGCCGACCGGTTTTTTAAATCCGCCAGCACCACCGTCCTTGCGGTGATGGTTGCAGTCTATCTACCTCAAAAGACGAAGACATTCGATCTTTACTTGCTACCCGCGGGCCTCGCCGCTGCAAGCGTGGCGACGCTCGTTCTTGCCCTTTTTGGCTCGTCCTGGTTTTTGGGCGGTTTCGAGTTCGACGAAACGCTGTTTGAACGCTCGATGATTACGTCCATCGTTCTGGTCTGGCCGGCACTCGGCATCTTGTCCATTCGCGAGCATTGGATCAGCGCCGCGATTCTCGCGGTTCTCGTCGCAGCAGTGGCGCTGGCTGGATTTGCCCAGATCGCGCTTTTGGCGACCGGCGCGGGCGCCTTCACCTTCGCTTTAGCCATGTCCGGCCCCACCCGGACGGCGCGGGTTTTCGCGTGGCTATTCGGGCTTTTGATTTTAATCGCGCCAGGACTCCCTTTGCTCTACCGCCTCGCTCTGAATCTGACTGGGATTGAGGCCGGCACCGGATCCGCCTCAATGCTGATTTGGAGCGATCTCATTGTGTCACAATGGCCGCGTTTGATCACCGGGCACGGCTTCGACTTCGTCCATCAAGGATTGAGCTTCGGCTATTTGCCGGAACGGACGCCGAGAAGCCTTTTGTTTGTGATCTGGTATGACCTTGGCCTCGCCGGCGCCGCCGGTTTCATGATCCTCATCGTGCAATCTTTGCGGAGCGCCGGGGCAATCCCGGCGAAAGCGGCCCCTGCCTTGCTCGCCGGCCTCGTCGCGGTCCTGACGATCGCCATCCTGGGAATCGCGACGGCGCAAATCTGGTGGGTGACCCTCCTCGACTGTGATGTCATCGCATTTGCGGTTCTCCTTAAAGGAATGGACAAGGCACACCGGCCGGATGCGCAGGCGATTATTGCGATCGAGCCGGAAGCTCCGCAAGAGCCTGGGCAAGCAAACGCCGGGGTTTCCAGTGGCTCCGCCGACACATAAGGACAGAAATCGCGGGTTCGTGAATGCAAAGGGCCGGAATTTGGCGAGAACGCCTGCACGGGACCGGCGGATTGTGTCCCGCGCGCAATGGTTGCCGGACAATTGCTAATAATCGCGAAAGAGGTCTTGCAGCGGCAGGCCAAGCGGCCTTAACATCGGGGGATGATCGAGGCTGTCATCACCATCCGGAATGCGCGCGAAGGCGATGCCGAAGGGATCGCGGAGGTACATGACGCCGCGTGGCGCGATGCCTATCGCGGCCTTATTCCCGGCCGCGAGCTCGAACGGATGATCGCCCGTCGCGGGCCACGCTGGTGGCACTCGGCTATTGTCCGGGGATCGCGTCTTCTGGTCCTTGATTTCGATGAGACTATCGGCGGCTACGCGAGCTATGGGCGAAATCGCGTGCCTTCCTTGCATTATGGCGGAGAGATTTTCGAACTCTATATTGCACCTGAGTTTCAGGGCCTTGGATTCGGCACACGTCTTTTCGAGGTGGCCCGCAAGGATCTCGCGGAGCACGGCTATTCTTCTTTTCTCGTTTGGGCATTGGCCGACAATGAGCGGGCGATTGAATTTTACTCAAAGCTTGGCGGCAAAAATATACGCCAGGCCACCGAGCGTTTCGGCTCGGAAATCCGCGGCAGGACTGCATTTGCGTTCGACTAGACCTGCTCACTCCAATAACTGTCGCTTGCGGTTTCACCGCTTTCTCTCCGCGTCTTCGTATCCAAACAGTTCGTAGCGGTTCGGGATGATGCTGATTTCTGAGCGGGGGCATGCCGGTAAACAGCGCCAGCCCGCGAAAATAATAATGCCATAATTAAGTTTGGTTTCAGAGTGTGCCGCCAGATGATCGATTCTTTCGATTCCGGCATATTCCTTTCGCGCAACCGCCGCACTGAAAGTGTAAGTTCGAGGCATGCGTGTACAGTTTGCGCCCTGGTCTACACAAGACCGGTCGCCCGAGCGTCACTGAGCATGCCCCGCAAAAGTTGCTCGACTTTTTCTATAAGGATTTGTTCCAAATCTTTGAAACGGCACAATTCTTATTCGGTCATGGGATTTCACGTGATAGGGAAGCGCTCTAGAGTGGGATGACGAAAAATGGAAGCCGGTTTTTCGCCCTCATTTCGCGCTAAACTCTAAGTGTTGATCGCGTTCATGATTTTAGATCGAGTCGGTCCAAAATCCTCGTGATCTAGCGCCACCTCGCTGTTTTTACCCGGTGCCTAGCGATCTCCGAAAATTTTGATACGAGATGTGGAGTAAGATATGATTTTGGATGCGATTTCCATTGGAAGAAATCCGCCGCACGAAGTGAATGTCCTGATTGAAGTGCCAATCGGCGGCGAGCCGATCAAATATGAATTGGATAAAAATGCAGGCGTGCTGTTTGTTGATCGATTCCTCTATACGTCCATGCGGTATCCCGGCAATTATGGTTTCATTCCCCATACTTTATCGGATGACGGCGATCCCTGCGATGTAATCATCGCCAATACTCGCGCGATCGTTCCCGGCGCGATTATGAGCTGCAAAGTGGTCGGCGTTCTCTTGATGCACGACGAACAAGGCCAGGACGAAAAGATTATCGCTGTTCCCGCGGCGCATCTTACCAAGCGCTATGAAAACATCGAAAACTATACTGATTTGCCGGAGATCACATTACAGCAGTTCGAGCATTTTTTTTCCCATTATAAGGATCTCGAGCCGGGCAAATGGGTCAAGATCGAGCGCTGGGGCGATGCCGAGGAGGCCCGCAGGATCGTGCAAAAGGCAATCCAGAAAGCCGCCGAAAAATAAAAATGCGTGACGTCTATCCTACTTGCCTCACCGCTTGCGGGTGAGGCGAAAGACGCCTTGTTCTCCGAACAGGTTCCAGATCCAGGGCTCGCTGAAACCCAATGGCACGCCGGTATGATCGAGCGCCACGCCGCGCTCGATCCTTGCATCGATCTCCCGCACGAGCGCGATAAAATCCTGGATCGTGCAAAAATGGATATTTGGCGTGTCATACCAGGCGCAGGAAAGATTGCGCGTCAATGGCATGTGGCCCCCGAATGCCACTTGAACTCTGATCCGCCAATGGCCGAAATTCGGGAACGACACTATCGCATGCCGGCCGATCCGCAACATCTGCTCAAGAACTTTGCGCGGCTGGCGTGTCGCCTGCAATGTCTGGGATAGAATCACATAATCGAAGGCTTTGTCAGGATAGCCAGCAAGATCCGTGTCGGCATCCCCCTGAATGACCGAAAGCCCTTTGGCGACGCAGTCGTTGACACCGCGCTGGGAAAGCTCAATGCCGCGTGCGTCTACTTCTTTTTCTTCGGCAAGCAACCGTAACAGCGTGCCATCGCCACATCCGACATCGAGAACGCGACTCCTTGGCTCAACCATATCCGCAATAAGGAGCAGATCGACGCGCGCTGGAATCGTGTGGGCTCGCTTGGCGTTGTCAGCGCGCGTCTTTGCCGTCACGATTCAAATCGCCCTGCTTTTGGCTGGCGCGATGCCCCGCGCTCTTGCCGCCGCGTCGAGGAACCCGCGCGAGGTCGCGATGAACTCAGGGGTCTCCAACAAAAACGCGTCATGGCCACGATCGGTCTCGATATCGACAAAGGAAACCGAGGCGCCGCCCGCATTCAATGCGTGCACGATCGCGCGCGAGGCTTGCGTCGGATAAAGCCAGTCCGAATTGAATGACACGACGCAGAACCGGCTTTTGCAACCATTGAAGGCGTGGGCAAGCGAGCCACCATAATCGGCGGCGAGATCGAAATAATCGCAGGCCCTCGTCACATAAAGATAGGAATTTGCATCGAAACGGTCGACAAAGCTTGTGCCCTGATAACGCAAATAATTCTCGATTTGGAAATCGGCGTCAAAAGAGAAGGTCGGCGCGCTGCGGTCCTGCAGCTTGCGGCCAAACTTGCTCTGCAAGGCCTCGTCCGACAAATAAGTGATATGCGCCGCCATCCGGGCAACGGCCAGCCCCTTGGTCGGGATGACGCCTTCTTCAAGATAGCGGCCTTGACGCCAATCAGGATCGGCCATGACCGCTTGGCGTCCAACCTCATGAAAGGCGATATTCTGCGAGGAGTGTCTCGCGGCGGTCGCGATCGGCATCGCGGCGTAAACGCGTTCCGGAAAACTCGCCACCCATTGCAATACCTGCATACCACCCATTGAACCGCCGACGATACAAAACAGCATGTCGATGCCAAGATGATCAATGAGCATGGCTTGCGCATGAACCATGTCCTTGATCGTGACCACCGGAAGATCAAGGCCATAGGGCCGGCCAGTCGCAGGATTGAGCGAGGCAGGCCCCGTTGTGCCCATGCAGCCGCCGACGACATTCGATGCAATGACGTAATAGCGGTTGGTGTCGATCGGACGGCCCGGACCGACCATATTGTGCCACCAGCCCGCTTTCCCTGTGATAGGATGTTTGTTGGCGACATGCTGATCGCCCGTTAGGGCATGGCAAACTAAAATGGCGTTCGATTTATTGGCGTTGAGCTCCCCGTAGGTTTGATAGGCGATCGTCAGGGGGCTGAGCGAGACCCCGGCATCCATCTGGAGCGGACGATCGGCGCCGAAATGCACAACGAGGCTGTTGGGTGCATCAACCTCGCGAAGACCCGACGCTTTACTTGCAGAAACGAAATGCACGAAACTGCCAATCATTCGATATGACGAACATAATGTTCGTTATATGGGATCGATTGAAAAAAAGAGTCAAGATTGAGCTGCTATCGGAGAATTAAAATTTACGAGTTTGGCCTGATCCAGAGCGCAGAGGAACCTTGAGCCGCGTCCCCCTTTCATCGAGAATCGCGAACCGGTAGTGACCTGCTGCGTCCAAGCTAACGGAATAGCGTAAAATCTCAGAAATATTATTGTCCTCGCTCAAGGTCACGATGGCAGGATTGAGCCCGGCGATGCTTTCTCCCGGCAAATAGATTGAACTGCAAATGATAAGCTCGTCGCCTGGCTGACACGTCCGTGCCGCGGCCCCATTCACAATGCAGCAGCGCGAACCACGCTCTCCTAAAATGACATAGGTCGAAATCCGCGCGCCTGAGTTCTTATTCCAGATTTCGACGAATTCGAGCGGCAGAATGCCCGCAGCTTCGCAGTGATCCGGATCCAGCGTAATCGAACCGTGATAGTCGAGATTCGCCTCCGTGACGCGGATGCCATGGAGCTTGCCGCCGATAACCTTTCGCATGATGTCTCAAATTCTGTATGCGGGATGTGAACGGGATTGGCCCGGCCGGACCACGGCTGGGCTAAGGCGCATCTGCTTAGAACATTTTTCTAAAAATCGCGAATAGCTTCGCACCAATGGAGTTGCCCAGGCGCGAGTTTCCGCCGGATCGTTCCTCATTTAGGGATTTGGTGGCTAATTGTCATGAGCCCCCATCTGGCATCTGTCCGATTTCGAAAGTGACAAGTTCGGCTCCTTCGGCAACCTGACTGCCAAGCTTGAACATGAACTCATTTACGATTCCGCTGCGGGGCGCGGTCAACAGATGCTCCATCTTCATCGCTTCGAGGACGAGAACCGGCTGGTTTGCCTCGACCCTGTCACCCGGCTTAACCAGTAGCGCCGCTATGCGGCCCGGCATTGGCGCGGTAAGCCGAGCCGGCGGCTCGGCCCCCCTCGCCACGCCCACGGCGGGGCCAGCCAGCACAAAACGGTGCGCCAAATCAGCTCCCAAATACACAAATATCTCTTGCCCGGAGCGAACGAAGACTCCCTTGAGGCGATGGCCATCAAAATCGGCGGTCAGTGCGCCATCCGGCGCGAGCGTGCCGCCGGCATGAAAAAAGCCGCCCTCCGCCGAGTCAATGCGCCAGCCATCCTGGAGAAAACTGACCTCGACGGAATACTCTCTGCTCCCTTCAGGCATGATCTCTTGCAGGCATATCGTTTCCCGTGCCTGCTCGTTGAGACGCCAGCCGTTCTGTCGGCTCCACGGGCTCCAGGGATCGGCCGATCGTCCCGCTTGTGTTTGCGCGAATGCCACCCGCTCGCACAGAATGCCAATGACCGCCAGGGCCAAAGTCTCATTTCCGGCAGGTTTGGCTGGCGCCAAGAGACCGCCGCCGTGGCGTTCGAGAAATCCCGTATCGAGCGAAACTTCATAGAAATCTGGCCGCGCCGCGATGGTGCGAAGAAAACTCACATTGGTGGCAAACCCGGCGACACGGGTTTCGGCCAGCGCGGCACGAAGGCGGCGGATGGCTGCCGCCCGGTCTTTATCCCAAACGATCAGCTTGGCGAGCATCGGATCATAATCGATCGGGATGGTATCGCCCGCGCGCACGCCGGTATCGACGCGCACATGCGGTCCCGTTTTGGGAAAATCGAGACGTGCGATCCGGCCCGATTGCGGCAGAAAATCGCGCGCAGGATCTTCCGCATAGAGGCGCGTCTCGATCGCATGCCCATTCGCAAAAATCGCCTCTTCGCGTATCGGGAGCGCGCCCCCCGCCGCAACGTGGATTTGCCATGCGACGAGATCGATGCCGGTGATCATCTCGGTCACCGGATGCTCGACCTGGAGCCGCGTATTCATTTCCAGAAAATAAAAAGCATTAGCATCGGGTGTCAGCAAGAACTCCACCGTCCCGGCGCCCACGTAGCCAATCGCACGCGCGGCGGAGAGCGCCGCCTCCTGCATGGCTTGGCGCAGCGCATCGGCGAGGCCGGGCGCGGGCGCTTCCTCGATAATTTTTTGATAGCGGCGCTGGATCGAGCAGTCCCGGTCAAAGAGATGCACGAAATTGTGCTGCGCGTCGGCAAAAATCTGGACCTCGACATGGCGCGTGCGAGAAAAATATTTTTCGATGAGAACGCGGCCGTCACCAAAAGCCGAGAGCGCCTCGCGCTGGGCGCTGGCGAGCGCCGCCGCGAACTCGGCCGCCTCGGAGGCGATTTTCATGCCCTTGCCGCCGCCGCCCGCTAAAGGTTTGATCAGAACGGGATAGCCGATTGTGGAGGCTTGTTCTGCAAGGATGGCCGGGTCCTGATCGCCGCCGTGATAGCCCGGGACGAGCGGCACGCCGGCCTTCTCCATGAGGGATTTGGCTTGCGCTTTATCGCCCATGGCGCGGATCGCCGCCGCGGGCGGCCCGATAAAGACGATCCCCGCACCGGCGCAGCTTTCCGCGAACTCCGCGTTTTCCGACAAAAATCCATAGCCCGGATGGATCGCCTGTGCCCCGCACAGGCGTGCTGCCGCCAGAATCTTGTTTCCATCGAGATAGCTCTCGCGGGCGGGGGCCGGTCCGATGAATACCGCTTCATTGGCAAGCACGGCATGCATGGCGTCCCGATCCGCCTCGGAATAAACAGCTACTGTCGCGATCCCAAGTTGCCGCGCCGTGCGAATGATCCGGCAGGCGATCTCGCCGCGATTGGCGATCAGGATTTTGGGAAACATCACGGGCATCCGTTTTCCCGGCCTCACATGCGGAACACGCCGAAGCGAGTTTCTTCGATAGGTGCATTGAGGGATGCGGAAATGCAAAGACCCAGAACCATGCGGGTTTCGGCCGGATCGATGATGCCGTCGTCCCACAGGCGCGCACTCGCATAATAGGGATGCGCTTGGCGCTCGAATTTTTCCCGGACCGGCGCCTTGAAGGTCTCCTCTTCCTCAGCGCTCCACACTTTTCCGGCAGCTTCCAGATTGTCGCGGCGCACTTGCGCCAGCACATTGGCGGCCTGTTCACCGCCCATCACCGAAATGCGCGCATTCGGCCACATCCACAGGAAGCGCGGTCCGAAGGCACGTCCGCACATGCCGTAATTGCCCGCCCCGAAACTGCCACCGATGATGAAGGTGAATTTCGGCACGGCCGCGCAGGCAACCGCCGCGACGAGCTTGGCGCCATCTTTAGCGATGCCTTGCGACTCGTATTTCTGGCCAACCATGAAGCCTGTGACATTTTGCAAAAAAACGAGCGGGATTCTTCTCTGCGCGCAAAGCTCGACGAAATGCGTGCCCTTCAGTGCCGATTCCGAAAACAGGATTCCGTTGTTGGCGAGAATGCCCACAGGATAGCCGAAGACATGCGCAAATCCGCAGACGAGTGTGGTGCCATAGAGCGCCTTGAACTCGTCGAAACGGCTGCCATCCGTGATGCGGGCGATGATTTCGCGCACATCATAGGCTTCACGCGGATCGGCGGGAACAATGCCGTAAATTTCGCGGGCGTCGTAAAGCGGTTCGATGGGCTCGCGCGGCACGACCCCTGGACTTTTGGCACGATTGAGTGTGGCGACGATTTCGCGCGCACGCAAAAGCGCGTGTGCATCGCTCAACGCGTAATGGTCGGTGACGCCCGATTTGCGTGAGTGTACGTCAGCGCCCCCCAAATCTTCCGCCGAGACGATTTCGCCGGTCGCTGCCTTGACGAGCGGCGGACCCGCCAAAAAGATCGTCCCCTGCCCCGCCACGATGATGGCTTCATCGCTCATCGCCGGAACATAAGCGCCGCCCGCAGTGCAGCTTCCCATGACAACCGCGACTTGCGGGATGCCCAAGGCCGACATCCGCGCCTGATTGTAGAAGATACGTCCGAAATGATCGCGATCGGGAAACACCTCATCCTGGCTCGGCAGATGGGCGCCGCCGCTATCAACAAGATAAATGCAGGGCAGATTGTTTTCTTGCGCAATGTCCTGGGCGCGAAGATGCTTCTTGACGGTAAGTGGATAATAGGTGCCGCCCTTGACGGTTGCGTCATTGGCGATGACGACACACTCTTGGCCGCAAATGCGTCCTATGCCCGATATCAATCCCGCTGCCGGAATTACGTCCGCATAAACCTCATAGGCAGCGAGTTGCGAAAATTCCAGAAATGGCGTGCCGGGATCAATCAGTGCCGCTATGCGATCGCGCGGCAAAAGTTTCCCGCGCGCGATGTGTCTCTCGCGCGCCTTGGCGCCGCCGCCTTGCGTAATCTGCGCGATCTTACCGCGCAAATCCTCGGCCAGACTCTGCATCGCGGCCGTGTTGGCAGCAAAATTCTGAATTTGCGGCGCGACGGCGGTTTTGAGAATGGTCATCGGATTAGATCATAGCCGCTTCAAGGGGACTCGCTCACGCTCTTATCACTTTGTTTGTCGCATGATCCTATCCAACATGTCTGCAACTTTTTAGGATCATGCGTTTCTGTCTCCGCATCATCTTATCCAAAAAGTCGGCAACTTTTTGGGAACATGCTTTAATTTCCATCAAACAACTCGCGTCCAATCAACATCCGCCTAATCTCGCTCGTGCCTGCACCGATTTCATAGAGTTTCGCGTCGCGCAGCAAACGGCCCGCCGGATAATCATTGATATAGCCGTTGCCGCCGAGAAGCTGGATCGCATCAAGCGCCATCCTTGTCGCGTGCTCCGCCGCAAAGAGCAGGGCACCCGCCGCATCCTTGCGCGAGGTGCGGCCATTATCGCAGGCGCGGGCCACCGCATGAACATAGGCACGGCACGCATTCAAACCCGTGTACATATCGGCGAGCTTGCCCTGAACAAGCTCGAACTCTCCGATCGCATGCCCAAATTGCTTGCGCTCGCGTGTATAGGGCAGACAAAGATCGAGACAGGCCTGCATGATGCCGAGCGGTCCGGCCGCGAGCACGAGACGCTCATAATCGAGGCCAGACATCAACACCTGGACGCCATGCCCAGGTTCGCCCAGCACATTTTCTTCCGGTACCTCGCAATCCTCAAAGATCAGTTCGGAGGTCGGTGAGCCGCGCATGCCGAGCTTGTCGAGCTTCTGACCCGCACGAAACCCTTTGAAACCGCTTTCGACGAGAAATGCCGTGATGCCATGCGCGCCGGCATTGGAATCGGTCTTGGCATAGACGACAAGCGTCGAGGCACATACGCCGTTGGTGATCCACATTTTGGTGCCGTTCAAACGATAGCGGTCGCCTTTTTTGTCGGCGCGCAACCGCATCGATACGATATCGGAACCGGAACCGGCCTCCGACATGGCAAGCGCGCCGACATGTTCGCCAGACAGTAATTTCGGCAGATAACGGCGCTTCTGAGCCTCAGTGCCGTTGCGGCGGATTTGATTGACGCAGAGATTGGAATGCGCGCCATAGGATAGACCGACGGATGCCGAAGCCCGGCTGATCTCTTCCATGGCGATGCAATGGGCGAGATAGCCGAGGCCAGCGCCGCCGTAAATTTCTTCGACCGTGATGCCGTGCAGGCCAAGCGCGCCCATCGGCAGCCAGAGATCGATCGGAAAGGCGTCGGCGCGATCGATTTCAGCCGCTCGCGGCGCGATTTTTGCGGAGGCGAAGGCGCCCACCGTGTCACGCAGCATGTCAAGATCGGGACCGAGTGCGAAATCGAGACCGGGATTTTGCATGGGAATGGATCTTTGATATCCGTTTGACTTCTCGGCCCGCCATTGGGCCGGTATCTTACCTCTTAAAGCATATTTGGCGGCAAAATTTGCCAGGAAATAGCAATTCGCCTGTCAATTCAGGCCGCCCGTTTGGGCTTGGCGGCCGTCCATGCGATAAACCACGTGGATCACGCCGCCTGGAACGTCCCCAATGACCATGCAAGAAACCGCTCTCGACCTATGCCGCGCGCTGGTCCGGTGCCGCTCTGTCACACCTGAAGACGGCGGCGCTCTCGGCGTCCTCGCGGCGGCGCTGGACCGGGCCGGTTTTGTGACGCAGCGCATCACTTTTTCGGAAGAAGGCACGCCAGACATCGGCAACCTCTATGCCCGCACCGGCACGGGCTCGCCTTTTCTTGTGTTTGCGGGCCATACCGACGTAGTGCCACCTGGTGATGCAGCGAAATGGCGTTTCGATCCTTTCGCGGCGGAGCTCGCCGAGGGCACGATCTGGGGACGCGGCACCGCCGACATGAAGGGGGGTGTTGCCGCCTTTGCCGCAGCCGCGATCGCACAAGGCGCGCGGCGTGGGTCAGGCAAGGGCTCGATCGGTTTGCTCATCACCGGCGACGAGGAAGGCCCGGCCATTAATGGCACCGAGAAACTCTTGCGCTGGGCCTATGAGAAGGGCGAACGCTTCGATCATTGCATCGTCGGCGAGCCGACGAGCCGGCAGGCGCTTGGCGACATGATCAAGATCGGCCGGCGCGGCTCGCTCAACGGCACTCTCATCGCCGAGGGACGCCAGGGCCATGCCGCCTATCCCGAGCGCGCCGAGAATCCCATTCCAAAACTCATGGCGCTGCTCGGCGCCTTGACCGCCACACCGCTCGACAAAGGCACGGCGCATTTCGAACCCTCGAATCTCGAAATCGTGTCGGTGGATACCGGCAACCCGGCGTTCAACGTTATTCCCGCCGAGGCGCGCGCGCGATTCAATGTGCGCTTCAACGACCTTTGGACGCCGGAGACGCTGGTGGCGGAGCTGCGTGCCAGGTTGGACACTGCAGGGGTGAAATTCACGCTCACATTCGAACCTTGCAATGCGGTCGCGTTTTTGACCAAGCCCAGTGCCTTCACGGACCTCATCGCAAACGCCATCGAAAAGAAAACCGGACGCCGCCCCGAGCTTTCAACGAGCGGCGGCACCTCGGACGCGCGCTTCATTCAGGCCTATTGCCCGGTCCTCGAATTCGGCGGTGTCGGCGCCACCGCGCATATGGTGGACGAACATGTCGCGGTTACGGAAATCGCAGCTTTGACAGAGATTTATGCGGCAATTCTGGAAGCCTATTTTGGTAAGGAATAAGCCAGTTTTGTAAGGAACTACCCTGCAATCGGACAAAACTGTTTCACGTGAAACATTTTTGTCCGATTGGAGGCCAAAATCTTACAACCCCGCATACGTCTTTCGGCCTGGAGAGCGTGGAATTGCGCAGAAATGCTGTCCTTTTGGCAGTCGGCGGCGCATGGATCGCGGCAACACCGCCGCGAAACCGTGGCTCCAGGCGTCACGGCTTCAGCCGCTTGAGACACTCATTATAATAGCCGCCACTATTCTGGTTCCAGCTCAGGCCGCCATTGGCGTTGATGTCCCGGTTGGCCTTATATTGATCGTAACAGGTGTGAAGATACGCTTCGTAAGGCGCCTCGCCGGCATGCTCGGGTGAGATTGTCGAAGGAAAGACGGCCGCGAGCGGAGCCAAGCGAACGCCTCCGGCGTCACCTTCCGATGGAACGCTCTTAGCCATAGGCTCCGAGGAGACGTTGAAATTACCAGGCGTGACCACGGCATGCACAACCAGAAAAACGACTCCGGACGCCACAATGAGAGGCACGCCATAGGTTTTTAGGCCCGCGAAAGTGAATAAAAAGGGCATTGCGTCACGCCGTCTCCGTGACACCGGTGCAACGGAAGAGGGGTCGCGGTTCAACGGCTTAGGCGGGACTTGCGGGCTTTTCGCTGAAAGCCCCTGTTGTTTAACAATGCCTGGCGATTCCTGCGCGGGATGCGTGTCAATCTGGAGC
>CAYTRB010000049.1:0-20196 GCA_964440215.1 uncultured Methylocapsa sp.
AGACCTCTTAATTGAACCGAGACGGGTGTACTTTACACATCATCGCCATGTGCAGCCTCGTTAATATTGATTGTTCTCATGTTCGAAAAGTCGATAGCCACTGGCTTTTTTTCTTTCGCCGCCATCAATTGAAGTGTTTTAATCACATGCTCTAGGCGTCTATAGACTTCTTTATATTCTTCCGTGGTGTTAGATAACGCTAGTGGCTTCAGACAATATTCTATAATTTCACGGGGCCGGTCCAATTTGTTCATTTCTCTCACTCCTCCGCCGATTGCTCCTTCCCCGTAATATAGTTCAGTCCTGAGAATGGCCACACACAAATCGCTGACATGCGACGAAGGTTTCCGGTAAATCCTGTTTCCGTAGAAAATTTCCCTCATTTCAGATGGTTTATTTTAGAGCACGGGTCCCGGAAATTTGCTGACTTTTGGATATGTTTATAGGAAAAAACAACTATCGTCGCCACTTGCACGGTGGTGCCGGACAAGATTTCGAACTCATGGATCATGACGCGGCGCGGCTGACGCGTTTCCACGCTCCGATCCTTCCCAAAACATTTCCACTCCCGGCGGCCTTCCGGGCTCAATATTTGGCGACAAGCGGCGCCGACCCGCCGGTATTGAACTTTAAGGACACACCGGCGGTCAGCTCGAATTCCCAAAGAGAGCAGATCGACTGTTCCCCCGCCGAAGGAGGCTGGGACGGGACCTGACACTTAATGGCGAGGGGCATAGATCGCGGCAACGTCAAAGGACGAGTGATCCGTCAAGGCATAGGTGAAACCGGCGCTGATGTGATCCGTGACCACACCGGGGGCAAGAATTTTGAAAACAATGTCGCTCGATCGAATGGGATTGGTATTGTGGGTGTAGCCCGCGCGAAGGGTAAATCCAGGCGCCGCCCGCCATTCGCCGCCAACTGCGAACACATCGATATCATGCCAGCCAAATCCGGGGCCGCCACTGGTGCCGAGCGGCGGCGGGATTGGCGAGACGATCTGCGAGGAATCGCCGACCGATGCGATGTCGGAATAAAAGATGTGCTTGTAGTCGAAGAGCAGCGTCAGCGTTGGCAATGCATCCCAGGCAACGCCTGCGGTGATATTGGCGGGTGCGTCGAAACTGCCCTGATTGGCACATAGACCGCGATAACTTTGAGAGTCCGTTGTCGCTGCTGGGGTGACACCGGCCACGGCTAAGCGCCAGCCAGGCACCACGTTCCACTGCGCCCCTGCCCGAACCCCGATTCCAACGGCCAAGTTATAGCCTTGATTGGTCAAATTTAAGGGATCGGACGACAGGCCATCAAAGGCCTACAGGCCTCAAGCAGTGAAGCGCTGCACGACGACGAAGGGCGCGACTCCAACCGAAACATTGCCGAATCGACGCGCATTGCCGACCGAAATAAATGTTTGGATCAGATCGACACCGGTCACTCCAGTGCCGAAGACGCCTTGGCTTTTCGTATTTGGATTGAAAATATCGTAGGATGTATCAAGACCGCCATTCCCATAAACGGCGATGCCCACGGCGGAGTCACCATCGAGCGGCTGGCTATAGGCGAGCGTCGGAACCGGAAAGAAATTGTGATTGCTAGAGACTTCTCCCGGTGTGATGAAGCCTGTTCCGATACCAGTGTATTGGGGGAAGGGGGAAAAAAAGGTCACCGATCCATTGAACTGCTGGCCGACGTCGACGAGGCCGGCCGGATTGATCGCGATCGCAGTCGCGTCCTCTGAGTCCCGCAACTCCCGCGCCGGCGAGCGATTTCTGGACCGCGCCATAGCCGGCCTGCAAATAACCTTCCGTGGCTCGCGTGTCATCCACAAGAACGGAGAGCCCGATCGCCGCCGCTAGGAGTCGCAACCTTTGATTGCAATTGTTCATGATCTGACCCTCGTCCCGATGCCGGGTCACGATCGTTTCAAAGTCAGTTAATTTATCAACACTATCGTTTTGATAGACTTTTCTTGTCAAGATCGCGGTTTGCGATACGGGTGCTGAACGAACGAACTCTTTTGCTTGTGATATTTATGTCACAATTGTTGAGAGCTGACCAGCGAGGAAAGGTTGCACTTGCTCAGGACCACTTAGTTTTGGCGTTCTTTGGCATCAGCCGCGTGTAGCGGAGTAAACGCCATAACGAGCGAGAAACATAGCAACCGCTTCGGTTACATGGGCCTGCATCTTTTGATTGCTGAAAGCGTCATCATCCGGCGCAACGAGCCCGAGGATTTGGTAATTGGCAACAATCGAGCCGATGAAAAGCTTGGCGGCAAGCTCGGGCTCTGGGCAGCGAAGTGTTCCGCATAGCGTGGCCGCGGCAAGGTATTTTGCAATTTGGTTCAAAAGCCTGGCCGGGCCTTGGGTATAGAAAATCCGCCCTAGTTCCGGCTCCCTTGGAACTTCAGTGACAATCGCGCGGTAAAGCGACAGCGAATCGGGACTGACGAGGAAATGCAGCAAGTTCAAGCCGAGTTTGCCAAGGATTTCACTCGGTGAGCCCTCGGCACAGAGATCGCCGTCGTTGCCGCCGGTGATCCGCAGCGAACGGCTCCGTATCACTTCGGAAAACAGAGCCTCCTTGCAGCCGAAGTGCCGGTAGAGCGTTTCTTTCGAAGCGCCAGCTTCCTCCGCGATGATTTGCATCGTCGTCTCTGTGTAGCCGCGGCTGAGAAAAACACGTTCGGCAACCGCTGCGATTTCCTCCCGGCGTTTATCCCCGCGCGGCACACGGCGAACTGCTTTTTCGGCGCAATTTTGCGGTGACATTGACATCGGGCAGGTTTCCGGTATAACCGTACTGATTGGTTCGGTTATGATAACAATGAATCAATTCCCGCATCTCGGCAAGTCTTGTCTGGAAAGTTTAGGGCAATGCTCAGCAATCGGCGACACCGCGCATGACCGAAGGGCGCACCGACGAAGCTGAGCATCATGACCCTGATGTTCATGTCAGCGATCGAGAGAAGGATGAGACCCCAGGACCAACGGGCGACGTGGTGGCTATACCGGGTGAGCCGGATGAGACCGGTCCCCAGGGCAAGCGGCGCTCCCCGGCGTTGCTCGGCGGTATCCTGGTAATCGCTTTGCTGATGGGCGCTGGCATTTATTATTGGCTCTCCACCCGCAATTTCGAATCAACGGATGACGCCTTTATCGACGGGCGTGCCGTCAACATAGCGCCGCAGGTGTCCGGTCAGGTCGCGTCGCTCGATGTGACCGACAATCAATTCGTCCGCAAAGGACAGCCGTTGATCCATATCGATCCGCGGCAATATGTGAACGACCGGAACAATGCTCAAGGCGTGCTGGATACCGCGAAAAGCCAGCTCGCTGGTCTGAGATATGGTGCCGAAATCGCCCGCAAGAATTTTCCCGCTGTGCTCCAACAGGCGCAAGCCCAGCTTGCCTCGGCGCAAGCCGGCGAGGTCAAGGCACAAGCCGATTATCAGCGCCAGCGTAGCCTGCCAAAGCAGGCGACTACGCAGCAGGAAGTCGATGCTGCGACTGCCGCTCTGCAGCAGGCGAAGGCCCAAGTGCAACAAGCCGAGGCTCAAATCTTACAAGCCCAGCCTGTGCCGCAGCAGATCGGTGTGGCCGATGCGCAAGTGGGTCAGCAACAGGGCCAGACAGAACAAGCCCAGGCGCGGCTCGATCAGGCGGATTTGAACCTGTCCTGGACGGTCGTGACAGCCCCCCAGGACGGCTGGATCACCAAGCGCAATGTCGAGATGGGCAATTATGTTACCCCGGGGCAGCAGATCTTTTCGATCGTTTCGCCAGAGGTTTGGATAACCGCGAATTTCAAGGAGACCCAGCTCGCCCGGATGCGTGCGGGGCAGCAAGCGACGATCACGGTGGACGCCTATCCGCAGCTCGACCTCAAGGGCCATGTGGACAGTATTCAGTTTGGATCAGGTTCGAAATTCACCGCCTTTCCGCCCGAGAACGCGACTGGCAATTTCGTCAAGATCGTGCAGCGCGTGCCAGTCAAGATCGTCATCGATAGCGGCCTCGATCCGGCACTGCCGCTTCCGCTCGGCATTTCGGTCGTCCCGGCGGTGCGGGTTCAATGAACGTGCCCGCGCAAGCAGACGCGCGGGGGTGGAAACCCACGCACAACAAGTGGGCCATCGCGGTTGTCGTCACCTTCGCGGCCTTCATGGAGATCCTCGACACGACGATCGTCAATGTCGCCTTGCCGCATATCGCGGGAGGCTTATCGACGAGCTTTGACAACGCGACCTGGACGCTCACCTCGTATCTGGTCGCCAACGGTATCGTGCTGACGATTTCCGGCTGGCTCGGCGAGGTGTTTGGGCGCAAGCGGTATTTTCTGATTTGCCTCGGCATGTTCACGGTTGCCTCATTCTTTTGCGGCACGGCAACCAGCCTGTCGCAGCTCGTCGTCTTCCGGCTTATTCAGGGATTTTTTGGCGGCGGCTTGCAGCCGACCCAGCAAGCGATCATCCTCGACACGTTTCCGCCGGAGCAGCGTGCCGCGGCATTCGGGGTCACTGCGATCGCAACGATTGTCGCACCGGTGCTGGGGCCGACACTGGGAGGTTATCTGACCGATACTTTCAACTGGCGCTGGGTCTTTTTGATCAATATTCCAATCGGCGCCGCGGCGGTTTTCTTCGCCTCGGTCCTGGTCGAGGATCCACCCTGGCTAAAGAAGCGATCCGGGCACATCGATTTTGTCGGACTGTCACTGATCACGCTTGGTCTCGGCAGTTTTCAAATCATGCTGGACCGTGGCGAGGATGCGGATTGGTTCGGCTCGCGTTTCATTCAGCTAATGGCTGTTTTGGCGGCGGTCGGCATTCTCGGCGCGATCAGCTGGCTATTGATCGCGAGGAAGCCGGTCGTCAATCTCGACGTTTTCAAGGACAGAAATTTCGCGATGGGATGTGTCTTTATCAGTGCGACGGGCGGAGTTCTTTATGCTGGCGCGGTCGTCATCCCGCAATTTGCGCAGACCGTCATCGGCTATACGGCAACCTGGGCCGGGTTGATCCTGTCACCCGGCGGGCTCGTTGTGATATTTCTCATCCCCATCGTCGGCAGGTTAATGAAGATCATCCAGACCCGCTTCATCATCGCGGCCGGTTTCTTCATTATGGGTGCGGCGTTCCTCTTTTCGAGCACGCTCGTTTCCAATATCGACTTCGGGACACTGGTTCTCATGCGTGCCGCGCAGACAGCGGGGCTCGCCTTCCTTTTCGTGCCGATCAGCACGATCGCCTTCGCGACCTTACCGCGTACGCTGAATGGTGACGCGACGGCGCTGTTTGCGATGTTCCGAAATGTCTTTGGCTCGATTGGAATTTCCTTGGCGAGCGCCATGGTGATCGAACGGACGCAGGTCCACCAATCCTATCTCGCGCAATGGGCCACGCCTTTCCATCAGCCGTTCAACGAGCTGATCGCGCGTTACGAAAGGGCGCTAACGGCGATGGGATATGCTGCCGGCGCGGTGCATGACGTTGCGGTGGGAAGAGTCTATCAGCTTTACCGGACGCAAGCCTCGGTGCTCGGCTACTCCGATGTTTTCATTTACACCGCCATTGTCGCCTTTGCGGTGGTGCCGCTTTGCTTTTTCCTCTCAGGTGTGAAGGGGGGCGGGCGTGGCGCGGCGCATTAAGGGCTCTAGGACTAACGATGACCAATAGAAGCGGCATGGTCGCTGCGGCGTTGGCCCTGCTATGGGGCGGCTGCGCCTCGGTCGGGCCTGACTTCGAGCCGCCCGACCCCATGCTGCCGAGCATCTCCTTCCTCGGCAACCCGGAGCCCGCCGTTGCCGAAGCGGGCCTTTCGCCAAGGGATCTTCCAGCGGCGGACCCAAAATGGTGGGCCGTGTTCCGCGATCCGATCCTGAATTCGCTTACCGAACGCGTCGCGGCCGCCAATCTCGATGTGCGCACCGCCACTCTCAGATTGGCCGAAAGCCGGTCCCAGCGGGGTGTGACCGCTTCGGCGGAATTCCCGGCAATCAATGGCAATGCTTCCTATCAGCGCGAATTATACAGCCAAAACGGTGTCTTGAGCCTCGTCAAACCCTTGGTTTCATCTACGTCGCCATTTTTTATTCCGCCCATTAGCATCTGGCAAACCGGTTTCGACGCTTCATGGGAAATCGACTTCTGGGGTCACGTCCGCCGGCAAGTCGAAGCCGCCGACGCGCAAGTCGAAGTCTCCGAAGATCAGCGCCGCGACACGCTCGTCTCGAGTTTGGCGGAACTCGCGCGGGATTACATCGAGCTGCGCGGCATCCAGACAGAAATAGCCATTGCGAAAGCGAATCTGGCCAGTTCGAACGACATTCTGCAATTGACGAAGACGCGCGCCGAAAAAGGCCTGACGACAGGCCTCGATGTGGAAAACGCCGCGGCGCAAGTGGAAGCGGTCCGCGCAACCCTGCCCACACTCGAGGATCAGGAGACAGTGCAGATCAATGCTTTGAGCCTGCTTCTCGACGAGCCGCCGGGATCGCTGCGCGGCGAACTAGCGCGGGCAAAACCGATACCGCCAACGCCGCCGCGCGTGCCGCTTGGCATTCCCTCCGAACTCGCCCGCCGCCGCCCCGACATTCGCCAGGCGGAAGCGCAACTTCATGCGGCAACGGCCACGATCGGTGTCGCCGTGGCGGATTTCTATCCGCGCGTCACATTCAATGGCAATGTCGAGTTCAACGCCCTCGATCTCAAGAACCTATGGAAGGGCAGCTCTCTGCAATATGTTTTGGGGCCGGCCATCTCGCTTCCGATCTTCGAAGGCGGCCGCCTCAAATCGACCCTGGAGTTTCGCGAGGTGCAGCAGCAGGAGGCGGCCATCGCCTATCACAAGACCGTGCTTCAGGCCTGGCACGAAGTGGTCAATGCCTTGGTCGCCTACCGGACCGAACAAGAGCGGCGGGCGCGACTCAAGGCGCAGACCGGTCATTCCCGTCAGGCCCTGGCGCTCTCGCGTGTGCGTTACGCGAATGGCGTCGGCGATTTCATAACGACGCTCGACGCCGAACGGACCCTATTGCAGGCCGAATTGCAATATGCGCAAAGCACTACCGCCGTATCGACTAATCTCGTTCAACTCTACAAAGCGCTGGGCGGTGGCTGGGAGGCCGCCTTTCCGGATGAGGACCCGAGGAATGTCGCGGTTCTGCCACCGGTGCCGTAACGATCGGCGCCATCGAGGTTCCGGTACAGCGAGCGCTGGCCGTCAACTTCAGACCACGGCTATGACAAGCCGAGTTCCAGCTTGGCTTCCTCCGACATATTTGATTGATCCCAGGGTGGATCGAAGACAAGATTGACTTTTGTGTCAGCCACACCCGTAACGCCATTCACCGCAGTCTTCACCCAACTAAGCATTTCGCCGGCGACAGGACAGCCGGGTGCGGTCAATGTCATATCGATGTCGATGAAGCCTTGCTCTTTCACATCGATTCGGTAAATCAGCCCAAGATCGAAGACATTAACGGGGATCTCTGGGTCATACACCGTGCGTAGCGCCTCGATGATTTCGTTCATGAGAGCACTATGACCCCAGCCAGGGGAAGAAGTTTCTTCCGCCTCGGCTGACGCCGCGTCGATGGTCTGGCTGCTCGTTTCCATCATTTGCTCATCCATCATTCGCCCATTGCCTCCCTAAGCTCATGGCGGTCAGAATCGCTGATCTGATCAAAGGCCGCTTCGAATGCGTGCCAGGCGGTCGTCGCGCATTTCACGTGTAAGAAGTATGGCCTCTTTGACCTCTAGATAGAGATCGCGAAGGCTTGGATCGATCATTGAAAGAACTCCAGGACATGGTGCACACCACGGACCAGCGCCTCCACCTCCTCATGGGTGTTGTAGAGTGCGAAGGAGGCCCGCGTGGACGCCGTTATTCCCAGCCGTTCCATAAGCGGCTGGGCGCAATGGGTGCCGGCGCGCACAGCTATGCCGGCACGATCAAGCAGTGTCGAGACATCATGGGGATGCACACCCGCTATCTCGAAAGTGGTGAGGGCGCCTTTGTCCGGCGCCAGCCCGAAAAGCCGCACGCGGTCGATATTCGAAAGCTCCTCGGTCACATGGGCGAGGAGTGCCGACTCATGCGCCGCGATTCCGGGCCGGTCGAGGGAAGTCAGATAGTCGAGTGCGGCGCCAAGCCCGATCGCCTCGACGATGGGCGGCGTCCCCGCCTCGAAACGGTGCGGCGGATCATTATAGGTGATCTTATCTTTCGACACGGCTTCGATCATCTCGCCGCCGCCCTGATAGGGCCGCATGCGTTTCAGATGTTCATACTTTCCGAAGAGAAAGCCGATCCCAGAGGGACCATAGAGCTTGTGGCCCGTGCCGACGTAAAAGTCGCAATCAAGCGCCTGAACGTCGACGGGTTGATGCACCGCACCCTGACAGCCGTCGATGAGAACCTTAGCGCCAGCGGCATGTGCGAGCCGGATGATCTCAGAAAGTGGCGTTATGGTGCCAAGCACATTGGACATATGCGTCACGGCCACAAGCTTCGTCCTCGGCGTGAGGAGCTTGGTAAAAGCCGCAATGTCGAATGTATCATCCGTATTCAGAGTCGCCCATCGCAGCACCACGCCATTCCGCTCGCGCAGAAAATGCCACGGCACGATGTTGGAATGATGCTCCATTTCGGAGAGGATGATCTCATCGCCCTCTACAAGCGTGGCGCCGAGACTCGAGGCCACGAGATTGATGGCTTCTGTCCCACCCTTGGTGAAGATGATCTCTTCAACCTTTCCGGCATTGACGAAGCGGCGAACCGATTGGCGGGCATTCTCGAACGCCACCGTCGAAGCGCCGGAAAGGAAATGCGCGCCGCGATGGACATTCGCGTAAGTCTCCGCATAAGCCTTGGCCATTGCGTCAAGCACCGGCTTTGGTTTTTGGGCGGAAGCGGCATTGTCGAGATAGACAAGTGGCTTGCCGTGAACCTCGCGGGCGAGAATAGGGAAATCCTCGCGCAGGCGGGCAACATCGAACCCGGCAACCGGCTTTTTCTGGAGCGTTTGCAGGCTATTCGACATGGGCAATCTCACCCGCGTGAATGGCAAGCCAATCCGATACCGCCGCTGCTGCGCAAGCGCGTAAGGGCTCGCTTTCGATAGCTTCAAGAACCTCGCTCAGGAAAGCTTCAACAAGAAGCGCCCGCGCCTCGGCTTCGGGAATCCCGCGCGCGCGCAAAAAGAAGAGCGCCGCGGTATCGAGCTCACCCGCCGTGGCGCCATGGCTGCATTTGACGTTGTCGGCCAGGATTTCGAGTTCCGGCTTGATCGCGATTTCGGCTTGCCGGGACAGAAGCAGAGTACGGCTCATTTGACGCGCATCGGTCATTTGAGCGTCAGGCCGCACCCGGACGCAGCCCTGATAGACCCCCCGCGAATCCCCCGCGAGGACGCCCCGGAAGGATTGCCGGCTCGACGTCTCCGGCCCGGCATGCGTAATAACGGTCGTGTTGTCGCAGTGACGGCCATCGGCAACAAGAAAAATGCCATCGAGCTGAGCTTCGGCATCCTTTTCGTTAAGTTCAAATAATGCCTCATGACGGGAAAACCGTCCGCCCTCGGACAAGTAGAAGCCCTTGTAGTGTGCGGCTGATGCGAGTTCACCCAAGGTTATCGCCGATTGTCTCGACTCAGTCCCGAGCCGGTCGAACCGGATATGCTTGAGCCGGGCACCTGTCGCAAGGCGTACCTCGTTGACAATGGTAGAAAAGCCGGGGGTGCCGGTGTGGGACTCGACGAATGTTGCCTCGGCGCCTTCATCGAGCAGGATCAAAACGCGCAGATGCCGCCCATCCGGAATGCGCGCTTCCTCGCCCTCCCAGTCATATCGTAAATAAAGCGGCGCCGTGAGCGTGGTGTGCGCGGGCACGTGCAACACGATTCCGTCCTCCATGAGAGCGGTATTGAGGTTCAGGAGGGCGTGCTTCTTTTGCGGATTGACATGCCCAATCTCATTGGCGAAGGGCGTCGCCGGGTCGGCGAGAACCTGTCGCAAAGGCACAGCCCCGATCTCTGCGAGAGTTGACCTAGCTTCATCAAGGATGCCGTTCTTGAACAGGGCGAGATGAGCACCAGGCAGAACAGGCGCGGGGTGCGCGGGGCTGGTGCCTTGCTGCGTATGGGCAAGTGCGCGAGAAAGATCCGAATATTTCCATGACTCGATGCGGCGCGTCGGAAGACCGCTTCCGGCAAAGATCGTTCGCGCCTCTTCCCGCAAGGCTCCGAGCCAGGGCACAGTGTCTCTCTTGTACCCCGCCATGCGGTCAAGGAGACGGTTGAGTGATGTTGTTTCGCTCATGCCGCTCACGCCGCCTTTCCGATTAGGCCATCATAGCCTTGCTCTTCGAGCCGCAGTGCCAGCGACTTGTCGCCAGAGCGCACGATCTTGCCGCCAGCGAGGATATGCACATAATCGGGTACGATGTAGTCGAGCAGACGCTGGTAGTGGGTGATCACCAGGAACGAGCGGTCCGGCGCGCGAAACGCGTTCACGCCTTCCGCTACGAGTTTCAGGGCGTCGATGTCGAGACCTGAATCCGTCTCATCGAGGATCGCGAGAGAAGGCTTCAAAAGAGCCATCTGCAGCACTTCGTTGCGCTTTTTCTCACCACCCGAAAAGCCGACATTGAGGGGACGCTTCAACATCTCCTCGGACACGTTGAGCAGCTTGGCGGCGTCGCGTACAACACGCAGGAACTGGACCGCGTCGAGAACCGGCTCTCCGCGAAGCTTTGCTTGCGCGTTGACCGCCGTCTTGAGAAAATTGAGGGTTGAAACGCCGGGAATTTCGAGCGGATATTGGAAGGCGAGAAAAATACCCTTGGCAGCCCGCTCTTCCGGCTTGAGGACAAGCAAATCCTCGCCCTTGAAACGGACATGACCGCTGGTCACATCATACCCGTCGCGGCCAGCGAGCGCGTAGGAGGTTGTCGATTTACCGGCGCCATTTGGTCCCATGATGGCGTGCACCTCGCCAGGGCCGACTTTGAGCGATAGGCCCTTCAGGATTTCCTTGCCCTGAACGCTTGCATGAAGGTCTTCGATCTCAAGCATGACGTGCTCCAATCCATTTGCCGTTTGCAACGTTGTGGGGCGCGCTCACCCAACGCTTCCCTCAAGGCTGATGCCCACGAGCTTCTGTGCCTCGACGGCGAATTCCATCGGCAGCTTTTGCAGCACCTCGCGGCAGAAGCCGTTGACGATCAACGCGACCGCCTCTTCCGTGCCGATCCCGCGCGAGATGCAATAGAAAAGCTGATCATCGCTGATCTTCGAGGTGGTTGCCTCGTGCTCAAGGATTGCCGTCGGATTGCGGGATTCGATGTAAGGCACCGTATGGGCGCCGCATTTGGAACCGAGAAGGAGCGAGTCGCATTGCGTGAAATTGCGCGCGCCTTCCGCCTTCTGATGGACGCGCACAAGGCCGCGATAGGTGTTTTGCGCGCGCCCCGCCGAAATACCCTTGGAGATGATCCGGCTTTTCGTGTTGCGGCCGAGGTGAATCATCTTGGTGCCGGTATCCGCCTGCTGATAATGATTGGCGATCGCGATTGAATAGAATTCGCCAACCGAATTGTCGCCGCGCAGAATGCAGGAGGGATATTTCCAGGTGATGGCCGAACCGGTTTCGACCTGCGTCCAGGAGATCTTCGAGTTGGCGCCGCGGCAGTCGCCGCGCTTGGTCACGAAATTGTAGATTCCGCCCTTGCCGTTCTCATCGCCAGGGTACCAGTTCTGCACGGTGGAATATTTGATTTCCGCCCCTTCCAGCGCAACAAGCTCGACGACGGCAGCGTGCAGCTGATTCTCGTCGCGCATGGGCGCGGTGCAGCCCTCAAGATAGCTCACATAAGAGTTCTTATCGGCGATGATGAGGGTGCGCTCGAACTGTCCCGTGTTGGATGCGTTGATGCGGAAATAGGTCGAAAGCTCCATCGGGCAGCGCACGCCCTCCGGGATATAAACGAAGGAACCGTCCGAGAAGACGGCCGCATTAAGCGTCGCGTAGAAATTATCGGTGTCTGGAACAACGGACCCCAAATATTTCCGCACGAGGTCAGGATGCTTTTGCAGCGCTTCGGAGATTGGGCAGAAGATGACGCCCACCTCTTCGAGTTTGGCTTTAAAGGTTGTCGTGACCGATACCGAATCAAAGACCGCATCGACGGCAATGCCGGTCAGCATCTTCTGCTCTGAGAGCGGAATGCCAAGCTTCTCGTAAGTCTTCAAAAGCTCCGGATCGACCTCGTCGAGGCTCGTTGGAGCGTCTTCCCTTGCTTTTGGCGCCGCGTAATAATAGGCGTCCTGGAAATCGATCGGCGGATAATGGACACGCGCCCAATTGGGCTCCGTCATCGTTCGCCAGCGGCGAAACGCCGCAAGCCGCAAACCCAGCATCCACGCGGGCTCATTCTTTTTATTTGAAATGAACCTAACGATCTCTTCGGACAAACCTTTCGGCGCAAACTCGCTCTCGATATCCGTGACGAATCCATATTTGTATTTTTGGTCCGCAAGCTCTTGTAGAGTTTCTGCCTCTTGGCCCATGTCAGCTTCCCGACGTTGAAATTAAGAGGGCATTGCCGCGCCGCGCGGGCATTGCAAGGATTTCGCTTTTCTTCGGGGTCACCGCGTCGAACTTTGTAACATTCATCACGGCGCGGGTCCCACATAGACGCGAGTTAACTGTCATGGAAGGACTACTGCAAGCACGATGCCATGGTGGTCGGGCGGTTACAGCGCACGCCTGCGCTGATGTTCCCATGTAGTGCGTCCAGAGGATGAGAGGCGCAATCGCGCATGCAGCAGCGCGATGAAAGCTGGCTTAAGGCGGCGTGGACATTCTGGTGCGATTCAGGCGGAGCCTTCGGCGAGCGCGGCAACGACAGGCCAGCCGACCACGCCAGCTGGATCCAGTTCTTTCAAGGTGTCGAGAATCTCGATGGCGTGATTTCGTTCGTCTAGCCGCAGATGAATAAACGCAAGCGCCTTCAACGTATAGAGTGCGAAGCGGCCGGGTCCATCCGGAATGACGGATTGCGCCGTCCAATTGCGCCAATCAGCGCCCCAGCCCGCTTGGCGCGCCGCTACCCCGAGGCCTTCCTCAGCGGTGTTGCGCGCCTTATCGAGGTTCCCATCATAAGTATGAATCTTATAAAGACAGAAATAGACCGGGAGCTGCTCCGGTGCTGCCGCCAGCGCTTGGCGAAACAGCCTATCGGCAAGTGCATGGTCGTGGCGATAGGCGGCGACCCCTTGCTGGAGAAGCGCGTTGACCTCATCTGGGAGGTCGCCGAAATTGATCGTGCCCGGATCCGAGAGCAAGTCCGTCATGCCAAGTTTGTCGTGTGAAGTTTGTCGTGCAATGTCTGGAAGCCGTTCTCGAACAATTGGCGCTGGCTTGCCTTATTTAACCAGAGACAGCGCGCGACGAGCCTGAACAGTGACGTCTGCGTTGTGAATGGCGATCGCTTTCGTGACCGCGTTGGCAATGGTCTTCCCACGGGTGTCGATTCCGGTCCAACTGGCTTTACGGCCGCGCGGATCGACTTCGAGGAGCTTTACGCCGTCTGGCACCTCGGTTCCATCGCGAACGACACCTCTTAGGACGCCGTCGAACGGCGCCCGTACCGCTTCGCCGCCGAGATGGCCCACGATGAAATTTTTAAAGATCCGGGTGCCGATCTCGAGCGGGGTATGCCACCGGCCGGGAAGTGGTGAGTAGACAAATCGCTCCGCTCCGCTGCCTCCCAGGCGGCGCGAGAGTCCATCAGCCGCATCGGTAGCACCACGTTGAAGGATCCGCCCTGATTTTGATGGGCGGGTCTCGATGGCGAAATCGCAATTGTCGCCGGCGGTGAAGCCGGGACCCAAGCCGATCGTAAAGCGCGCGAGCCGCCGCAAATCGGGCGTGACCTGATATTTCTGCATTCTGGCATCAACGAGAATATCGAGCGTCCGCAGGACGATGAGATCGAGGAGCCCAAGCTCGGTAACAATCACGCATTTGGACCGGCCGAGCCGCGAAAGAATCTCAAGACCGTTATCGGCGCGCGAGGCCGTTACTCCCGCAATCGTCACTGGATCATCGAAGAGAATATCATGAAATGCCATCTTCCGTCGGATAACGGGTGGCAGAGGATCATGAGACAACACAACAAAATAGCCGCCGCGATAAAGATTGACCGCGACAGCCGATGCGATCTCATTGGTGCCGAGGATCACTGCGAAGGGCATGGGCGGGCGTTGTCTACGGGAAAATGGGGAGCTGTGCATGAAGTGTACTCGCCGGACTTTCCCATGAAAGCAAATGCCGGGCCGCGCTGGCGGCAGCTGTGGCAGAGGGGAGTCTGGGAATGAAAAGCACTCCGGGCGACACAGTTATGGAACACACTGTTCAGCAGATGTCGGGAAACCGACATTGCTGTTGATCCCCGCGCAAAATCAAGTTGAAGGTTGAATCAAGCTGCGGGGTGGAAGAGAACGATTGCCATCCGATGCCAAGCTCAGAACTTGGTTTCGACCTTGCATGAAGGGGTTAGACAGCGGACTGATCAAAAAGTATTCTTTGATCGATAAGGGCCCACTCAAAATCAAAGCGTTGGAGCATGGCAAAGCCGATTAAGGACGAGCGACTTTTTCGGGACAGGCTCTAGGAGCAGCAGGAGCGATAGCAATGGCAATGGTCGGATCGGAAATTGAGCGTCTTATCAGGCAGGCATTCCCGGATGCTCATGTCATCGTCGTGGATATGGCTGGTGATGGCGACCATTTTGCCGCGCGTGTCGCCTCCGAAGCATTCAAGGGCAAGAGCAAGATACAGCAGCACCAAATGGTCTATGCAGCGTTGCAGGGGCAAATGGGAGGAGCCCTTCATGCGCTCGCACTCGAAACTTCAGTTTCCAAATGAATGGACTCCGTCTTGCATCGCAGCCGCTGAATGTATGCAATTCTTGGAGTGGCAATTCATGTCCGATTCAACGCGACGGCGCATTGAAGACATCATCGCGAGCGGTGACGTCATTCTTTTCATGAAGGGTATTCCCGCGGCACCCCAATGCGGCTTTTCCGCTGCGGTCGTGCAAATTCTCTCGCAACTCGCTGTGCCGTTTAAATCCGTGGATGTGCTATCGGACCTTGAAATTCGCGAAGGCATCAAAGCATTCTCGAACTGGCCGACTATTCCGCAGCTTTATGTCAAGGGAGAGTTCGTTGGCGGCTGTGACATCGTTCGGGAGTTGTATCAGGCAGGGGAACTCGCAACGCTGCTGAACAGCAAAGGCATCGAGGCGGCTGCGATATGACGGCAACCGGAGATACCGAGCTCGACACTGCAATCGAAATCCCGCAAGTTTATAAGTACCACGCCTTTGCGTGCCATACGCAACGGCCTCCAAATCATCCACGTGGGAGCTGTGGCAGCCTCGGTGCGCAGCCGCTGTGGGATCGATTGGGCAAAAAACTTGAGGCGGAAGGGCTCACGGATATCGGCTTCACTGCCTCGGGGTGTCTCGGGTTTTGCAAGGCGGGCCCTTTGATGGTGGTCTATCCGGACGGGGTTTGGTATCGGCCGGCCACGCCCGCGGATATCGATGAAATTGTCGACTCCCATTTCAAGCAAGGCAAACTGGTTGAGCGCCTGGTCATGATTTTAACGCGGAGCTAAAATCCCATGAATCCGGAGCGGTTTCCCATGCAACGGATCTCGGTCTGAAGCGATATCCGCTAAGGTCGAGACCATGAGAACTTAAAAATCAATCGCTCACGCTCTTCCTTTTTGGTTTTCAGCATAAGCTTCCCCAAAAAGGCTGCAACGTTTTGAGATCATGCTCTAGTTCCGCTCGCACTGGCTGCTTTACGCGCGAAGATTGAGTTGCTTGATTTCCAAACTGGGACGTGGTGCAGGGCTTTGTTCCTGTGTACGCGCGGCGCGGCGCAATAAGGATAAACATTCGACAGTGGCAGCCATGTCAAGGGCGGTGAAGCCATCGAGCGTTTCTGGCGTAAGATCAGCACCCACCGCGAGCAGACGTTCGACGACAGCGGCCTTGCCAGTCGAGGCGGCATACATCAGCGGTGTCGCGCCATTGTCATTACGATTGTCGATTTTGATACCTGCTTGGATAAGCACGTCCATGGCGTCGATCGAGCCACCGGCGCAAGCAAGCCACAATGCGTTATTGCCGTCGGCATTTCTGACATCGAGCGTTCCTCCAGCCGCGATGATCGCCCGCATGATCTCGGTATGCCCGGTATGGCTTGCCTTCATCAGGGGGGTGGTTCCGTTCGCGATGACGGCGTTGATGTCTTTGGTCAAGAATCCGTTTCCCGTCAGCCAGTGTTGTAATGTTTTGTCCAATGCGCCATCGTCTGCGCCTGGCCTTTTGGTCCAGGCTTCGTAGCCGCCGTCAAGGCTAAAGACTTGGGAAAATCCAAAATCGGAGAATATTTGCGCATATTCCTGGCTCGCATAGCCATGGTAGCAATAAATAAGAATCGGCATGCTCCGCGCCGTTGCTTCGATCACCGAAGTGAGATTGGTGACAGAAACATTGCGGGCCCCTTTGATATGCGTGCCGCCAAACGACTGTGCGTCCCGAACGTCGAGCACCCGCACATCATGGCGCAGGATCAGTTCCTTGGCCCCTTGAACATCGATACGTTTGAACGGGGTGCGCTCGCTCATCGTTTGTACTCCTTTGAGGTCTATCCCTATCGGCCGGGGTAAGCGGGCAACGTCATGATGCGTTCATCGTTCATGGGGTAGCCGACGGTGAAATGGTAGAGCGATTGAAATTGCTCGGTCTTTAGCCCGATAAGATCATGCAGTAGGTCATCGAAGTAGCAGCCAATTCCGGTTCCCCGTAAACCAGCTGCTTCCGCCTCAAGATAGAGGATGTGCCCGAGCAATCCCGCTTCCCAATGAAGCTGGCGGTAACGCCAAGGGTCCAGTTTCACGATCGCTTCAAATTCGCTCAACATGCTGAGCGCGAAGCAGCTGTCACTTGCGATACCTTGATGACAGCTCACCAGCTTGGCGGCCGTTCTGCAATCGGCGGGCATAAGTTTTACGAAGGGAAGATGATGAGGGGCATCGTCGACCTTCTGCCAGAGGAAATCCGGCCGCAGGGCATCTTGCAGGGCACGCGTTGCCTGCGGGTGACGGGGGAGCGCGTATAGGCCTGGCTCCAATCCCTCGACGCGGTGAATGAAGAAGATGAGGTGAAGCCGCGGCGAATAAGTCCAGACGTCCCAGGGTGCGGCCGGACGCACAAGCAAGCAATCCAGCATGTGATAGAAAATGCCGGCGCTCATCGTGAACTTGCTGTCGAAGCGCTGAGCGCTGCGCCTGTTCAGAATAATTTTAGCAGCAATACCTTCGGGGGGCTCAGCGATCGGCGGATAGTTCAAGGCAGCCTCGGCCGGAGGGCCAGCAATGCCCCCGCGTGTTGCCTGACTCACATGATTGATCACCGGCCAATTGTAGATCGGCCGTGGATCGAGCAGATTGGCATGCCCCGCCCATTGGCTCGTCTCAGCCTCCCAAGCGCCCGGCGCCCGGCCATCTTCGGGGGATTGGTCATCTACCGGGTGCAGATCGATGGCGATCAGGAGATCGCAATCCTCGGGTTCGACACCAGAGAACGCTTCGGCCCGGTCAAGGCCTAGGAGCGACGCGAGTTCGGCGCAGCCGAGATTTTCGACCACTCTCGCCTTCCATCCGAGAGTTCCCGCGGCGTAGCGCATGGCACCGAGCGCATGGCCGATGTCTAGCTGACAATAGCGGAAAGCGCGTTCGCCGTATTTCCAAGCTTCCCGCCAATGCACCGAAGACAGGCCGATCCACAAGCGCGGATGCTCTTCAGCACGAGCGGGTGATGCGCTCACGCTCCGGCACCTTTGCTCGAGCACGTGATCTCTGCTCAGATAATGATAAAGGCCGTCCTCCAGGCCGGGAATAGTCCTAGAAACCACGTAGGCTTCGGTCGGGTGGAGATTGCCGCTGGACGGGTTGCAGCGCACCGCCCACCGGTCCGGCCCGTATTCCTTCCAGGCGGAAAGGCCGAAGGAAAGTTCCATGAGCGCGCCCAATGAGCCCATTGAGAGCGCAGCTGGCCGAATAGAGCCCGGCGCATAAATATCCGCGAATCTGGTGCTGATGGAAGCCGCATCGAGCGAGAGCGCTATGCGTGCGCTGCCCTCGAATTCACGAAAAGGATTAGGCTGCGCATCCCAATCCAGTGTCTCGGGGCCGGCTGCGTAACGCTCGGGCCTATGCTTGGTACGCGCGTGATAGGCGAGGGCGACAGCTGCAGAATCGGCTGCTGGACATGCCGCGTGTGTCATGAATGTTCACGCGTGTCGTCTGGATTGGGACAGGACGTGGCGGTTTCGAAGCGAGAGCAATCTTGTAGGTTTAACTTCATCGTTCCATTGGCCAGCAAGGAGGCGATGAATTCACCCTCAAATCCCGCTGATTTATTCCCGTCCGCATCGATGAGGGGTCTTCGGATGAAAAGTGGCTCGGCGAGCATAAGAGCAATTGCGGCGTCGGACTCCGTCTTGCCCGGATCGATCTCGCCCGATTTCACGCGGGGCGCGGCAGGATTGAACCATGATGCGGCTGGCGTGCCGCCAAAAAATCCGCGCAGGCGCTCGGCGGTCCAAGGTTCCGTGAGCAGGTTCCTCGGGATGACCGTATGGCCGGCCGCCTCAAGCGCCCGCTTCTGCCGGGCGTTGGTCCCGCAGCCTGGCTTTTCATAAAAGACGATGACCGCCAAATAAGATTCTCCGCGATATTGAGACCGGCCCAGGCATCGGTGCCTTACTTAAGCATGCCGAGTTGGACAATGGCTGCCCCACCACCGCGTCCAAGGATCGTGTCCACCTTCTTTCGCACGGCTTCAAGCGTCAACGGCTTCACGAGAGCACCGTGTGCACCGGCCTTGATTCCGTCCACGGCCGTCGTCTCCTCGGATTTGTCACAGACGATGAGGATGCGGACGCCTGGAAACTTCGCCGTGAGCTCGCCAACAAGAGCAGTGCCTCGCTCCTTTAGGAACGACACGCCAAGCAGCAGCACGTGAGGCTTGAGCCAATCATTACCCTTCTCATACGCTTCTTCGGGCGACGCCAGCTCATGGGTTTCGATTTCATCGTGCAGCATGAACTGCAATGCCGTCCGCGTGATCTCGTCATGATCGACCACGAACACGCGCCGTTGATCGACAGCTTTGGAAGTCTCAACACCGATCTGCATTGCGTCCTCGCCAGAGTTTCCCGGGGCCGCATTCCCTATTGCGGCTGCTGGGGCTCCCAAGCAAATTCCGTTCCGAGAGATGCAAGCACATTTGGGAAAGGGCGGAACAAAATGCCAATTCTCAGCGTCGCGAATGCCGGGAGTGAACTGCTGTCAGTTGTTGTTTTGTTTCGTACAGCCCGACACTCTCATGTCGGGTTCAACACATCTTCGCGGCGACCGCCGGTTCTTAAATAACTCTTGTAATATGAATAACTTACAAACAATCAACCGCTTGGCACGCCGGTTGCTCAAATGGAGCCCGGAACGGCAAGTGAGGGCTGAGCGCAAGCAGACGCTATGACGAGCGATGCGCTCCTTCCCGTAATCCGCGGGCCAGTTTCTGACAGAGGAACAGTCTCGCGCTGAATGCGCGGTAGTAATAATTAGCAATCAATCCGAATAGGAGAGCTAAATGGCGTCCCTACGACAAATCGCGTTTTACGGTAAAGGAGGCATCGGCAAGTCCACAACCTCCCAGAATACTCTCGCGGCGCTCGCTGAAGATGGGCACCGGATCCTGATCGTTGGCTGCGATCCAAAGGCGGATTCAACCCGTCTTATTCTGCATGCCAAGGCCCAGGACACGATTCTCAGCCTCGCGGCAGCGGCGGGCAGCGTCGAGGATCTTGAGATCGAAGAAGTGATGAAGGTGGGTTACCGGGACATCCGTTGCGTTGAGTCCGGCGGTCCGGAGCCCGGCGTTGGTTGCGCTGGCCGTGGTGTCATCACCTCGATCAATTTCCTTGAAGAGAACGGCGCCTATGAGGACATCGATTATGTGTCCTATGACGTGCTTGGCGACGTTGTCTGCGGGGGCTTTGCGATGCCGATCCGCGAGAACAAGGCGCAGGAAATCTACATTGTCATGT
>CAYTRB010000050.1:0-20078 GCA_964440215.1 uncultured Methylocapsa sp.
TTTCCAGCCGGCGGATGACCAGATAAATGGCAAGAGACCACAATGCCAAGCTTAGTGTATTCTCCATCCCGTTTATAGCACTCCAAGGTTCCACTCTATAAAGTGCACCGGGGTCGCCAGAAACACGTGAAACCGGGTTACAGAGCAGCGTGTAGGCGCCTGGAAACATAAGAAGGAGTGCTGTCCCCCCTCTGACTAGCCCGAACCGGCTCATGGCGATACTGCCAAGCAATGTAAGCGATATTAAAATCAAAACAAAGCTTAAAACAAAAACAACATACAATTGATAATCGTAGGGCACATGAAACAGCCAGAATACCCCTGCAATCAGCAACTCCCACAAAGGGTGAAAACCGTTGGTTATTTGCTCGCCATCAAAGGTTGGAAAACCATACTTCACCCAATTATTTGCAATACCTATGTAGTACATCGAGTCTGCCGCAAACAAATTGAATAAAAACCGCCACCCTATCGTTAAAAAAGATACTATTAATGGAAACGTCAGAATACATATGGCAATAATCCAAGAGAAAAACAAGGCTTTGCTTTGACTAAGCGTACGATTGGCTTCAACGCTCATTGGTTGTGCTCCGAGTTTCGCCGTGAAATGGACCCGCGCAGAGGGACCGCTAGAACGGGATGAGGAAAAGTGGATACCCGTTTTCCGCCCGCATCCCGCTCTAAACTCTTGGAATCGATCCCGTTCAAGATTTTGGATTGGTTCAAGCCAAAATTATCGTGATCTAGAACTGGTTTTTCTTAGTTGAAAACCCGATCGCTCCTGTTTCCGTTTATCATGCCGCCATAGGTTTTGTTTTAATGGTGATTCTCCCCTTAACAGGGATCAGACGACAAATGGTCTGCCGTGGGCTTGGAGCCATATTGGACATGCCTTTAAATGATGCCGGCGCCGACGCTTTTTTGCGCGGCATTCTCTTGAGCGTGAAAACCATCGCAATGGTTGGCGCGTCGGATAAGGAAACGCGTCCCTCCTACGGCGTTTTCGCCTTTCTTATGGCGCGGCCATCAGATGACCGGCGTCAATCCCAGCGTTACCGGCAGCTGCGTTCATGGCACGGTATTTTTCAAGACACTGGCGGATATTCCCGGGCCCGTCGATATGGCGGAAATTTTCCGGAACTCGGCAGCCGCCGGGGCTGTCGTCGATGAGGCGCTTGCGCTCGACCCTAAACCCAAGGTGATTTGGATGCAGCTGGTGTCCGCGATGATGCGGCTGCCGCGTGGGCCCGGGCACTCGGAATCCCAGTTGTCATGGACCGCTGCCCGAAGATCGACTATCAGCGCCTGGCAATCCGGAAAGCGTAGAATGGGCGATTCTTAGCGGGCTTGCGAGAGAGCCTGCGCATGCGCCACTGCCACACCCAAAACGATCATCGCGAAGGCTTGGTGCAGAAGCCCGGCCCAAAGCGGAACCACAAGAACCAGCGTCGCTATGCCAATCAAAGCTTGCATGGCGACGAGACCGGCCACTGCAAAAGCCCGCCGCTCTACCCGGCTCCCAGCCGCCACGCGCGACGTGTAAAAGGCCTGAACCAGGGCAAGCGCCAGAAGCGCATAGGCGGTCATGCGATGCTGGAATTGAACCAGCAGAAGATTATCGAGGACGTTTCGCCAAACCGGCGAGAGAAGGGTCAATTGATCGAGAGGCGGCCAAAAATATCCGTCAATCAGCGGCCATGTGTTGTAGGCGCGCCCCGCGCGCAGACCCGCGACGAGAGCCCCTAGCCCAATTTGCAGCAGTACGAACAAGACCGTGCCCCCGGCAAACCATTTGAGCCCCGATACCACCGGTGCCTTAATCTCGGCGTCGCGCCGGTTAAGCGAAGCGGCGAGCCAAACCAGCGCGGCGAAGGTAAGAGAGGCGAGCAAAAGATGAATTGCAAGCCGCTCCTGCGCGACTTCGACGCGGTCCGAAAGCCCCGACTTGACCATCCACCAGCCGACAAATCCCTGTAAGGCGCCAAGCATAAGGACGCCGAGAAGTTTTGGCTTGAACCCAAGAGGCAGCAGCCCTTTCGCCCAAAAAAAAATGAGCGGCACAGCCATGGCGGCACCGATCAAACGGCCCAATAGCCTGTGGCTCCATTCAAAAAAGAAAATGAATTTGAACCCGCTCAAATCCATGTCCGGGAAAATCTGCGCATATTGTGGAATTCTTTTGTAGTTCTCGAATTCCGCGTGCCATTGGGCAAGGTTCAACGGGGGAATGATGCCGGTCAACGGCTTCCATTCGGTGATGGAGAGGCCGGACTCGGTGAGCCGCGTCGTGCCGCCAACAATCACCATCAAAAAAACGAGCCCGGCGAGACCCCAGAGCCAAATCGCCACCGCACGATAAAGTGACACCTGTGGCGCCATCGCTAGCGGGCGCCGCATCGCTGGCTCTTGCAACAAGCCAATCTCGCTAGGGTTCTTTTTCATGGTGCGCATATAATGGACGGCGCTAGCGCCGCGCAAGCGGCCATGCGCCGCATGGGCCGTGCAGAAACGCGCGGCGCCATTTCTCTTATTGCGGAATCGCCTGGCAAATTCTTACAAGTCTCCCCCAATAGAAGATTGGAGAGAAAATGCGTCAGCGGATCCGCAAATTCATCGGCACAAGCATGATCATCGGCTTCGTGCCGGTCTATGCGTTTGTGGCCGCGGCGCTTGCGCAAGCGCGCCCGGTGCGGGAGGCGCCCGGACTCATTCAAATTCTTTGCTTCGCGGGCCTTGGTCTAGCCTGGATTGTACCTCTGATGCCGCTCATCAAATGGATGGAAAAGCCGGACTCTGGAGCGTGACGATGGTCTTCGGCTTTAATCAAGCGGCATCCCGGCCGAGGCTTAGCGGTGCTTCGCCAGGCAGGCCAATGAGCAGAATCTCACGCGCGCCAGCTTCGAGCAGACGCGCCTCGGCTTCGAAAGCACTGAAGCCTTGCGGCCCGGCTGGCATCGCCAGCACAGCGAAATCGGCCTTCGCGGCGAGCGTTTCGGCGATGCTATTTTGATCGAGAGGCGGCGCGATCATCAGCAGAAAATCATAGGTCTCGGCCAAGGCATCAAGCACATGCGCGAATTCATGAAGATTGAGCTCGTCATCGCGACCAACCCGCAAAAAATGAAGCCGCGAGGCCGGATCGCGGCAAATGACTTCGGCGAAAGTGGCGGTCCCGTTCAGAAGATCGCAAAGGCTTGGCGGCTTGCAGGTCCCAAAGACTCCGCCTTGCGGCGAGCCAGTGGCGAGCCTTCCTATATCAAACAAACTGGACTCGTCGAGACCAATGACGATCGAACGTCCTTCGCGGGCAAGATCGCGGGCAAGATCGCGCATCATGCCGGATACTGCTGCCGCTGATCCGATGCTCGTCGCGACGATCCTTGTGCCCCGCGCGACTGTCCGATCGTAAGCCACCGACAGGATGCGCGCCATGACTTTGGCCGTGGCCTGCCCATCGCCGCCATCTTCCTGCCCAGTCAGTGCGGCTTGCAGTGCCAAATCTTCGCCCGGCCGCGGTTTGGGCTTTTCCCGATCTCTGAGACGGGCGAAAATGCGAAGTTGGCCGAGCGCGCGGGGCTGTTCCATGGGCTCCTCCGGGCGGCCAGTCTTGCGCCCGTGCGGTTCCGCGATCGACACCAATGCGCCGAAAGCCATGACCAGCATCGCGGCACCCGACAAGAGCATCAAAGCCTTCTTTGGATAAAGCGGCTTCGCTGGGGCGACGGCGCGAGTAACAATACGCGCACCGCCATTCAGTGGCAGTGCGCTCGCATCGGCACGCATTTCGAGATAGAGTTCCGCGATGCGATTGGCGGCTTTCGCGGCAAGCTCCCGGTCCTCGGACTGAAAATTGATTGTGACAAGGCTGCCACTGCCCGGTGTGCTGACTTGCAACCGGTCTAAATAGGCTTCGAGAATGCGGTCCTCTGAGCTTTTTCGATCAGGATCGCGCAGGATGCCAAGAAAGATGAGCGCGCGGAAAAAGGGTCCGGGGTTCTGCGTCATCGGATCGAATTCAGGATTGTCTTCGATGCGGAGATCCTTGATCGCGCGGCGAGCAAGATCGCGCGACGCGATGAGTTGCGCCTGGCCGGCGGCAGGCCCAGTGCCGCCGCTCGCGCCGCCGAAAAGCGCAAGGCTTGACCTCAGACCGATTAAGCCGGCCGTCCGGGAACCGACTAAAATCTGCGTCTCGGCGCTATAGCGCGGCGCTTGCAGGCAAAGCAGGCCAGCGATGAGAACGCAGGCGGCGACAGGCAGGCCGATCAACCACCATTTTTTGGTGGAGACAGCCTCGTAAACCAAGCCGAGATCCCATTCGCGGGACCGCGCGGTGCCAAGCGCGTCCCAGTCGCGCCAGTCCATAGCCGACTCCACGATCCAAACAGCGCCATAAGACGCCGTTAAGGTTTCCGCGAGGTTAACTTTTAGAATTGCCGGCGGATGATCCCCAGGCCAAGCCTCAGCGGGACGAAAGAGCGGAATGAGGAACAGTGGATACCGGTTTTCCGCCCGCATCCCGCTCTAAACTCTAAGAATCGATCACGTTCACGATTTCGGATTGGGTCAATCCATATTCATCGCGATCTAGAAAACCGGGTTTCGCCCCGAGCTCAAAAGCGCTGCGCGAAGCGTATTTTCCATCAGCATTGCAATGGTCATCGGTCCGACACCGCCGGGCACTGGAGTAATCGCGCCGGCAACCTCGATCGCCTCGGCGAAGGCGACATCGCCGACAAGTTTCGTTTTCGGCCGCCCGGCCGCGTCCCGGCCTTCCCCAGCTACCCGGTTGATGCCGACGTCGATAACGATCGCGCCGGGCTTGATCCAGGCACCGCGAATCATCTCTGGCTGGCCGACGGCGGCCACAACCACATCGGCTCTCGCGACGATCGCCGGCAGATCGCGGCTGCGCGAATGGGCAATCGTTACCGTCGCATTGCGGCCGAGCAGCAATTGGGCGATAGGCTTACCGACCTGATTGGAGCGGCCGACGACGACGGCTTCGGCGCCCGAAAGATTGACGCCTAGCGCCGCGGCGGCCGCGTCGAGCAGCACCATGCTGCCGGCCGGGGTGCAAGGCACGAGCGCGCGCGTCATATCACCGCTCGCGAGCAGCCCGGCATTGAACGGGTGCAGGCCATCGACATCCTTGCCCGGCGAAATGGCTTCGATGACGCGGCTCGGATCAAGCCGATTCGGTAATGGCAATTGCAAAAGGATTCCGTGGATGTCGGAATCCGCATTGAGGTGCTTGATCAGGGCCAGCAAATCCGCTTCGCTCACTGTCGCGGGAAGGTCATGCTGGATCGAGTGAAATCCGCAGTCATGCGCGGCCTTGCCCTTGGATTTAACATAGACTTGACTTGCCGGATCTTCGCCGGCGAGGAGAACTGCGAGACCGGGCGTAAGTCCTTGCGCGGCGAGCGCGCGGGTCGTTTCCGCCACATGGGCAAGCGCCCGCGCCGCGACGCGCTTGCCATCGATCAATACGGCTTCTTTGTCTGAATGAACTTTGGACATGATCGAACGAACGCTGCCTCTATAACCGGCTCTCCCATTTTGACGGCTAAACCCATGATCGTTTCAAAAGGACGCGCGCATGGGGTGTCTATCTCTTTAGTTTTGTCGCATGATCTTATCCTTAAGGCCTGCACCAATTATGCAGATAAAACTCAATGAAATCCGTCGCTTGCACGATATGAGCGCGCCCCTGGAAGTACCGGGCGAACATATCGGCGTCCATGTTTTTCCGACAGCGCGGAAACCCGTTTACGCCACGATACCACGAATCTACGAGCCGATCTTGGTTCTGACCGTCTGATAAACGGAGTCCGTCGTCTCCGCCGCCTGCGCGAGCAGTGCATTGACTTCAGCGATATGCGCCTCGGCGAAATCGCGATCCTTGATCGCCTTGGCGTTGATCAGCACGTTCAGCGCCGCGCTGCGCAGCCCGGCATTGGCCGCAAGCACAGCGACTCCGGCGTCGCTGATGACATTGAGATTCCCCTTTTCCGCAACGACGGCGGACAGGCGGATGACCTCAAAACAAGCTTTGACGGCGCGCAAGGGTGCGAGCGTCGCATCCTTCAAGGCCGCTTGAATTGCCGCCGTGCGTTTGGCTTTTTCTTCGTCGGTCGCGCGCGGCAGTCCATAGGCGCCCATCACGGAATTGAACGCCACGACGTCCTCGTCGATCGCGCCGATCAGATCGGTGCGCAATGCCTCCGCCTTGGCATTCACCGCCTCGAGGTCTTCCCAGACCGCTTCATAGTTCTTTTTGCCGATGGTGAGATTGGCCACCATGGAAACAAGCGCCGCGCCGATGGCGCCAGACACCGCCGCCGCGCCACCGCCGCCGGGCGTCGGACGTTCGCTGGCAAGATCATCGAGAAAGGTTTGAATGGAACTCTTCGCGGTCATGGGTGTCGTCGTCCTCGAAAGTCAAGCCAGGGCTTTGGCTTGTGCATAGATATTCTCGGCATCGAACACATGATCGGAGCTTTCGAAAAGCTGCCCAATACAGGCGCGATGCAGTTTCAATTTCAGGCCCCCCAAGCCCAGAGCGCCGATTGCGATTTTGCCGTGCCGCTCCTTTGCCTTGTCGATCGCCTCGACGCCGCCGATGCCGAGTGGCGGCTGCGCGTTGCAGTCGGCAATCAGTTCGATCGCCGGATCGTGCTGCCAGTCCTTTTCATCGAGCAATGGGATGCCGATGGCGCCTGCGGCGAACACGATTTGCGCACCTTTAACCGCAGCGGCGCGGGCTACATTGTCGACAGCCTCGATGGGTGCCGGAGCAAAGCCGAAACGATCGTTGATGGCCTTGCTCGCCGTTTCCGCGCGCTGTTTCGAGCGCGAGGTGATAGCGACCTCGGCGCCCTCGATATGCAGCATCGCCGCCGCGCGCATGCCGACCGGACCGGTGCCGGCGAGTACGATCGCCTTCTTGCCGGCTAGTGGCTTTGCCTTGGCCAGCAGCGCGACACCGGCCGCCGCGGTAGTGTTGGAGCCATTGCTGTCCAACATCACGGACACACGGAAATTCGCAAAAAAGCGCTTCTTGACCGCCTTGAACAAGGCCTCGCCGGCGATCATGCTGCCGCCTCCGACGAAGATCGCGGTATACTGCTTTTCCTTGGGGCCCCGCGTGTAGATCGTTCCGTCGACAAGCCAAGCGACGCTTTCCGGCGTCACGCCGCCATAGCCGATGACATGATCGGCGCCGCCGTCATAGCCGACGACCGTGTCAAAGACGCTCGGCGCCGGATCGGTGTCCAATAAGAACAAAAGCTTTTTTGTCATGAGGTCTCATTGAGTTGAAATCATTCCACGCGGCAAGGTTAGGCAGCCGCGACTGTACACGGGTGAGGCCGGCCAAGAGGATGCTTTTCCGGCAGACGGCGTTGTCCCCCGGTCATTGCAACTCCTCGTAGCCTGAGTTGAACCGTGGCCCTATTTGTCAGAGTTCGGCAGCCCTGCCAAGCCCGCTTCGCCCACGGTTGTCAGAGCCAAGCGCATGATCGAGGACGGTCAAACCAGCCCCGAGTCCGTAAAAAACGGCAAGCAATATCAACGCATTCTCAAAGACTCGTTCAAAACCGAGCTGGGCGGCGTTAATGAAAGGATAGGGATAGATGCCAAAGGTTACACCACGAAACATGCTATAAAGGAAAAAAAGGATCGGATAGAGGCACCATATGGCAGAATCGGACCATCGCAAGCTGCCCTTGGAGATAAAAATCAGCCAATACAAAGAGTAAAGGAGGGGCACGGCGTCATGCAGCACAATGTCGGCCAAGAGCTGCATTCCACGCGGGTGCCATAAATGCCGCAACAACAGCTCATAGACCGCGCCAACAACGATGATATAGACAACAAGAGCCGAGACGAAGCTTATCCCGGTCAGAAATCGTTCCGCTTGCGGCTGTGTGCAATAAATCGTGAGAACGAGCGCGATGAGAATATTGGTCTCGATCGTGAAGAAGCTGAAGAAATCGATAATATGCCGGGAGACCGGCTGGTTCTTGATCAGCGCCTCTTGAACGTCGAAATAGAGCTGCATTCCCAAGCCAGACCAAGCCAAGCTAGCGATCACCGCCGCGCAGCGGCGCTGCAGATCGTATGGCTTCAGCCTATCGCCAGGCGCTTTTACCTCGCCCCGCATCTTGGGTTCCTCCTAAATCTGATTCGAACGCTTCTCCCTAATATGACGTTTCTTTGAAATTTTGCAAAACGATGACAGTCGCCGTTTGCCGACATAAGATTGTACAATGGCGGCGTAGCTGCTCCGCAAAGAGGTGGGCAATGGGGGATTTGGATGCAGTGATGCCACGGGCGACGGCAGGCTACAGGTAAGAGTCAAGTACGGGGCTCTGCGATTGCTCGAAACCGCGAGACATGGTGACGGCCTATCTGGCTAGACCTTGAGCACTTCATTACGTATCGCTGACGGTCACACTTTCATTCTTTGTTTTGTCACATGAGTTTGACCAAATAATCTGTAGACTTTTTGGTCGATGCTCTGGCGCGCCGCCGGTTATGACACGAGATGGAGTTAGGCCGGGTCCGAGGCTTCCGCAATTCTCGTCGTTCAGCAATTTTAGTTTCGATCACGCAAGCTTTGTTGAACGAAAAGCGCTCAACAGCTGGACTGCCTTAAGTTTCGCTGCCAACGGCCTCACTCTTAAACTTCAGATTATCTTATCTAGCAAGGCCAAGGAAAAAACGGCCCTTTGAACGGCACGAAGGTCACATACTGGTTTCTCTTGCTGGTCACCTTGGGGCGTTGGCCGCAGTGCCTTATGCGGCTAATTGCTCTCGCGCGCCGGCGGCATCCCGGCTTAGTCCCCGCCAATAGATTCATCCAAACGATAGCCTAAGTAACGAACCGAATTAATGGGGTCATAACCGAGTTGGCGGCGCAATTTTTTGCGCAGTTTGCTGATGTGGCTTTCAACCACGTTCTCTTCGACATTTTCGTCAAAAATTCCGTAGATGGAATTGAAGATTTGAGCCTTGCTGACACGCCGGCCCCGGTTATTGACCAGATATTCAAGGATCCTGCGCTCCCGCCGCGGCAAAGGCAAAGGAACGCCCTTGAGTTGGGGATCCCTGCCATCAAAAAAGACCCGCAATTCGCCAACCTCTGCGGAGTCGCGTTCTTTCTCGTGCCGACGCCTGATGGCCCCTACCCGGGCCAGTATTTCGCGAACATGGATCGGTTTGCGAACGACGTCATCGACACCCGCCGCGAACAGATCCAGAGTCTGCTCAAGCGACGGCGTTTCGTTCATAGCAATGACCGGAGCGCGGGTGCGATCCTTGATCATTTTGGGATAAAGCTGCCGGTCCCGGCAGTCTCCGAGGAGAAATGCTTCAACGGCAAAGAGGTCGGCGTCAGCGACCGTCGCCACCCATTCCTGAAATTCCAACGGGCAAAATCCAGTGGAAGAAACACCTTCGCTACCAAAACGGCATGTGTAACCAGATGTCACAATTTCACGTTCGTCAACTATCACTAACATTGAAATCTCCGGCGAATCTCACCTTCTTTCATTAAAAATTAACAACTTAAAGTTAAATGTCAAACGATAATTACCGTATAAGTTGTTTTTTTCGCGTTTAGATTGTAAACAGTGAGATTACTCGCTTGTGGGAGCCGCAAAGTCACCGTTCTGAATCATTGCAGAAGGCGCGTGCATTCGCGGTCCAGGCCCCAAAACCGCTCGCCACCATGTTGGTGATCACCTTGCAGACATATTGCTTTTGGGCCGGATCGTTGGCTGGCCCCGCGTGATATCGCGCAGCTGCCAAGGTCCAGCTGCCTTCCCTGGCCCGCAACGCCTTGAGAAATCGCGCCGCATAGTCGACATTTTCGTGGGGGTCGAACATGGCCTCAAGGGAGTGGAACTGGCTTGAATGGTAGTGATGATTGATTTGCATGCAGCCGATATCGATGAGCTTCACACCGCTTTTGCGCGCCTCTTCGAAACGGCGCAGAGCATCGCGCAAATTGGCGGCAAAAAAAGACGGCCCCTGGAGGTTGAGAGCGAGGGGCTGCAACGACCCTCGATTTCCGGTTTCCGTCATGCCGACCGCATAAAGCACGGCCAGTGGAACATCATATCGTTTCGCTGCCTCGGTCATCTCCCGCTCGCAGACATTGGTTTCCACGGCACGGGCAAGGCTTTGCCTGTCATAAATAAAGATCGCCGCCGGCAAGACGAACGCCAGCACCATCCTGTGTTTCATCCGCCAATACCGGGCGGGACCGCTGGCGGTCGTCGTGCGTCGAAGAATGGTCATGGGTGCTTGGCCCTCCATTGGCTTGGCCGGTGGATTGGCCGGCAGATTGGTCTGGTCCGTTGGATGGCGTATTCACACCCATCTGCTGATGCGGCGACGGCGGCGCCACCGGCTGGATGATAAGTGTCTCGAGGGAGTAACCGGCGGCTTGAAGCTTACCGGCAAGCAAATCCTTTTCGTCTCCGATCAGCTGCATTGTTTCGGGACGTTCGGTCTCAACACGAAGATCGAGCCGCGACCCCGCAATCCGCATGCTGACGGTAACCTTGCCCAAACTCTCGGGATCGAGTTGAACTTGCATGGTTTGGACCCGGGATATGGAGTGAAGGGAACCGGCCGCGCCAGACGCACCGGCCGCAGGGACCGCTTGAACAGTTGCCGCACCGGCAGCGAGCATGTTCGAACTAATTCCAGCGGTAACCCATTCGCCGATCTGCTCGGCGGGCAAAAGTCCGTTGGGCGGCGCGAGGAAGCTCTGTTGAACGGCTCTTGCGATCTTTACCGGGGCCGAGGCAGCGGCCTTCAGACCGTGGCCGCCATTGGGGTCCGCCGTAGGACTCGTTTGGGGTTCGGCAATCTCTTGTGTAGCCGCACTATCAAGGGTGCTTTCTCCGGTGACCAGCGTAGCTAGCCTCGGAGAAGCAAGACCACGGGTATCCCTGGCCCCCCGGACGGGAACGAAACCTGCCCTCAGGTTCGCCAATTGCTGGGCTGGCGAAATACCCTTGGCTGGCGCGGAGGAGCTTTGTTGACCGGCTCTTGCGATCTTTACCGGGGCCGAAGCAGCAGCCTCCGGACCGGAGCCGCCATTGGGATCTGCGGTATGACTCGCCCGGGGTTCGGCGCTCGCTTGCTTAACCGCGCTAGCAATGGTGCTTTCTCCAGTGACCGACACAACTATTCCTGAAGAAGCAAGACCACGGGTATCCCGGGCCCCCCAGACGGGAACGAAACCCGCACTCGGGTTTGCCAATTGCTGGGCTGGTGAAAGACCTTTGACCGGCGCGAAATGGGTCTGTTGATCGACAATTGAGATCCGGGCCGGCGACGCAGCAGCAAAATCCGGACTTTGGCCGCCTAGGGGATCTGCCGTCAGGCTTGCATAGGGCTCGGCAATGTATGGGGTGACTGGTTTATCTTGCGAAGTCGAAATGGGTGCGAGCGGCGGCGTCCAGGCGGCATGCGAATCATGGGGTATAGCAGGGGGCGCCTCCAACGAACCCTTTTCTCCTAATGCGCCCAAAACACTCGCTGCTCCGGCAAGCGATGAATCCTGTGAGGCCGCCGGTCCATTGGAAGCGTCTCCCTTTGCTTGGCCGGTGGCCGGAAAAGCGCTCAGCAAGGGATAGCCCGGCGCAAGCGGCGAAGGCATGACAACCTCCACATTACCGGCAACAGCGCGATTGTGAGCGTCCCGGATGATGTTGCTCGCCGGACGCTGGCCAGGGGGCGGGCTCTTGTCATCCGCGATGGATACATCCCCGACTGGCGCCAGCATTCCCCTCGCGAGAGTATCCTTTCGAGCGCTCTGGCTCGGACCGGCGATCATTGAACCGGTCGCCGTGGCCGGCGTCCTGTCGGAGTCGGCGGCTGATCGCGCAGCCGCGTTCGTGGCCTCCGGTGTCTTACCGCTCGCCCGCTGACTTGCGATTGTCGCTCGCCTGTCTGGCATGATCGTTCCCAGCCCGGATGGGCCTTGCCCGGCTGCCTCCACCGTCTTTGTCGCAAGCAAAAAGCTCTGTTGGACGAAGGCCGGGATGGTGCGATTGGGGTGGCCCGCAAGCGCAACCGAATCGCTCGCCTTGCCTTCCTGTCTCGACAAATCCTCAAGGTGGCCGCCAAAAGCCGCGGCCGCATCTGTATCTGCTTGCACACCCGCGGCGTTACCCCCTTTTGCCGCCGGGGACATGACTCGTGCATCAAGGACGATTGCAGGCAAGAACCGATCGATGCCGTTCAAGGTGACTTCCTCTCCAACATTTTGTCAGTCTGTGCAAGATTCTGCCGCGCGAGATCGATAAGGGCGGATGCCGATGCGGTTGCAGGAAGATCGGAGGTTGAAGAGATTCCATGTTCATTTGGTTCCTGCGCAACCGGCGGATTACTCGGAGCATTGCCAATCATCTTGGCCAATGAGGTGACGGCCTCCTTGAGTTCGGAGTCCTGCTTTGGCAGGCGTGACGCATCGACCGAGTCAAGTTCGCTCACCCCTTTTTCGAATTGATCCGTCAAAATAAGCGCCGCCGATTCATAGAGTTTCGACCGCGCCCGCTCGACACTGCCATCAACCGACAAGCGAACCGCCTTCGACGCAGCAAAGCGCACGACGCCGGGTTTGCCTTCGATGATACCTCTTTGCGCTATCTGCAAATAAAGCCCGAGCTGGCCAGCTGAATCGATTTGGCCAGACAATTCTTCGAGTGCTGCATATTGGGCTGGCTTAATCGTCAGGCCGAAATGGACAACCGAAGACATGAAGCGTTGACGGAAACTTTCGAAATAGGCCGAACCCGGAAAACGCCAAATGTACTCGCTGGACAAGAATGTGAATTTGTCGATGTCGTCGATCTCATCGGCGAGAACAAGCTCGCGGCGCAAAGCCGTCTCTTCCACCAGTGTTCCTGGTGCCAGAACGCGAGCCTGATCGAGCAGCCGCATCGCTTTGCCAGGATCCTCTTTCGCAACCAAAGCTGATTGAATCATGGCGATATGCCCTGCGGCTGCCGGGGATAATGCTTTTGCGTCGATTCCGGAAAGAAGTTTTTGCGCTTCGGCTTCATGCCCTTCCACATAGGCGAGCGCACCACGCATGAGTGTGAGCTCCGGCTCTGAACTGTGTCCGGTCTCGATGACTTTTCGAATGACTCGCGCCTGGCCGCCACTCAGCGTGTAGATCACCACTGCGCGGGCGTTTCTCGGATCCCGCCAAACCTCCTGGTCCACCGCCATCAAGCGCTCTGAAATGAGCTCGATGAGTGCCGGCAATTTTGCACGAGCACCGGCATTCCCGCGGACAATTTGATCTTGAAGAGCTTGTATCGATCGGACAATCTCGAATGGCTGCTTCGTTTCGAGCCTTGCCCCTTCTAGCCCGAACGTCTGGTTGGCAAAAAGCGCCGCAAGCGCCAATCCGAACGCTGGTTTTGTCCATCCGATCATGGATTTTCCTTCCGCAGCAAGATTTCGATCCTCCGGTTTTCCGACGCATTCGGATTATTGGGAGTCTTTAGATGGTGGTCAGCATAACCCTCGACGTTTTCGATACGCTTCTCGCTCAATCCACCACGCGCCAGCATATAAAGCGCCATGTGCGCGCGTGCCGACGAGAGCCGCCAATTGTCGTAAATCGCTGACTTGTAAGGACGGCCGTCTGTATGTCCGCGGATGACGATGGAACTAGAACCGGCCTTGAGAATCTGGCCTATTTTTTCCATGATTTGAACGGTTGCGGTCTGCGGTTCGGCGGAGCCAATGGCAAACATCGAATAGTTGGCATCATCGGTCAGACTGATAAGGATGCCTTCAGGTGTGGCTTGAACTTCAATGTGCGGGAGGTCCGGCATATGAGCGCCATTATTGATTGCATCTACAATGTCAGACCTCAATTTGACGGCTGCGGTCGAACGCGGCGCTTCCGGGCCGCGCTCCGCGCGTGGGCCTTGCTCCGGCTGCACCTTGCTTGGCGGCTCAGGTGCCAGTCGAGGATCGTCCTTATCGGCGGTTTCCTGTGCCTTGGGCGCGTCCGCTGCTCCATGCTCATTGGCATCCTTGCCTTGGGTTTCCTTGCCATGAGCATCCTTGCCCTGCGCCAAAGGCAATAGGCTTTCGGGCAAATTTTCCCGCTCTTGCGGTGTGGTTGTGAAAGGATCGCTGAAATTGCCTGGTATATCGGAAGGGGCCCCGCCCGCAGCCACTCCGGACGAGGATTTCGAGGCTTTAGGAGGCGCACTTGCCGCTAATTCCGCGAGAACCGCATAAGGATCCCGGAAAAGTGCGGCTTCTGTCTGTTCGGCTGTTTTTAAGTCGGCTTGACAATTTGCATCGTCCTTTGTCTTCACCGAGCGGTTGCGCCGGCTCGAATCGGCTTCCTCCAGCGACTCCCTGGTATTCGGTCCCGATCCCATTTCAGTTTCCTTTGGATCGCGGAACCCCTTTTTTAGGGTGGTCATGTCCACGAGTTTCACCGGGTTGAAATATTGGGCAACCGTGTGTTTCGTCTTATCGCTGGTCGAACTGATCAGCCACAAAACGAGAAACAGCGCCATCATGGCCGTCATGAAATCGGCAAAGGCGATTTTCCAGGCACCGCCGCGATGCTCCTCCTCGTGACTGCTATGACGCTTGATGATAAAAATCTCATGATGCTCAGGCTCCGCCATTGATTACTCCGGCAGTGATTTTATGCGCTCGAGCCACGCTCCTATCCGCGATTCTATCTTTGTTTGATCGGCAATGATCCGGACATCGATCGAATCGTCCGGCAAATAATCGATCGCGCTTGAGAAGGCGGCCAGTTTCTCGCGCAACATGGCAAGCAGATCCTCCGGGCCATGAATCTCGATGATGAGATGTTCACTGCCGCCCAGCAGGACACCAACATTTTCGGCAAGCAGGTCCGTCATTCGGCGACGCAGGGCATCGACGACAAAAGGCGCAAGGATACGCTCAACGTACTCTGCAATATTCGATTCGACTTCAACAAAGATCGCTTTGATATCTTGGCTTATCCTTTCGCTTTCCTCGCGCGTCCACCGATCTCGTTCGGCGGCAAGATGCGCATCGAACGCGAGCTTTTCTTGCAGAAGTTGTGCTTCGTATTCGGCGCGAGCTGCAGCATGCCCTTCTGATACGCCCATGTCGCGCGCTACTTGAAGCGAAATCTCGGGATCTTCGACCACCGGCTCGTCCGGCTGGTCCTGACCGGACGCGCCGTGACTGGTCTCCACCAAGGCTTCCATAACCGGCGGCGATCCGAATTCGACCAGATAATGTGCCACCGGGCGAGCCATCATCCGGGTCCTCATTGATGCAGCCATTGTTTCAAAATGGCGGTGGCTTTGTCTTCGTCGAATTCGACGATTTGCTCCAGACGCTGTTGCGGCGAATGCCTCGGGCTGCTGGTCAAATCCTCGATCAGATTTGTGTCCTCTGCCGTGTTCCAATTCGGCCGACGCTCCGTTGCCCCATCGCTGGACCCAGTGTCACCCAGGTTTTCAAGCGCCACCAATTCCGCACTGGCGTCAGCTTGCCTGCCGGGCATGGACAAAATCGCCTTTGTCGCCGGGCGCAAGCCAAACCAGATTAACAGCAACGTCACAACGAGGATCGTTGCGGCATTCACGACGGTCCCGGTTTGACGCAGTAACAAATCGCCAATGGTAAGGGACGGCTGCGGCTCAAGATCATGCCCAGAATCAACGAAGTCGACCGCCACCACTTTAATAATATCACCTCGCTCGCTGCGGGTCCCAGCGGCGGAGGCGACCAATTGCTGGAGCTCGCTCATTCGCCGCTCGACTGCTTCCGGCACCGGGTTGCCGCCAAGCGAAGCGAATAGACTTGCTCGATTGACAAGCACCGCGACCGAAAGATTATCAATCCCATAACCGCCGCTTATCGTGGATATCGTCTTCGACGAGAGTTCGTAATTGGTCAATTCCTCCTGCTTTTTGTTTTCGTCGGTCGACTGCTTGCCGTCATTCGCGCTGGGATTTTCCTGCGGCAGATTGCGTTGCACGGTGGCTGGCGATGAACTGGAGGAATTTTGCGAAATCTGGTTCTGCTTTACCACTCGGACGGACCGTTCGACGCGAGAATCCGGGTTGAAGATTGTCTCGTTTGTTTGCTTTTTGTCGGTATTCAGTCTGGCGGCGACGCTGATTTGAAAATTGGGTAACCCGAGATAGGGCGTGAGCGTCTTGCGCACATTGTCGAGTATTTCCCGTGAAACAGTCTTTTCAAGCGCGAGCATGGCGCCTGGCGCGGCATCGGCTTGATCGTCACCCGCCGCGAGAAGCACGCCATCGGTGCTCAAAACCGCGACCTCCGCGGGTGTCATTCCGGGTACCGCGGCGGCGACCAAATGGCGTATGGCCTTGGCCGCGACGAGATCGTCCTGCGTTTCGGTTCGAACCACGACGGAAGCCGACGGCGGCTGCCGCGTGCGCCGGAACGAGCCTTCGTCGGCCAACACGATGTGTACACGGGCCGCCTTGATGCCACGCATCAGCTGAATCGTACGCGCCAGCTCGCCCTCGAGCGCCCTGACGCGGGTCACCTCCTGCATGTAAGACGTTAGGCCAAGGGAACCGAGCTTATCATAGAGCTCATTGCCGGCATTCGGGCTGTTCGGCAGGCCCTTCTCCGCAAGCAGCATCCTCGCTCGTGCCGTCTCTCCATAGCGGACCAGCACGGTGCCGCCATCGGAGCTTACGTCAAACGGTATATTAGCCTCTTTTAGGGCCCCAGCGATCCTGCCGACGTCCTGCCGGTCGAGACCGGCATACAAGATCTCAGAGGCTGGCCTGCTCAAAAAATAACCCGCCAAGCCGGTCATGGCGAATACCGAAACGCCGATCACGCCAAGTGCAATGAGGCGGCGCGAACCAAGTTTCAGAAGACTGGTCCAGAGACGTTCAATCTGCTCCTGTACCGCCATCCGCCGCCTCAATCATGCCCACCGCATAGGATGCGCAATCTGAGCCGGCAAGCTTGCCCGGACATTGCAAAAAAAGACCGCGCTCCCATCAGGAGCACGGTCGTTTTCAGAAGACCATTTGTTACAGCCCGAACAGCTTCAGAATCAGTTGAGTGTTCGAATTCGAAATGCTGAGAGCCTGTACGCCCAACTGCTGCTGGACTTGCAGAGCGGCAAGCTTGGTGGCGGCTTCATTCATATTTGCATCGACAAGCGAACCGACGCCTGTGGTCAGCGAATCGCTCAAATTGGAGACATAGTTCGCCTGAGTCGAAAGGTTGGTCGTCAGCCCGCCGAGGGTACTCGCGGCGGTGGTGATTGAACCGATGGCGGTCTCGACATCGGTTAGCATGTTCGCAAGGTCGCCCGCGGTCGCCGCGGTAACACTCAGAGTAAGGACCGAGGCGCTTGTGTAGGCTGCGCCCTTCTGGCCGAGAATGCCGACCGTGCTCGCCGCGCCCTGTGTGCCAAACAGCTGCGTATTAGTCGTGTCGACGGTCAGAAAGCTGACACCATTTGTCGAATTGTAGGAGGCAACGAGGTCAACATTGCCGCCGGTTGTTTCGAGAAAATTCTGACCGTTGAAAGTGGACGATTGGCCGATGCTGAGCAGCGCGTTCTGCTGCGCGGTAATGTCGGTCTGAATCGCGCTCAAATTGGCGCCTGGCTGGGCAGCCGTGACAAGATCGTTCTTGATCGCGTCCATCACCGAAATAGTGGAATTCAGAGCCGCGCTCATCGTCCCGACCATCGACTGGCTTTCGCCAAGCGCGCTGCTGACCGCGCCGAGCGCCCCAACATTCGAGGTCATCTGAGTCGCGATCGACCAATAGGATGGGTTATCGGAGGCGTTCGCAATGGCCAAACCGGTCGATATTTCGTTTTCAGTTTGATTCAAACTCGTCGACGTTTGGTTCAGTGACTGAAGCGCCGTCATCGCGGACGTATTTGTTAAAAGACTGGACGTTAGTAGACCTGACATTGTATGTCCCTAAAATTGTTTGAAGCTGCGGGGACATACCGGGTTTTCGCCGGTACGGCAGAACGGCATAATGCCTTTGGATCCTTATAGCCGATCCAATCTGCCATGTGTATTTGTTATCAGATGATCGTTGCGCAATGCTTAATGCTGGCACACACAATATTGAAAATTTGGCTATGCATAAGATCTTACGAGACTCCCGATCAAAAGGTTCCAGCCGTCGATCAGGATGAAGAATAAAATTTTAATTGGCAGCGCGATCACCGAGGGTGGCAACATCATCATTCCCATCGACATCGTCAGCGTGGACACGATCATGTCAATGACGAGAAACGGAAGCATGATAAGAAACCCGATTTCGAAGCCGCGCCGCAATTCCGAAATCATAAAGGCGGGGATCAGCACTCTCATCGAGTCCTTTGTCTGATCCTTTGTCTTGAAATTGTCCCTTGCCAATTCCTCGAAAAGCTTGAGATCCTTGTCGCGCACCTGCGCCATCATAAAGGCCCGAAAGGGCTCGACGATTTTGCCAAAGGCTTCCTCCTCCGTCATACTGTTGTTCATGAGGGGCTTCACGCCATCGTCCCAGGCCTGCTCGAAAGTTGGCGCCATGACATAGAACGTCATAAACAGAGACAGGCTTATCAGAATCAAATTGGCTGGCGTGCTTTGCAGACCGAGCCCCGACCGCAAGAACGACAGGGCCACGGCGAATCGCGTGAAACTCGTCACCATGACAAGCAGGCCGGGCGCAACGGACAATACCGTCAATAAAGCGACAATTTGAATGATCCGGCTCGTCACCGTCCCGCTTCCTTGCGGGATTAGCGAATTGAGGTCCGGCACTTGCGCCAAGGCCGTTGTCGCGGAGGCCATCACCAGAGCCAGAACAAGGAAAGATTTTTTCATTGAACCACCAAGGTTTGGATGATGAGCTCACGCACCAATCCTCCGGAACGAATGGAGGCGCGTTCGTTCAAATCTTCCCGCAAATGCTGCAAACCGCTGGCGCCGCCTATCTGCGCTTCCGACAAGGTCCGCAAGAAACCAAGGATATCCTCACCAATCTCCGCGGCGACGAGATCGGGTTTTGGGACCGCTTTGCCGTCAAACACAATCGAAGCTTGCACTCTGACCCAAGCGTCGCTCGGTTCAGCGAGATTGGCGATAATCGGCGGCAGTTCCCATAGCCTGGTTTCGCCGGCATATTTCATTTGGCTGACCGCGCTTAGAGGCTTGTTGGATTCCGGACTGTCCTTCTCTGGGAATCCGCCAAGCATCAGCCCAAGACCTGTCCCCGCCGCCGCGGCAAGAAGCGTCAAGGCTCCCATCACGCCGGCCCAAACGAGGACGGGCGGGAATGCGGGCTTAATCGTCGCTGGCGGCTCCTCGTCGTCGATCATCGTCGCGCCATCCAAACTCGTTAAAGCGGTTTCAGACGATCGTAAATCTGCTGAAGGAGCGTCGGCTGCTGGACTTCCATGATCCTACCACGGCCTCCATAGGAGATCCGCGCCTCGGCGATCTTGTCGTAGGAGATCGTATTTGCCTTTGATATATCGAGCGGTCGCACGATTCCGGCGACGTTTAACAAGCGTAACTCATAATTCACCCGAACTTCCTGAGAGCCGCTCACAATCAAATTGCCATTCGGCAAGACATCCGTCACGACGGCGGCGACCGCTAATTGAATCTTTTCCGAGCGGTCAATCGTCCCTTGCCCTTGCGTCGAAGAAAGAGCGCTGGATGTGAGTTGCGGGTTGAATTGGTTCATTTGATTGCCGGTCGTGAGCGTCCAGTTGAAGCCTGTGTTGACTTCCGAATTTAATGATCTATCCGTCGCATTGCCAAAACTCGCGCTATCGTTGATCGCGATTTGCACGGTCACGACATCGCCAATCTTCGTGGCCCTCTGGTCGCTATAAATATCGGCGCGTCCTCCATCCCATATCGATGACTGGTGATTGGGCTGCCTAGTCGGGAGAAAGAGAGCGCTGGCGGAAGGCTGCACATCCGTGATCAGACCCGTGCCAACCGGGGTCATGACGGGTTCTCTTCCGATCTCCCTTATATCGCCGGCGCATCCCGCCA
>CAYTRB010000051.1:0-19995 GCA_964440215.1 uncultured Methylocapsa sp.
CGATCCGGTTGCCAAGAAAATACGGTTCGGTAAAAGTGAAATTGACGCCGCGGCTATACTGCCCCTCGGAGACCCCAAGTTTTACATATTGGCCGCGCCCCATGAAATTGGTTTCAGTTACCGAGACATCGGCAATGAAACCGTCAGAGGTCGAATAACCGCCGGACAGAGACAGCGAGCCGGTCGGCTGATCCTCGACCTCGACGACAACGATCACACGGTCGGGCGTCGATCCCGGTTCGTTGGTGATCTTCACCTTTTTGAAATAGCCGAGATTGTTGAGCCGCCGCTCGGCCCGGTCCATATACACGCGATTATAGGCGTCGCCTTCGCCGATTTCGAATTCGCGCCGGATTACATAGTCGCGCGTCCTGGTATTACCCCGCACGTCAATGCGTTCGATATAGACACGTGGGCCGTCTTCGAGGACGAAGGCGATGGTCACGGTACGCGTCGCGGGATCGCGGTCGCCGCGCGGCCGCACTTGGGTGAACGGATAGCCGTGTTTGCCAACCTCTTTTGTCAGCGCATCGACGGACTTTTCGACCATGTCGCCATTATAGATTTCACCGGCCGAGAGACGCACGAGAGGGAGCAGCGAAGCGCCATCAATGTCGGGCAAATGCGAATCCACATTGACCGCGGCGACGGTATATTGAACCCCTTCCTCGACCGTGATCGTGACGATATAGCCGCCTTGTTCCGCGTCGAATTTGGCGTCGGAACCAACGACATGAAAATCTGCATAACCATTTTTGAGATAGAACCGGCGGATCCGTTCTAGGTCGGAGGCAATCTTGTCGGGATCGTAGACATCCGACGTCTTGAAAAACGAGAGATAATTCATCTCCGTCGTCTCCATGAGTTCACGGAGCTTGCCGGAAGAATAGACCTGGTTGCCGACGAAATTGATGCTCTTAATACCAGTCTTTCCACCTTCGTCGATGGTAAAGACGACGTCGAGCTTGCCGTTTGGCAGATCCACCGTCCGGGCAGTGACCGAGGCTGCCGCACGGCCGGAACGGCGATAAATATCCTTGACGCGCTCGATATCCGCGTCGACCATGGCCTTGCTATAGGGCCCGCGCGATTTCGACTGGACTTCGGCCGTCAGCGTTTCTGTCTTGACGGCGCTGTTGCCCTCGAAGGCGACCCGGTTGATGACGTTGTTTTCGGTTACGGTTATGACGACCCGGTCGCCGACCCGGCTCACGCTGACATCGGAAAACAACCCGGTCGCGTAGAGATCCTTAACGCCCTTATTGATGGAGGCCTGATCCGTGCCGGTAAAATACCCCCCGATCGTTTCGCTATCGACGCGTTTGTTTCCTTGTACGGAAACGCCTTCGGCGGCGATAGCGACGAAAGTGCCGCCTGCCAGCCAAGCCAACGCGACAACTGAGACCGCGATCCGGCCTCGAAACATACGCAAAACTCGCATCGTCAGACCGGCCCCTAGTTGCACGAAGATTAATACACTCTTGCTGGCGCTAGTTAATTGATACAACTTATTTTAACGGAATGGCCAAGATTACCTCCAGTATTGTTAAGCCTTGCTTTATAGGCTTTACCGTGTCCCGCCAATCACGTTTCGTTGCATTGTAGCGTTTTTGCCGGACCGTGGCACGTAAGACACGCATCAGACACGCATCGCGGTGAGCAGACTCATAACAAACAGGGTTAACCGTTTGCTTCTATACGTGTAATCACATTTTTAAAGCCAAACGACTCCGAGTCCATCCGCCAGCGGAGGATCATCCCCAATGCATGAATTGGCGAGTGAGGCGAAGGATATCGTTATAGGTGGCGAAGATCATCAAGCTTGTGACCAGCATGAGGCCGATCTTGAAGCCGAATTGTTGCGCCCTGTCATTCATGGCCTTGCCGCGAATCACCTCCACTGCATAATAGAAAAGATGGCCGCCATCGAGGAGCGGAATCGGAAACAGGTTCAGCAAGCCGACCGAAATGGACAGAATTGCGGCAAGGTTCAGCAAAGCACCAAGGCCGATCTTGGCCATCGCCCCGGACACTTCGGCGATCCGGATCGGTCCGGAGAGCTGATCGGCGGTTTCAGTCCCGGCCACCAAGCCTTTTAGATAGCCGCCGGTCCGCGCGATGACATACCAGGTCTCCGATCCCGCGAGCTTAACCGAGTCGGCTAAACCATAGTGCTGGATGTGCCAATTTTCCGGCTTGCCCTTGGATTGGACGCCGAGGATGCCAACACGCGTGGTGCCAAACGCGGTCACCACATCGCGGCGGCGCGGGGTCGCGACGAGCTCCATCATTTTGCCACCGCGATCAATAGTAAACACCAGTTCCGTGTCGCTCGCGGTCTGCACGATACGCTGCATCTCCTCGAAACTATCGACCTTGATCCCGTCGATCGCTACGATCAGATCGCCTGGCTCAAACCCGGCTGCCTCGGCAGCGCTCTCTGCCGCAACACTGTCTACCGTGGGCAACAGGATGGCGCGCCCGTTCACATAAAAAATGCCGGTGAAAATCACAATCGCCAGGATGAAATTGGCGATTGGACCCGCGGCGACAATTGCGGCCCGCTTCCAGACGTTCTGGGCAATGAAACTGACTGCCCGGTCCTGTGGCGACATCGCCGCCACCGCAGCTTCGTCCGTCATCGAGGCGCCATTAGCGTCCCCGTGGAATTTGACATAGCCGCCAAGCGGCAAGGCCGCCAACCGCCAATGGGTACCGTAGCGATCGTTGAAACCGAAAATTTCAGGTCCAAAGCCGAGTGAGAAAGCATCGACTTTAACGCCACACCAACGGCCAATCAAAAAATGTCCAAGCTCGTGAAAGAAAACCACGAGGCTCAAGACGAAAAGGAAAGGTAATACGTACCCAGCGATAGCCCAAATATGTGTGAGAATTGACATTTGAACTCCTAGCCCGTCTTCACAAAGCTTTCGGTATGGCCCCGAAGACTTCGCGGTGCGACGCGGTGCGGTGGCCAACAAACGGACGGCCGGATCGTTTCTTCCTCGCTGATGCGGTCCCTGCTGAGCGGAACCGCATCAGACATATTTGTTCAGGGGGAAGCGCCGATCTAGGAGATAAACACGGCCCTGCCAAAATTACCTTGAACGGAGCAATGGCGGCACCCGTAATCATGATTTTTTAACTTCAAAAATGCATTTTGCATAGTGTGTCATATTGCCGACCATGGGTTTATTAGCATTGCGACGATCTTAAACTTTGTCCATATACGAGGCGAAAGATGAGAAATTTGAGGCGGATCAGTAATTAGGGACGGATCAAGTAACATTGAAAGTGTGACCGTTGGCCGGTTTAAGCTCGGCGGCTATCCATCTGCACATCCGTTTCAAACTCCTCACCTTTAATGCCCCCCAACGCCAGCGGCAGCCCGCCGGGAGAGAACCGAGCGCGACCTCTCTCGCACCGCTTGATCCATTGCAAGAGCTTCGGCAACCGTATCCGGCTCGTGTGCGACTCCGTCGGCAAGTGCCGAATTGCAAGCATCCTCCACCATTCTGGCAATCTCGTGAAACGAAATCAGCCGGTTCAGAAAAGCCTCGACCGCGATTTCATTCGCGGCGTTTAAGACTGTGGGGAGGCCATGGCCGGCGCGCAAGGCATCGAGAGCGACGCGCAGGGCGGGAAAGCGGTCAAAATCGGGGCGCTCAAAGGTAAGTTGTCCTGTGGCGGCCAAATCGAGGCGGCGCGCTGCGGTCGTGCTCCGCTTTGGATAAGAAAGGCAATGGGCGATGGGCACTTTCATGTCCGGCGCCGCAAGCCCGGCGGTGACCGAGCCGTCGGTGAAGGCGACAAGACCATGTACCACGGACTGCGCATGCACGAGAATGTCGAGCCGCGCCGCCTCGATTCCAAAGAGATAATGCGCTTCGATCACTTCCAGGCCTTTATTCATGAGCCCGGCGGAGTCCACGGTGATTTTTGGTCCCATCGACCAATTCGGATGGTTCAGTGCCTGTTCTGGAGTAGCCCGTGCAATGGCCTCGCTTGTCCAGGTCCGGAACGGCCCACCCGAGGCCGTCAGCGTGATCATTTCGACTGAATCGAGGCTCGCTTCGCCCATGGCCTGAAAAATCGCGTTATGTTCACTGTCGACGGGAAGAAGTCTTGTGCCCGAAGCAGCGGCTTGGCGCATGAAGGGGGCGCCAGCGCAGACCAGACATTCCTTATTTGCGAGCGCTATGGTGCGTCCGGCCGAGAGCGCGGCGAATGTCGGTGGAACTCCAGCGGTTCCGGCGATCGCTCCCATCACGATGTCGGCTGGACGCAACGCAGCCTCGATGACCGCCGCGTCGCCAGCCGCGGGCTCGATTCCGGAGCCGGCGAGAGCGTCCTTTAATTCGGCATAGCCGAGGGGGTCAGCGAGAGCCGCGAATTTTGCGCCAAGTTTGCGCGCGAGTCGCGCCAAGGCCTTAGGATCCCGCCCACCTGCGAGGGCTTCGACCCGGAAAGCGCCGCTCGCGCCGGAAATGATCTCAGCCGTCGATCTGCCGATAGATCCCGTCGCCCCGAGGATGACCACACTTCGGACGTCGCCCTCGCCCGCAAGTCTTTGCCGGGATTCACTGATGCTATTCATACCGCCTCGCCGCATTGGTTCAAATATTCAAGGAGCATCTTCGAGCGAGGCGGAACAGAGTTCAAACGCGAGCATTTCCCGAAAAAGTTGAACGAATCTTTTTTTGATTTCGGTACGCTCCAATTCATTAAATTTGAGCCAGTCCTTTCGAGCACGGGCTTCCACGTGACAGGGAAGTGCTCGAAGAATCATAATGTGTGAGCTACACAACAGCACATTGACATCCCCAAAGGATGCCGTCCATCTTAAAACCAATCGAATAGTCCCGCCGCGATCGAAGCAAGCCCGCGCGAGGCCCCAATGAGGGCGGCGAAAACGGCGGCGGCGATAAATCCATCGAGCCGGTCCATGAAGCCGCCATGACCCGGAATCAAACCGCTCGAGTCTTTCACGCCGAAGCGTCGTTTAACCCAGGACTCGAATATATCGCCGCCTTGCGAGACGGCCGCGGCGGCAAGCCCGAGCGCGAAGAGGGGCAGGCCACGCGCCGGACCGCCAAGGCCATGAGTGCTTATCGCCGCACCGATAAGCCCGCCGGCGAATACGCCAGCAAGTGTGCCGGACCAAGTCTTCGAGGGCGATATCCTCGGCCAAAGCTTCGCGCCACCGATGAGGCGGCCACCAAAATAGGCGAAAACATCTGTGCCCCAGACTGTTGCATACAGCCAAACGATCGCTCTCGTTCCATAGTCCGGGGACCCATTCAGAGCTCCGATGGAAACAAGCAGCAAACCCGCATAGATCATCCCGCCAAAAGCCCACATCCGCCGCCCCGGACCCGCGGCCATTGCGAGGGCCAGCCCGCAACCAGCGAGGACTGCGCAGGCGATGCCGAACCACGCCTTAGCGACAAAAAGCGCGCAAAGAACGAGACCAGTGCCAACAAGGAGAAACCGGATGCGCGGACGCGGCGCCGCGATCAGTTGTTGCCACTCGTACCCGACCGCCAAGACGGCGCAAAGCCAAATAAGGATGAAAACTAGGCCGCCTTGCCAGACCGAGACAAGCGCCGCCGTCATCAAGACAATGGCAGATGCGAAGCGCGGAACGAGATCAGCCAAGCCACGCTGCCTGAAAAATCTGGGCGCCGAAGAATTTTTGTCCGGCGCACCGGCGGCATCGTTCAGCATGGCAAACCGCACGTGGTTTTTGACGGCATAACTCATGTTTTGGTCACGCCGGCCAGCACTTTACCATTCCGGCATTGCCCCGTCACGCCGCCAAACCGCCGTTCTCTAGCCGAAAATTCCGCCAACGCGGCCGAGAAAGCCTGACGATCGAAATCCGGCCAGTGCATCGGCAGGAAAACGAACTCGGAATAGGCCGCTTGCCACATGAGAAAATTTGACAGTCGCTGTTCGCCCGACGTCCGGATGATGAGATCGGGATCGGGAATACCAGCCGTGTCGAGATGGCGAGCGAGCAGCGTCTCGTCGATTTCGGACACCTCAATGAGGCCAGCCAAGGCTTGTTGCGCCAAAGCCCGCGCCGCCGCGGCGATCTCTTGCCTGCTTCCATAGTTGAAGGCAACAATCAAAGTCAGGCGCGTATTGGCCGTGGTGAGGGTCTCCGCCTCTTCAAGCAAGGCGCGGATATCGGCGTTGAGATTGTTGCGAGCGCCAATCACCTTGATCTTGACGCCAGACTTGTGCAAGTCATTGAGATCATTTCGGATAAAGCGTTTAAGCAAGCCCATGAGATCGGCGACTTCTTCGACGGGCCTGTTCCAGTTTTCCATCGAAAAGCTGTACACCGTCAAATAGTCGAGCCCGAAGTCAATCGCGGCGCGCACAGTTTCACGAAGCGCTTCCACCCCGCGCCGGTGCCCTTCGATCCGCGGTAGCCCCTGCCTTGCGGCCCAGCGTCCGTTGCCATCCATGATCACGCCGACATGCACTGGCGTGCCAGGCAGGCGCTGCTGTGCCGGCGGGGCTGTCTCGTCCTTAACCATGGATGATATTGTCATAGGTTGGCCTGCCAATGGCCCGCGCCACCAGACCCCTTGGCGTTCTCCTTACTAATGCAAAACAACCCTTCTATCATCTAGCCTGTCTCTCATCGGATCGCCCTGCCGCGATTCCACTGGCCGGCTGCAAATGCAAAACGCCTTATGAGGATGCGGCGCCCTCGCAGCTTAGCAAGTCTGGCTGAGACCAGGCCGCAAGCCCGGAGCGCTTATAGCAGATCAGAGCAACTTATACTTGCATGATTTCGGTTTCCTTTACACTCAGCGCGGAATCGATGTCGCCGATGAAGTGATCCGTTGCTTTTTGGACTTCGTTCTCGTGGCGCTTTTCGTCGTCCTCGCTGATCAACTTATCCTTGAGCAGCTTTTTAAGGATGTCGATACCATCGCGGCGGACATGACGGACCGCGATCCGCGCCTCTTCGGCGTATTTATGCGCGACCTTCGCCATTTCTTTGCGCCGCTGCTCGTTGAGTTCCGGAATCCGGATGCGCAAGATCTGACCTTCGACGGTCGGGGAAAGCCCCAAATTGGAATTGCGGATGGCCTTATCGACGGCACCGACCATTGCTTTGTCCCAAACCTGAACCGACAGCATCCGTGGCTCCGGCACACTGATCGTCGCCAGTTGGGTCAGCGGCATCGTTTGTCCATAGGCCTCGACATGCACGGGTTCGACAAGGCTCGCCGAGGCGCGCCCCGTGCGCAATCCCCCCAATTCGTGCTTCAATGTCGCTATCGCCCCTTGCATGCGCCGCCGTAGATCGGAAATGTCGAATTCAGCGTTCATCTTGGAACCCTTTGGACCCTAATGCATTCCGCGCGGGGCCCGTTCATAGACCATGCGGTTGAACACGCCAAATCATCAATTAGGGCGAAACCAAAGTGGCTTTGCCGCGTCCCTCGAGCGCTGCGAGGATCGCGCCCGGCTCTTTGATCGAAAATACGATTATCGGAATTCGGTTCTCACGCGCAAGCGCGAAGGCAGCTGTATCCATGACCGCAAGATTTTTGGCAATGGCTTCATCGTGTGTCAATTGCTCGTAGCGCGTCGCGGACGGATCGCGTTTCGGGTCCGCCGAATAGACTCCATCAACCTGCGTCGCCTTCATGATCAGGTCGCAGGAAAGCTCGGCGCCGCGCAAGGCCGCCCCGGTATCGGTGGTAAAGAAGGGATTGCCCGTGCCGCCGGCCAAAACCACGATCCGGCCCTTGCCGAGATGATGCAAGGCCGCCTGCCGCGAATAAGCCTCGCAGAGGGCAGGCATCGGCAAGGCCGAAAGGGTTCGTGCCGTCTGGCCTTGTTTTTCGATCGCATATTCGAGGGCGAGCGCGTTCATTACCGTCGCCAGCATGCCGATAGAGTCGGCACGGGCGCGTTCGATGCCCTTGTCGGCACCTTCTATGCCTCGAAAAAAATTTCCGCCCCCGACGACGACCGCGACCTCGACGCCGCGCGCCGCCGCGCTCTTCAGATCTGCGGCGATTCGGGCGAGCGTATCTTGGTCAAGACCATGGCTATGCGTGCCCATCAAGGCCTCGCCGGAGAGCTTGACGACAATGCGCCGCCACGCCAAATTTTGAGCTGGAAATTTGGTCTGGCTCGTTTCACTCATCGGCTCTCCATTTTGACGATCTCGAGCGGAATGTGGTAGCGGGAAGAGGAAATCGGCAGAATAGCCCAAACGAGCGCCTCTGGTTGCCCGGTGTTGGTGAATGTGTCAATGCCCCTCACGGCCCCGCACGCTGCGATCATCTAACGTTACTTGAGCCACCTTGTCGCGGCGAAAATTGAAAGTCCAACGAGCCCGCCGACCAAGGTTCCATTGATGCGAACATATTGAAGATCTTTTCCAACCTGGAGTTCCAGCTTGCTGACGAGCGTCGATGTATCCCATGTTTGCACGACTCGGGCGATATAGGAGCCGATTTCGACGCGCCGATGAAGAATTAGGCGCAGAAGCAAAAGCCGGATACGGCGATTGGCCATCTCAAGAAGTGCCGGTTCTTCATCCAGCCATTTGGCGAGGCCGAGCAATGCCGCTTCGAACGCGGCCGCGATGGTTTCGACTTGATCTGGAAGATCCGAATAAAGACTTTCCTCTATTCTCGTCCACAAAAATTCGATCTGATCAAGGAAAGTGGGATTGGCAAACCATTGCGCTTTCAATGCTTCACCCCTTGCTATCAGCGCTGGGTCGTTCGCGAGGTCCTCGATCACTTTCTCGATCGCCTTTCGCAATTCAATCCGCCAAGGATGATTGGGATTGCGCATCTCCTCGATCGTCGCGAGCAGACCTGTCATAATTCTTTTGGCGAGCATCGCGTCAAGCCATTTCGGAACCCATGGCGAAGACTTTTCCATGACTTTCTGTTGAACAAAACTTTCGTGGCTCGCCAACCAAGTCCGGGCATGTTCGATGGCGCTGTCCAACAATGCTTGTGTTTGGCCCTGTGCCCAGAGCGTCTCTAAAACGCGCGAGGCAAGCAATGCCGCCGGAATGGAGTCAACGCCACGCCGGGACAGGGATCCAACGAATTCTCCCAGGCGGTCCCGCGGCACTTTCTTGATGATTTCCGGAAGGAAATAGGCACCGTAGGCAGCAAGTTTATGGGCATTGACCGGATCGCCCAGCCAGTGCGCAACCGAACCGGCGATGTCGATTTCGGCGAGCTTCGGGCTGATTGCTTTCCATGTCAGAAAATTGTTCGTGATGAAGCGGCCGAGTGACTCGCCAATCCGCTGCTGATTTGCCGGTACGATGGCGGTGTGAGGGATTGGCAGGCCGAAGGGCCGTCGAAATAGGGCAACGACCGCGAACCAGTCGGCGCACGCGCCGACCATCGCCGCTTCGGCGAACGCCCGCACATACAGTATCCATACTTGATCGCTTTTGATAACGGTCGTCAGGATGAATACGATGGTCATAGAAACAAGAAGCAGCGTGGCTATGGCGCGCATTCGCTTCAGTTCGGCAAGGCGATCTTCCGTTTTCGGCCATCGCGATGAACTGCGCTGTCCACGCTCGAGCATAGGGTTGCCTTTTTCGCCGCCTATTCAGCCGTTGGTGCTGCGGACTTCGCTTGTTGCTTGGCGAGATGCGTATAGTGCCATTGCACGACCTCGGTCCCGTAAAGACGCTCGAGTCGACGGACCATGAAGTGCCCACGGGCGATTTTCTGGAAGTGATTCATAAAAATAAGATTGACTGTCGCGCCTCCGAGCGCGCCGATAACCGGGATCGCACCGGCGGCCACTCTTTCGGAGACGACGGCACCAAATCTCGCCGCGACCTCAGAAACGAAACTGCCGACAACCGGAGTGGAAGCGGATGCGACGCCGCGTTGGGTCAGGAAAGTAGAAGCGTCTCTCGTCAATTTGCTCAACAGTGCTCGGGATGCGTAATAGCCGAGGTTCACCCCATCGTTCGAACCACGATCGCCGAGTGCGAATACCTCGACGCAGGCGAGACGTCCCTCGATCGTCGATAGATTTTCGCCATGATGGCGGGCAATGTCGGCGATGGCGCGCAATATGACGATCGTCGTTAAGGGAAGTTCGACCGGAAGCGCCGCAACACCCAGAAATCCCCCAACGCCACCACTTATTCCTGCCAGCAGGGATGAGACTTTTGTCGCGGGAGGCCGATTCGATGCCGGTTTTATGGACTTGATCGCCACAACGAGACTTTTCATAATAGCGATCTCCGCAATGCGATTTAGCCGATCGTTTATCGTCTTCGGCATCTTTCGCAAGAGATAGTTCGCCGGCCGTCCAGCATATTCCGAGAGCTGCGTCGCGAAACTCGTCCGTTCTAACAAAAGGAGTGCTCGCCGAAGCACCTCAAGATGCGCTGGTGAGAGAGTCACCTCTAGAGCGGGCGGCTTCATCTTGAACGTAAAAGAGGGCGCATGCCATTGAGAGTCGCGACGATGGCTGAGCCATTGCTGATCAGCGCGGTGGCCGAAGGGCTGATCAGCCTGCCCGGAAGAACCAATGCGAGCGCGATTGTGTTCATGCCCACCACGATCGCATAATTCTGTTTGATTAGCCCTACGGACTCACGCGAGATTTCGATAGCCGTGACCAGCTTCCAAAGCGAGTCTTCCATCAAGACAACATCCGCGGACTCGTGCGTCACCTCCGCGCCATGTTTCATGGCGATGCCCACGTCAGCAAAACTCAAAGCCGGTGAATCGTTGATCCCGTCGCCAACCATTGCGACGATATTGCCTTCCCGTTGAAGCTTTTGGATGACCTCCGCCTTGTCAGCCGGCAGCATTTCCGCGTATTGGCGCGTCAGACCGAGGCGCTCTGCAACCGCTCGTGCGACGACGGGATTGTCGCCGGTCAGCATAATGGTGTTCCTGATACCCATTTCTTTCAGCCGTTGGATTACGGATGGGCTTTCAGGTCTGATCTGGTCGGCAAAGGGAACCAGTCCAGCCAATTTTCCATCGACCGCGATATAGAGGCAAGAATAACCCTTTTCGTCGAGGCTAGCTCGGTCCGCGGCCGTTTGGCCGATACAAATGTTACTCTGCCGCATGAAGCGGTCGTTGCCGACATGCATGTAATAGCCATTGACATGCCCTTCGACACCCAAACCAATCCGGTATTGAGTTTCATCGCATTGAGGTATGTTGAGCTGCAATTCCCTGGCCCTGGCGCGCAAGGCCTCGGCGACGGGATGGTGAAGACGGCTTTCCGCCGCAGCCGCGAGGCCCAGCATGTTTCCAGGTGTGATGCGATCTTGATAGCTGATGAGATCGATTATGGCCGGGGTGCCTTGGGTCAACGTCCCCGTCTTGTCGAAGATGATCGTGTCGACTTCTGCTAGACGCTCCATATGGCGGCCGCTCTTTGCGATGATGCCAGCCTTGGCCGCGTGGGTCATCGAAGACAACATGGCGGTTGGCGCGGAAACGCGGATGCCGGTGCCGTAATCGACGATCACCAGCGAAAGGAAACGGTTGAAATCTCTTGAAATCAGCGCCGCGCTGGAAGCCAACGCGAGGGTCGGCATCACCAAACGATCCGCTAGCCGTTCGGCATGATTTTGCATGCGGGTGTCGCCAATGGGGGCGGAATCGATCAGGCGAACTATCTGTCCCGCTGTCGTTTCCGAGCCCACCCGCATGGCGCGGATCGTAAGTTGACCATCGCGGATCACGGTCGCCGCGAAAACCGCCTCGCCGCGGCCGCGCGTTACGGGGAGCCCTTCTCCGGTGATGGTTTTCTGATCGATGGACGCGCTTCCATCGATGATCTCGCCATCGACCGGTATCAGTTCGCCCGGATAGACGACGACTTCGTCGCCGCCTTTGAGGCTCCGCGCCGGAATCGAGACCACGGAACCATCGACCTTTATCCAGGCCGTCTTTGATTGAAATTCGAGCAAATCGCCAATGGCGCGTTTGGAACCCGCCATCGTCAGATCACGAAACCAATCACCGAGCTTAACCAGCCAAGTGATCAAGGCTCCCGCCGTATGATGGTTCTGGGCGACCGAAGCGGTGATGGCGAGCGTGTCGAGAAAGTCGACATTCAGACGGGTTTCGCGCCGCCACATACGCCAAGCTCTAAGCGCGATCGGATAGGCGTTCCAAAGCATCAAGGGAGCATTGATAGCGCGAACTATTGGATTGAGACTAAACGTCATCGCCAGCGATAGTGTCGGCAAGATCAAAGGAAGACGCTTCGGTGCAAGTGGCGGTGCAGCTAGGAGATCTTGCGCGGCAAGCGGTTGGCGCTCTCCAGCAACCTGATCCGGCGTGACGAGCGCTCGAAGGTCGCTCCAATCCATCAACCTCAGATGGCCTAGAAGCAGCCGCAGCAAATTTTCGTGCGCGACATCATATTCTACAATCAAACTGGCGCAGTCATAGTTTATACGTACTCGCCTGACGGCGTCGTGGCTTCGCAACCATGTTAGAGTGGCTTCCGCCAGCGTTCGCCTGCGGCAGAGCGCCGGCGCATAAATACGCACCCGTCCCCGCATGAAATGGCGAATCGCGAATTGCATGCGAGACAGTCCTAAACTTGAATATATGCGGGTACCACTATGCCTTGATCACCACGGGAGCACCGGCGGTCGCCGCCTGGTGGCGCGGTTGATGCATTTCTAAGGCGTGATTGACCGTGAAGATCGCCAAAGTGAGCCAAATCGGCGTTGCCGTGTTCACGCCGACTTCCAAAACGGTAATTCCGATAATTCCAAGGGCGAGCACGATCTTAAGATCAACCATGTTGCCGCTGGCAAGCTTGATCTCCCGATCGAATTTCTTGAAGAGGTCCACCACCGCTTTTGCACTATGCGAATTTTGCGCGAGAAAATCCGCTTCCTCCGCGATCTTGTTCGCGAGCACATCTATTTCCGTGTTTGGCGGACCGCAACATTGAGCGCCTGTCGCTTGATAATGCCGATCGAGCCCGCCATGAAACTCGTCGTGACGATCCGTGTCGTAATGCAGGACAACGCTTCCGGTCGCGGGATTTACCGAGACGCGCTCGATTCCTGGAATCGCGCTGAAGGCCTCGCCAATCTCTTTTAGGAGTTCGGGATTTCCTTTCGCCGAAGTTACCTTCATGCGCAGGCGTCCTGGCACTTGATGGGCCACTTGCAATTTCAATTTGGGCGCTGAATTCTTCGGGTGCTTTGCGGCACCTGTTTTGGGCTTCGCCCCTTCACTCACATTTTCCGGCATGTGCGTAGTCTGCAATGGCTCCGTGGCCGAAGCCGGGGACGTTCCGGCCGCGGGCGGTGTTGATGGTACCGTTGTCATTTAGCGCCCGGTGCCGCAGCGGAAGCCGCTTCCGTCGGAGAAGCACCCTTTTTGTCGACCTCGGCGTCAACCTCGGCGACGATGTCTTGGACGTGCTCATGTGTCTCCGCCACGAATTCCCGAGTCATTTGGCTGATTTTATAAGCGCCACGCACGGTGGATTTGAAAAGCGGTTTCAAGGCTGAGCCCAGTTGCGGCACGAATTTCGGCGCCAGAACGGCGACTGCCCCCAAGATGACCCCGGGCAATAAGGCGGCCTCAAAAACAGCGACTCCGACGCCAACGACCCCTACTGTCGCGACAGTAGCGACAAGAGTCTCGGAGGTTTCGTCAATTTTATCCGCGGCGCTGGCTGCCGCGTCGGCAGGACTGGCCCCATTCGAACCATTTTGGGCTTCATGATCGGTTTTTGTAAATGCCATTGCTCTTGTTGCTCCCGCCGGTTTACCGCTAAGCCCCTGTAAAATTAGAAAATAGCGACATTCGATTATACTCGCTGAAGAATATGACATTATTGTAACTGGCGCACCGCCAGAAACGAAAGCCTCGCAGGGCACCTGTCATTCCAGTCCCAAGCATAGACCGTTATGGGAGCGGCCGCTTCAAGAAGCTGTTTACGACTTTCGCAGGTCTGAGGCTTGTCATCAAGCACCTTACCAGAAAATTTTATGACCCGCGTCCAAGCCTTCTGTCCAAATGATGGAGTTTTAAGCCCAAATACAGAAGCCGCGTCTCCTTGATTGGCGCGGATCGCACTGCCTATTTATTCATGTCTCTTTTCATCTCGTACGTAGGCGGCCCAAATCGATAGTTCCAGCACCGGTTGTGCCAGGCATGAACGGCTTTGTTCCTCACCCATTTGGGCAAGACCTTTGCGCGAGTTGCCTGCCGTAAAGCCGCGTGCGCTGGAATAGCAAGCCGTGACCATATCGTCCGGCTTTCAGATCAAACCCCTGCGGTGATGAAATCAGACTATGTCTTCCTGGCCGACGCTCATCAGCATGACGTTGGGCGGCCCGTGCTCAAGCACCACCACGCGATCCTCTGCCGCGATCCGGCCGGTATTCTCGGGGATCAGATTTTGCCCGAACATCACACCGCCGCGCTGGTCGCGGCGAAACGTTGCGAGCGTGCGGAGCGGTTCGGTTTTGTCAGGACGCTGGCCGGTTTCCGGATCGATTGTGGTGACGATGCAGCGGTCGCACGGCTTGACGACGCGGAACAGCACGTCGCCTATTCGAATACGGCGCCAGCAATCCTCGGCCCAGGGTACCGCGCCGCTCACGACGATATTGGGGCGGAAGCGGCCGATCGGGATTGGTACAGCGAGCCGGGTGTTGAGGTCAGCGAGCGACGTCATGGACGTTAGCAGAACCGGGAATCCATCGGCGAAATTCACCGTCTGCCCAGCTGATGAGTAGGCCGGATCGATTTTCCGGCCGGCGGTGTCCGCCAAATAGACAAGCCTGCAGCAAAGTCCGAGCGCGGCGCTGATCCAGGCATCCGCCGCGGCACCCGCCGGGACGGCTCTGACGGTGTCGCGCCAAACCACCACATCGAACGTTTCTGTTTCCGGGGCGGGGAAGGGGATGATCATGCCCTCCATACCCGGAGTTGTCAGGGTGATGCCGGTCGCCGTGTTGCGTGCTTCGACCAGTGCCATGGTGTTGTGTTCGCGTTGCGATAGGAAGCGTCCGGCCGCATCCACCACCATCCAGCGCCGGTCTCCCGCCAGACCCCAATGTTCGATGTCGGCTGTCCTGTGCAAGCCGCCTCGCAGTCCCTTCACCGGATGGATGCGCAACTCAGTGACGAAGGCACGGTTTTCGATCGTCATGCGGGCATTGTCTCATTGACCCAGAATAACCCAATTGCGAGATCACCGCTGATTTGGTAGCAGACGGCCGACAGCAAATTGACTCTATTGATGAATAATCATCACCAAAATGACAACGCGCTATGGAGCGCTTGAACGATCATTTCGGGATATTGTCCACTAGTGATGATCGTGTCCGCAAACGAAATAGCCATAGTCATGAGCTAGCCTCAAAAGCCACCGCCAAGGAAGCGCTCTCTGCGATTCGCGCTATGGCGAAGAGGATCTCAACAGTCGGTGCCTGATGCAAACCCATAAACCGGTTACAAGCTTCCGTAAAATCGCCGTGGGTTCGAATCGGAAGTTTGGCCTCGCCTTTGGCTTTCTATTAGCGGTTATGGGCCTTTGGCCATTGTTGCAACGGGCCGGTTCCCCTAAATGGAGGCTGATCTATCTATCCATCGCCGTCTTCGCCACTGCGCTCCTTCGCCCTCAGTGGCTGGGTCCGTATAACCGCGCCTGGTTCAAGCTCGGTCTTGCCCTGAACCGCGTCGTCAATCCCATCGTGATGGCGATTTTATTTTTCGGGGCAGTTGTCCCGCTTAGCTGGTTTATGCGCAAGAAGGGCGAGGATCTCCTCCGCATTAAAATGAACCCCGAAGCCGTGACATATTGGATCGCGAGAACCCCCCCGGGTCCGGCGCCTGACTCGCTGAAAAGGCAGTTTTGAGGAGAGAAAACCAATGTCGATTCTGGCCGAGCTTTTCGAGTTCCTGGGTACGCGAAAAAAATTCTGGCTGCTACCCCTTTTGATGCTTTTCCTGATCTTCGGCGGCTTGTTCGTCCTGAGCCAAGGCTCTGTCGTCGCGCCCTTTATTTATACGCTGTTTTGACGGACCAGAGATGCTTGTCCTTGGCATTTCCGCCTTCTATCACGACAGCGCCGCCGCGCTCGTCCGCGACGGTGAGATCATTGCAGCGGCGCAGGAAGAGCGCTTCACCCGCAGAAAACACGACCCGGGTTTTCCCGCCAAGGCGATCGCCTATTGCCTGAACGAAGCCAAGACCGGTACCGCCGGCATCGATCGCATCGTCTTTTACGAAAAGCCGTTCCTCAAATTCGAACGGCTGATCGAGACCTATCTCGCCTTCGCGCCGCGCGGTTTTGCCTCGTTTCGCAAAGCCATGCCGGTATGGATCGGCGAGAAGCTGTTTCAGCGCGATCATCTGCTTCGCGAACTCGCGGGAATAGATCCGGCACTCGGCGATAAGGCCAAATTGCGTTTTTGCGAACATCATTTTTCGCACGCGGCTTCGGCCTATTATCCATCGCTGTTTCCGTCGGCGCTCGTCTTGACCATGGACGGCGTTGGAGAATGGGCAACCACCTCCGCCGGGACCGGGCAGGACGGCGCCCTGCACATCATCAAGGAAATACATTTCCCCCATTCGCTCGGGCTGCTCTACTCGGCGTTCACCTATCACACGGGCTTCAAGGTCAACTCGGGCGAATATAAGGTCATGGGTCTCGCGCCCTATGGCGAGCCGAGATACGCGAAGGCGATCCTGGAGCAATTGATCGACGTGAAGGCGGATGGCTCGTTCAAGCTGAACCTTGATTATTTCTCCTATTGCACCGGCCTCACCATGACCAATCGCCGCTTTGACGTGCTGTTTGGCGCCGCGCCGCGCCGTCCCGAGCAACCGTTGGAACAGCGCCACATGGATCTCGCGGCCTCGATTTAGGCGGTGAAGGAAGAAGTCGTGTTGCGCCTGACGCGTTCGCTCGCGGCCGAAACCGGGCTTCGCAATCTCTGTCTCGCCGGGGGTGTGGCCTTGAACTGCGTCGCCAATGGCAAGGTTCTTCGCGATGGCTGCTTCGACAAGATTTTCGTGCGACCGGCCGCGGGCGACGCTGGTGGCGCGCTCGGCGCGGCGCTTGCCGTCTGTCACGCCGAAAGTCCGAGCAGCAATCGCAAGGGCGGCGCGCCAAAGCTCGACGCCATGCAAGGGGCCTATCTCGGGCCGGCTTACGAACAAGCGGATATCGAGCGGCGGCTTCTGGAGAGCGGCGCCGTGTTCGGCGTCGCTGACGATGCCTCGCTAATCGAGCAGACGGCGGCGGCGCTCGCGAATGGGCAAGCGGTCGGCTGGCATCAAGGCCGGATGGAATTTGGCCCGCGTGCCCTCGGCAATCGTTCGATTCTCGGCGATCCGCGGTCGCCGGGCATGCAGAAAGCGCTGAACCTCAAGGTCAAATACCGTGAAAGTTTTCGTCCTTTCGCGCCGTCGGTCTTGCGTGAACGCGTAGACGATTGGTTCGAGATCGTCGCGGATTCGCCTTATATGCTGCTTGTTGCCAAAATAAAGCCCGAGCACTGCCGCACAATGTCGGCCGAGGAGCAAGCGTTGTTTGGCATCGGCAAATTGAACATCGCGCGCTCGGACATTCCGGCCGTCACCCATGTCGATTATACGGCCCGCGTCCAAACTGTTCATAAGGAGACGAACCCGCGCTACTATGCCTTGCTCACGCGGTTCGAGCAATTGACCGGCTGTCCTGTCCTCGTCAACACAAGTTTTAACGTGCGCGGGGAGCCCATTGTCTGCACGCCGGAGGATGCATTTGCTTGCTTCATGGGGACGGAAATCGAGTTTCTCGCGATTGGAAACTGTGTTCTCTACAAAGACCAACAGAACCCCGCGCTCGCCCGCGACTATAAGAATGCTTTCGAGTTGGATTGACGGCGCTTTTGCTAGAGCATGTTCTAAAAAAAGTTGCACGACTTTTTCGATCAGAACATGCTCCAACTCTTTGATTCTGATCGTTTCCCTTTCGATCAGACGAGTCCATCTGATCGGAAAGCGCTCGAGTCATTGCAGTCCAGCAACCGGAATCCCGGGCACGTGTTGTTCGATATAATCTTTAATGATTGAAGCCCTTAGACGGTTCGCCAACACCGTTGGATGGCCGTCGCCTTTGATGCAGAGTTCGTCGGTGCATCCGTTTTCGTGTGAGACACGTCAACGACCATGGCGCCCCCTTCCCGCAAACGCTGGACGATCTCGTCCTCGGAGAAACCCGCTTTCGAGATAGGGTTGCTATAGCGAGGATCGTGGATATAGGGGATGAGTGTCTCAACACCATATTTCTCCTTCGCCAGCTTCGCCGAGGCGAGCAAGATCCGAATATAGAGTTCAATGTCTTCGTGAGTAAATTTCTGAAGATTGGGCTCGATGAACAAACGATAGGAAGCCATGTTCTCGAGCCATTCCCGCGCCCACAGATTCCAGCCTTCGTAGCAGTTTCCTTTCAACGCGATCTGGCCGTTCTCCAACGTGTACCGGGGCCCCCGGCGCATCCAAAAGGGTTTACAAGCTGCTCGTTCGAGATGCGCGTCCATCGTTACAAAGATGAAAAGCCGCGGTTGCGGACCGATCACCCCGTCGAAACGGCCCTTCTGCAATTCCACCAAGAATTGCTGCGGTCCATAGCCGGAGAAGCTAAGATTGAGCACTCTTTGCTTGCGTTCGAGCAAATCCGCGAAGACTTGCGGTAGCGTGTCGGGATTGTTCAGACCTACTCCGAAGGTCAAGGAATCGCCAAAAAAAAACGATCGTTGGGCTGGTCTCGGCCGAGTGGGTCTCGCGTAAGAGATTCGTATCGATCGTGTAATCCGCGCTGTAAATTGAGCTACCGGTTTTCGGATCTTTTTTTTCGGCATGATAGCGCCCGGCATGCTCAGGTCCCCATCCGATGACAGGCTGGAGAACCGACCAGCCATTCGTTACTGTAGTTGAATCTCCCGCGTCTAAAATGGTGGCTGTGGCTTCGACAAGTGAAAGGCCGAAGGCAAGCGAGGCCAATACGACAAACCCATCGCGCAATTTGTCGCGCAGCAGCGAGCTAATAAGGCCAAGGCCAAGAAAGGTAAGAACGAAAGACCCCAACCGAAATGACGGAAAAGGCTGGCGCGCTTCTATCAGCGCTACAACACCTAAAATGATCAGTATAGCCGCAAAGCGTGTGTTTCTGGAGAGATTAGGACTCATAGCGGAACCGTACCGTGCTTGTTTGTTCACTAGACCAATTGTAAGACTGCCACACAATGACGTGTTTAAAACCTAATAATATCAATATGTAAAATCTTAGGCATGGCGGAGGGAGCGTCCGCCTGTATAGGGTCCACGATGGTTCGATGTCGTCCATTAAATCCATTAATTTCAATAAGATACAAAATTGATCGATCCGAAGAGGTCCGTTGAAGTCCGGCCCCATCCCACATATTATGTGGAGGTAATTGTGGGGTGAAAACGATGAGAAAGGGCAGACATCCGGATAAGGCGCTTTCTGCGGTTCGGGTCCGGACCGTTACAGAGCCTGGACGCTACGCCGACGGCAATGGGCTTTATCTTGTCGTCGAATCGTCTGGTGCAAAGCGCTGGATGTTGCGAACGATCGTTCAAGGCAGGCGCCGCGACATTGGCCTAGGCGGCTGCAGGCTTGTGACCTTGGCTGAAGCGAGGGAAACGGCACTCACCTTCCGTAAGATCGCGCGGGAGGGTGGCGACCCGCTCGCGGAGCGCCGCAAACAGAGAATGGTCATTCCAACCTTTGAGCAAGCGGCGCGATCCGTCCACGCCGAACACTCGCCGACCTGGAAAAATCTCAAGCACGGCGCACAATGGATCAACACGCTTTCGCAATATGTGTTTCCCATTCTCGGAAACCAGCCAGTTGATAGAATAGAAACTTCTGATGTCCTCAAGGTTCTCTCGCCGATTTGGCTCATCAAGCCCGAGACCGCACGACGGATCCGGCAAAGGGTC
>CAYTRB010000052.1:0-19892 GCA_964440215.1 uncultured Methylocapsa sp.
ACCTTCGGCTGCAAAAGGATGAGCGCGCCGCGGGTTTTTTCGATCAGTCCTTCTTCGGCCATGGCCGAAAGTTCGCGCGTCACCTGCTCGCGCCGGCAACCGATCCGCGCGGCCAAAACGTGGTGGAAAGGCGGTGGTGTCACCGCGCGTTCAGCCGGCCGGCCTTGGCGAGGATGCGCCATGCGCAAGAGTTCCGAATAGAGGCGGTGCTTGAGATCGAAAATCGAATGTTCCGTGAACCGCGCATTGAGCTCGCGGACACGTCCGGTCAAGAGCCTCAAAATTCTCTCGCATGTTGTCGGCGACGAGAAGATGACCTCCCTAAACACATTTGTCGGCATGATACAGACTTCGGAGTTTGTCAGGGCAGTCACATTCGCCGAGCGTTTGGCTCCATCAATTGCTGCCATTTCGCCAAAAAATTGACCAGCCTTCGTTTCCCCGAGAATGATCTCCTTGCCAGCCAGGGTGCGGATCAAAATCCGGACTTCTCCTGAAATGATAAAATAGACATCCGAGGATTCGTCTTCATAGTCGACGACAATTTCCCCTTCCTTGTACCGCCGCCAATTGCAACGCCGGTCGAACCGCTCGAAATCGAGATCGGTTACGTCCTTGAAAAATGGAACATGGGCAAGGGTATGCAAAACCGCCGGCTCCATCCAAATGTGGCAAAAACGATGCGCAAGGGATTGATTAAGCCGAACCTTGAATAACACAAGCGGCGGCTCTGTCACATCGTCAAATAGAGCGGGTCACCCACTCCTCGCGCGTCAAGCTCCGGCCGCGGCGGCGGATCCGACTGGAGCAGGCACGGGGTGGCCAGGTCGAAGCGCCAAGGACCGTGCGGGCCTCAGGCTTCGTCGGATCGGTCGCTGCAATCACGATCCGCCGCGGTGTACAAGGGCCTTGCCGCTTGCTTATATTGACCTGTATATAGCAAGTTGAGCGAACCAAAGAGTTCGCTCGGAATTAAAAATTCGGGAGGTATTCAATGCGTGGTTTGTTGGCTTTACTATTCGGGATTTTCGCTTTGTCGTTAGCGGCATGCGGCACGCCCTCGGAAGAATCCCCGTCCGACCAAAAGAATCAAGGTAAAACGTCGGCAACGCTTGCTCCGCCCCAATGAGACCAAGGATTCATCCAAATTTTGATTGGATCCTTCAGGTTTCGTGAAAGGTGAACATACCATAGGTTGTCCATCCGGTCCGGACCGAGATCGCTGAGGTAGCGAAGCGTCAGCATTTCAGATAAGGACCGGATGCGATTATAAGACACTGCCGGCAGCGTACATTACGAATCTCTGGAATCGTCAAATTCAGGCCGCAGCAACGGCTCTCGGTCTGCTAGGCCATTGCGATGCTCATGAAAATTGTTGCCGATCGGGATTGTCCGCGCAGCAGGACAATACCCCCATCGTGATAACGCTCTTGATTTCATCCGATCGCGGGTTTTCGAGTCTGTCAAGACAGGCGCGGATCGCCGGATTATTGGATTTTCCGGCTTGCCCTCATGTTTTTTGCAATGCCCAGCAACAAAACAAAGTCTGACACCATGAGTCTTTCATCTTGAAGCGATCAAGGTCTAGGCTGAAGTAAGCTCGGCAACTCTTGTTTTCAGTTCAGCGACGCAACGCTTAAGATTGGCCCTTGCGGCGTCAAGCCATTTTTCGCGGGTCTCCGCATGGCGATAAAGCCGCGCATCTTCTTTAATGAAATTCTCAAGAATTTGGATCTGTCTCGAAGAAAAGACGATATCGGATTCCCAAGAAAATTCAGAGCGAATCCGGGCAAAATCTTCGGCGAACTCTTGCCATGGCGAGGCAAGGGAGCTCAAATCCAGATCCAGGAAGAGATCGAAATCGCCAGCAAATCCAACATAATATTGTTTTGTTGCCCTAGCCTGAAGATGACTGGCGGTCGCCATGATCAAATCATAGACGGCATCGGCGTCGTGTTGGTTCAACAATGTGTATTGGCGAAATAATTGAGCGCTGTCGCGGACATTTTCATAATCTGTTCGCGGACTGCCATCGAGATTCTGAGTTCTGTACACCACATCATGCCAAAAGACAGAGACGGCTATGATATCGGCTCGGGTGGATAGATCAGAGAAGGCGCAAAGCTTTTCGAACAAGAATGCGAGATGATCCCACGTGTGGTAAGCGCGGCGGCGTTCGCTGTAGCCAGCTTCGAGCGCTTCCCATGCGCCTGTTTTATGTTTCCTCTCCAAGGGCATCCAATATTTCTTTATGATTTCCAGGTTCATTTGTTCTTGAGAACGCCGTATGCACTTCGTCATCTATTCGTTCCGTCTTTGTGACCCCCAGCTTAGGAGGCGAGACTCAATATTTCCAACGCCATTCTGTGCGCTACAAAGGGATAGCCGCCCCGACTCGCCGCCCTTCAACCCATCGCCGGAATGCCGACGCTGTCCGAATCCGCATGATTCATCTCGAAGCGGCGCACTATGAGACGGACGAGATAAAGGCCGAATTCCGGATTTTGAAAATACAACTGCTCGAACTGTTCATAGGTGATGACGAGCAGCTTGACATCACTGTGACATACGGCGGAAGCGGTCCGCCGGCCTGCTTCCGTAAACAGAGCCATCTCGCCGAAGATATCGCCAGGCTCAAGAACAACCGACCTCTCAGGAATTACGATGCGTCCCTCGATAAGTATGAAGGCTTCTTTGGCCACGTCTCCCCTTGAAAACACCCGAGTGCCGCCTTTGAGCGCACGTGGATGCATAAAAGGTTTCAACCAATCGATCTTTAAATTTGTCTCGCTGGCCTCGCGAACGCTTGCGATGAGACGGCGCATCCCCCTCAAGCGCGTGGCATTGAGCGGAAGATTTACAACATGTTCGAATAAAGTGGCGAAACTGCCCGTGCCGATGCCGGTCGCAATGCCGAAAACATTGTTGAGCATGGCCATTTTCCGCAATGGGATCATACGCATCATATAAGCGCCGCCGATCGCCGTCAGCGCCTTACCCCACGCCGTGGTTTCGGCAACATAGATGTAATAGTGGCCGACCGCTCCATATAATCTAGGAACAAAAGAGGTAACATACCCTGTCGCAAGCTGCATATACTCAACCATTCTTGCCCCCCGCGGCTCGGGTCGAGAGTATCTTACTGACATCTCTCTAATGACCCAGGATTGGAGGTGCAAGCTTGCACTGTTTGGCTTTTTTGGCAAAGATCAAACTATCATTCGAAAGATCGTCACGGTGTGACATTTCGCACTTACCCGAGCAGGAAATTGACAAAATGGCCGTGATCAAGGCACAATTTTTCCACTGGAATCGCTCGAACACATGACACGTGAACGCTTTACGCGAATTCTGGATCAAATGCGGACACATCCATTTGGGACACGGCATAGCAGCCCTGCCGGACGACCGTCGAGCCGATCTTGCTCCGCGTCTCTATCCCAGACCATACCTCCGCTGAGGTGCGCTGGCGCCGCGCGGTCGAAGTCTTGACGCGGACGGGGCTCCAGCTAAGTTGCGTGTACGCGAAGTCTGTTCCACCGGCCTTCGATCCAATGAGACGGCCGCGAGCCAGCCATAGACTTGATTCTGAGGTACTCCAGTGGGTCGTGCGCCCCCAAAATCCTTTTCAGCGAGCGACAGCACGGAGAAGACCACAGCAGAAGGGGGGATGACGCTCGCCACGCCAAGCCTCGTTTGCTATCGCACGGAGCCTGATCCGCCACTGCTGGTGCCTGGACGCTCGGACCGGGCGTGGATGGATGCGACGAGCGATCGCTTTGCTTATCGTTGCACCCCTCTCTCGATCGCCAATGCCTCGGGCTGGGAAATTTTGTCGCCTTGCTCGTTCACCGCAACGTGGAACGGAGGCGTTTACAAAGAGGACATTCATCTCCTGCCGATCGGCAGCGAGCCCAACTTGACGAGCCGGATTGTTTCGCATTTCGGGCATGGTATTTTGACATTTCACACAGGTTACCTCTTTCGTACTTCGCCCGGTTGGGGCCTTTGGTGCCGTGGTGCGCCGAATACGGCAAAATTCGGTATCGTGCCGCTCGATGGCCTCGTCGAGACCGATTGGCTGCCCATTCCGTTCACGATGAACTGGCGCTTCACCAGTCCTGGTCTTGTGCGATTCGAGAGGGGTGAGCCCTTTTGTTTTATCACTCCGGTCCCGCATGGGCGGTTAGACGCGATCGAACCCGTGGTTCGGCCGCTCGAGGCCGATCAGGCGCTGAAGAGCGCATATGAAGCTTGGAGTGCGGGCCGGGCTGATTTCAATGTTCGCTTGGCGGCTCAGGACCCTGGAGCGGTTGAGGAGAGCTGGCAGCGCCATTATTTTCGCGGCGTGGCGCCGACAGGGGAAAGGTCAGACTTCCATGTTGCCAAGCGCAAGCTCAAAACGCCTCGCTCGGACAAGGAAAGCTAAGCCAGCCAAGCCAACCCCCTTAGCATCGCGCTGGCAGCGCATTACTTCTCGGTAAGCGCATATGCGCCATCCCAATCGCAGCCGGGTGCGGCGCCGCGCAGCGTCTCGATGCGCGCAGCGAAAACGGCATAATAAGTATCGAGGGCACCGGTACCGGCTTTGCGGCAGTGTGCGATGAGCATTTCCGTTTCGTCCCACTTTTGCGCCCGGTAGGCTTGCAAGAATTCCTCGTGCAGCGGCCGCAGACGAGCTATCTCCGCGGCGCTCGAACTCAAGACATCGGTAAGACCGAAAATTCGAGTGGGTTTCGCCCGCCCCTTCACCCGGATGAGATCAAGCTCGAGAACAGCTAATCCAGGGCATTGGTGGACAGTGAGTTCGCCAGCCACGGCGGGCAGCCCATAAAGTTTCGTCAGGCCTTCAAGCCGCGACGTGACGTTGACCTCGTCACCAATCGCTGAATAATCGAAGCGCTGCTTACTGCCGAGATTCCCCACACAGCATTGACCGGTGTTGATGCCTATTCCGATCCGGACCGGAGTGAATGGCCGGCCGGCCGCGCGGGCCTTCTCCTGCCAGTTTTGGTTGAGCCCGGCCATCTCTCCGGCCATTTCGATAGCGGCACGGCAGGCGCGCTGCGCATGGCCGCTCACGTCGAGCGGCGCATTCCAGAACGCCATAATGGCGTCGCCCATGTATTTGTCGATGGTTCCCCGCTCCCGCAGGATGATATCGCTGAGCGGCGTCATCAGCTCGTTGATGAAGGTGGTAAGCTCGGCTGCGGTAAGCCCCTCTGAAATCGAGGTGAAATCGCGTACATCGCAAAACATCAAAGTGAGCTCGCGCACCTCGCCGCCAAGGGCGAGCTTGGCAGGACTGGCGATGATGTCTTCGACCACTTCAGGGGCAAGATAGCGGCGAAACGCGCTGCGGACCTCGGAACGTTGGGTTTCAACCTGGCGGTAGATGTAGAAAGTAATGGCAGCCGTGAGCAGCAGCAGCACGAGCGATGGATAGACGGGATCGAACAGCAGGTCCCAATAGCGAAAGGAGAGCCAGCCGCCAGCAATGACAGCGACGGGAAGCAGGGCGCCGAGACCAGCCGCCCATCCGGGAGAAAGACGCGACATCGTCAGTGCCATCAGCAATCCCAACGCAATGGTGAGGCATTGCTCGGCTGCCAAAGCATAGTCGGGACGCGTGAGTCTGCGTCCAGCGAGGATGTGTTCAATGATCTGGGCCTGGATCTCGACACCAGGCAACGCGGCGTCAAGCGGAGTGGCTCGCAGATCAAGCAGACCGGGCGTGCTGGTCCCGACGAGAATGATCTTACCGGCGATCTGGCTTTCGTCGACCTCTCTAGCCAAGAGTTTCCAAGCCGGGATGAAGGCCGCCGGATTGCTTTGGCGAAATCTGAGCGTGAGCGCGCCCGCTGCATCGGTCGCAATCTCAAAATTACCGATGCGAACGCTGTTCAGCCCGGTTTTCTGCCCAAACGCTGTCTCACCGCTCGCATTCGATGATTTTAGAATATAGGTGGAAGCGCCCTGCGCCACCCGTAATGCCTCGGCCGCGAGCGACGGGACGATCCGGTCGCCAAGGCGGAAGAACAGGGGAACCTGGCGTACGACTCCATCGCGGTTGGGATACAAATTCATCGAGCCGATACCCGTCGCCGCGTTGTCCAGGAGGGGCAAATTGCTTTCGGCACCGGTGAAGGCCCAAAGAAACGGTTTGGGGTCGTCGCCGGCGAACGCAAAGCCAGCTTTGGGAGCAAACGCCGGGGAATTGGCTTGGCCGGTCAGGATGATCGGCAGCACGGTTGGCGCCGCCTTGAGAGCCGCGGCAAATAGCTCATCATTGGCCGGAGAGATGTCGGAGCCCTGCAGGCGGTGTGCTTGATCCGGGGGCAGCCGCTTCACGATTTCTTCTAGGGAAGTACGATCCGGCTCCGCAAATAGAATATCAAACGTGACCGCTGCCGCGTTGCGTTCGGTGAGCCGGACGATAAGATCACGCATGATCGTTCGCGGCCACGGCCACTGTCCGAACCGGGCGATCGATTCCGGATCGATGTCAACGATGCGGACCGGCAAATCTGGATCAAAGGGCCGCGGTGCCTGCCGCTGATAGGAGTCGAAAGCAATCAGCCGAAGCGCCTGCACAAAGAATGGATCGGCCTGCCGCACGCATACCGCGAGCACGAGAAAACCGCACACGAGGGGCAGGTAAAAACGGCTGATTCGTGTTTTTAGGCGTTGCAAGTCCTAATGCCTGTCTTCGAACACCGGAGGGGGAGCATAGCAAGAAATCAAATGGAGCGATGAAAATCACGCATCTCGCCAATGATCTTGACCCCTGAATTGGACGAACGGCTCAGCACCGCCAGTCGGCATCGATCGTACAGACATTCGAGTGATCACACTGATACCTGCGGTCGCAAGCCGGGTGCACTGTCTGACGTAAATATCGCGTAGCAGAACCGGATCGAGCCAGGATGGCAAGCTCTCCGGCATTATCCCGGATCAATCGATCCGAGATCATGCTCGCGCAACGCCCAGCATCACTACACAGGGTTTTCTCACCGGCCGTGGTCGTGGTCGTGGTCATGGTCATGATCGTGGCCGTGATCATGGTGGTGGTGGTGGTCGTGGTCATGATCGTGGTCGTGGTCATGGTCGTGATCATGGTCGTGATCATGGTTGTGGTCGTGGTCATGGTCATGATCATGGTCGTGATCATGATGATGGCCGTGGCCGTGATCGCAATGTGGCGGTGGAGGAGACGGAGGACGGGGTGGCGGCGGAGAACGAGTCATCGTTCGTGATACCGACGTTGTAGATTTTTGAGTCGCCTGAATGATAATATCGGTGGTGACATTTTCGACGGTGGTGGTCTGCTGTTGGACTGGCTGGCTATTCGGTCCGATGTCTCCGTAAAGTTGCCCAACCCCGAATTGTTCCACGAGGGCGTCCGTAGGCAGAGACGGCGCGCCGCCCGCCTGACCTGTCTTACTCGTCAAAAGCTCGAGAAATTGATTGGTCTCGTCCTGGGTAACGCGCCGCGGCTCTGTAGGGCAGCTGTTCCAATCCGCCACCGAGACGGCAAATCCCGTGCGCCTAAGGAAGGTGGTTCCGCAGCCGTTGGTGATGCTGAGCCAGCCAAAATCGTTGATGATCCGGGTTCCCTCGGGACCATGCGCGATGGTCGCGATTCCTCCGCGAATTCCAATCGTGGCAACAGGGGTGCTGACGGTGGCCGCACCCTGGTGGCTGAGTTGTCCGCCGACAAAACGCAGTGCGCCTTTGGTGAGCGAAGTCGCGATGTGACCCGTGCCGGCGGAAGGATCATAAACGAAACTATCGATCACCAGGCTGCTGTTCGGACCGATGTTGAGGGTGGTTTTGTCAACGAACAGAAGTTGAACCGTGCCCTCGGCAGTCGTCTGGATTCGCTCCTTGTGCACGACCCGCGCGCCAATTGTTAAAACACGGATTTGCCCGCCGGGCGGCGTGCTTTGCGAAAGCGGATTAACGGCCGCGGCCGTGCCAACATCTTGGGCCGTGGCGGGCACCGCCGAAAGCGCGGTGCTGGCGAGCAGCACGGCCAGGCTTCCTGTGATGTGGGTGTTCATCCGCGGCGGCATCGCAAACCTTCAAAATGTGATCGTTGGGCCCATCGTGACGGAGAAATCCGTGACCGTGTTTCCAGGGATATTCGAATTCAAGGCACGATATTGGAGTTGCACGCCAAGCCCGAGCTTGTCCCGGATAGGAATGTCGAGGCCAAGTCCCACGCGCCATTCAAGGTCACGTTCAGTTGTGAATGGATCGGTGGCGGGGTCGGGTTGCCGATAGAGCCATGGGGAGACACCAAGGGAGGGTGTCACTGTCCAGTTGCGGCCTCCCCAGGGCGACGGGACCGAACACGGAACCCAAAGGTCAAAGGCATAGCGGTCATAACTATACCAGGGGGAGGCATCATCGCTGTGATAGTAGGCAAATCTTGCTTGCCAGCGCACACCCTCGATAATCTGGCCAGCGACCGGCAGCGCGACAGCCAGCAAAGTACCGTCCAGTCCCGACGCCAAGGGATAAAGGGCGGAGTCACGATAGTCGGAGCCGCGAAACTCGACATAGGGATCGAATGCAACATTGGCCCAATTCAAATGCATCGTGACGCCGGCGCCGATACTTCCAAGGTAGGCTGCGTCTGCGAGCGTCGCCCCAGTGGCAGCTACATAGGGCTTGATGGAGGCGCCATTCAAACTATCTTGAAAGATGCCGAAGCGCGGACCGGCGCGGATATCAAGAAATCCCATGTCAACCGATGACACCGCGAACTGCTGTGCGTCATAGGCGATAACGTTTGCCTCAAACACATCCCCGTTCTGATTGCCGAAGTCGTGAACGTAATTCGCTCCGAGAATGCCGAACCAGTTCCCGTCAGGCTGGGGAGTGAATAGGCTGTTGAGCGGACGTGTCGCGCCGGGTAGCGATTGCTGGTTCGGGCCATAGCTCGCGTTGGTTTGATAGCGGGACCCTGTCTGGGCGTAGCCGCTCCACTGGTCCGGTTGCAGCTTTTTTTCAATTGCGTCGAGATACTCCTGAGCGCGCTCCTGCAGTTCAGGCGTCGCGTCCGCGGCGGTTTGCGCGGTTTGAAAATACCCGCGCGCCATCTCGTAGGAACCCAGCCGGAAATAGAGTGTCCCAAGTTCAAACCGCACACGCGACAGCTTGGGGTTGAAGAAGAGGAGTCGCTCCAAAGCGCCAATGGAGGCTTCGATGTCGCCTGTTTGCTTGGTGCTCACAGCATACTGGAGAGTCGTGTCAAGATTGGTCGGCCGGTTCAACATGGTTTGAAACAACGGGTCCTCGCCGTATGGCCCAGGTATAGTTTGGGCACGCGAGGGAGCGCTCGAAAGGACGGCCATACACAGCAGTGCGATCGCTCCAGATCCAATCGCTGTTCGCCTGAGAGATTGAAGCACCATCTCGACCTGCCAACCCTTCTGACCACTTCCTTGAACGCCAAAGCCAATTCACCCCGGTTACCAGGCGTGAATCATTCGCGGAGGCTTCAACGATAGGAATGGCAACTCAAAGCCGCAGTCGGGTCAAGCCGGGACGAAGCATCGTTGTGCAAAGACTCGATATTCTTGCCCGGTGTGGCATAGCGGCAACAAATACGCTCTGAACGGGAGCTCTTAGGCGATCTATAGCGGATGAAATCTCTACCGCCAGTTGCACGGCCGCGGATTCCGGTGCCATAATGAATCCGGAGGCAATCCAAAAGCAAGTGTCGACTGACAAAGCCATGCGCGTAGTGGAATGCGAGGCCACGTTTCGTGCCTGGCAAAGCTCACACTCAAGTCGTCTTTTGATCGGGCGCTTCCCTTTGGAGTTCTCCCCCGAAGCTGATCGTTTCACCGTCTGGCGGTACGACGCCGAAGCCCTGATTTATGGCGGCAAACATCTGGTAAAAACCAGACAAGACTACCAATTCGACGAAGGCTTCTAAACCATATTCCTGAATGGTCTGGTCTTGAAGTGATTGCGGAACATCCTGCCAGGACAGCGTGACGGCCAACACCTTGGCAATAAGCTCGTAGGGCGCCGGGAACACCCCCTCTGGGATTCCGCTCTTTTGGAGGGTGGTGATGACGGATGCCGGGATTCCCGCCGCTTCGGCATGCTTGATGTGATCAATCCATTCGAATGAGGCTCTCGTATATCTGGCGACGCTGAGGACCACGAACTGATAAATATGGCGGGGAAGATGCCCTTGGAACTTTAGGTAAAAACCCAAATCTTCAATCTTCGCGCAGAGTTTCGGGTGGTTCATTAGCGCGGAATACGGCCCCCCAAAACCGGCACCCAGCGCTTTGCGCCGCTCAACCATCCCATTGTACAGCGCGCGATCCGGCGGCAAGAGTTTGGAAGGATCAAAAGGCAGGTGGCTCATGAATGCCTCCGTCTTACTCGTGGTACGAATAGGCGGCGTTGGCCAGTGCCCAATCCATCACCGGGGTTACGTAGTCCTTGCCAGCCTTTACATCGATGATGCAGGGGCCAGCGCCAGCCAGTGCCCGCTCGAAGGCGCCGGCGAGGTCAGCCGGATCTCGCACCGTCTCTCCCCGGCACCCCAAAGCTTTGGCAAAAGCCGCCCAGTCGTGATCGGGCAGACTGGTTAATTCGTCGGGCACGGGCCCGAGCCTATGTGCACGCAGCCAGACATTGCCAAGCGCCGCGTTGTTGATCACGATAAAAATGATCGGCAGTTGATAGCGCGCCGCGGTGGAAACCTCTATGCCGTTCATGCGCATGCACCCATCGCCAGTGATGACCGCTACTCTGCGCCCCGGCTGCGCGCACTGAACGCCAGAGGCAGCGGCGATGGCCCAGCCCATCGGTCCGAGGTTGGTCGCCGATATATAGGTGTGGGGTTCGTAAGCTTCCCAATAGTGACCAGCGAAGGCGCGATGGGCACCTGAATCGACGACCAGCACGCCATCCCGAGGAAAAACTCTTCGCAGTTCGCTGATGATACGCGCCGGATGGATGGGCACGGCAGAGCTGACGCAGTTTTCGATATTTTGTAAGCGGGCTTTCGAACGAATGCCCGACAGCCAGGCGGCTCTTTCCGCGGCCGTTTGCTGTAGCGAAGGACTGATTTTGTCACTCCGGCCGAGCAAATAGGTCAGATAGGCACCGCAATCCCCAATGACGCCGCCGTTTTGCGTATGCGCGCCAACGCTCACCGGCGCCAGATTGACGCATATCGTGCTATTTGGCTCAAGGCGAAGCGCCCAATGCATGGTGTCGCGTTCATTCAATCCTGACCCCAACACGACCAGAAGGTCGGGCGGTGATCCAAGCAAGGCTGTGGCCGAATGATGGGTGCCGGCGTAACCGAACACGCCCAAGGAGAGCGGATGATCCTCGGGGAAGACGCCTTTGGCTCTGAGCGTCGTGGCGACCGGTATTTGCCAGAGTTCTGCGAAGTGTTGAAGCGGTTGCGATGCGTTTGCGTGCTCGACTCCAGCACCGGCCAGGATCACGATCTTTGCGGGCGGCTTCTCGCCGGGAGAGCCAATAAAATGCCTGAGTGAAGCTTCCGCGAGTTTCAGAGAAAGAGTGCCTGGATCAGCGAGATCGGGCTCCGCTCTCGCGTAGCGGACCGACAGCTCGCCGGTAAGGCTATCTTGGGGCAACGAGAGATGCACCGGGCCAGACGGCTGGGTTCGCAGCAGCAACATCGCGTGCTTGAACAAATGCGGCAAATTTTTTGGGTTATCGATCGACGAGGAATAACGGACGACCGGTCTGACGATCTCGACGTCGTTGAGCGTCTGCGAACTGGCGTCCTGAAACATGCCGAGGCCTTCAACCAGCGTACTAACCTCGCCGCTCATCAATAAAACGGGTGATCCGTCACTCTGCGCCGTGGCGATCGCCGTTACGGTGTTCGCAAGTCCGGGGCCGCCGATGCACAAGGCGGCGCCGAATTTTCCGCTCGCTCGCGCGTAGCCATCTGCCATATAAGCCGCTCCGCCCTCTTGCGCAGCAACAATCGGCCGCAATGCCTTTTGTCTGCCAAGGGCCGGGAGAAAAGGGTCAACCAATCCACCTGGCACCATGAACAGGTGATCGATTTCTTCAGAGGCCAAGGCGTCAAGAATGAAATCCGTTCCAAGCGGCATCGCTTACTCCGTATCAAATCTCACCCTAGCTATCGAATGGTTGTCCGGCGAAACGGATCGATTCGCAATGGGGAGAATTATGATCCCGGCATATCTGAAATTGTCCGCAAGCACACCAGTTCGGCAAAGCGTGCCAGCGGGTCTTAGGGCGCCGCGGGCTTGGGATGCCAATTGCAACGCTTTTGCCCCTTTTACTCTGGCATGACTTCCGGCTTATTGTTTGGAAACTTTGCGATGGTCGCCGCGTCCACGTTGAGGTGTTGAGCGACCAGTGCCGGCGGCGTATGCGTCACCCAGTCGGACAAGGACACGTCGGCGAAATAGGAGCTCCTGAACACTTCGAGGAATTGCAGATCGGTATCGCCGATGTTCTTGATATAATGCCCATTGCTGCGCTTCACGTAGCCTATGTCGCCCGGGTTGAAGTCCATCGTGACGGCTCTTGGCCCGGAGTCGAAGACGGTCATGCGTCCTTTGCCCTTGATCCAGTATTGCCATTCATCGGCGTTAGGATGCCAATGCATCTCCCGGAGTCCGCCCGGATGCAGGGTGACGAGGGCGGCGGCGATCGTCTTGGCGACGATGAAATTGCTGCTGTCGGCAATCCGTACCTCGCCGCCCTTCGTCTGCCGGGTTGGCGCACTTGAACCGAGGGAGAAGGTGAAGGGATGCGGAGGCGGACCCAACGGTCCCTTCACGGCCGCTTGGTCCGCGGCAAGCGCGCCGGGCAGTCTGCCTTGGAAAATGTAAAGCTGGTGGAGCGGGATCTTCGAAAATACCTCGGCCGGAACCCCGAAATTCTCGGCCAGAATGTCCGGCGGCGTGTGCGCGAACCAATCCGTGACCAAGAGCGTGTTGTATTCCGTGGCCTTGCCATCGTCGAAACATAGGATGAACTCACACCCGTCCGGCCCTAGCCCCTGCAGCGAATGCGGCAGACCTGCCGGGAAGTACCAAAGATCGCCCTCTTTCACATCGGCGACCGAAGCCCGGCCCATTTCATCGAGAATCGTGACCCGGCAGTTTCCATAAGACATGAAGCCCCATTCGGCCGCCAGGTGCCAGTGCATCTCCCTTATGCCCCCGGCGGTCAGCCGCATATCGACACCAGAGATGGTCTCCGAGATCGCGAAGTCGGCCTGCGTCACCTGACGCGCCCAGCCACCGTCCTGAATGCGCTTTGGCGCATTGTTGAACGACGCCCAAAAGAGTGGCATGTCACTGACGTCGGTCGGAGGCGGCGACTGGGCCGATGGAAACTGACTGCCGAGCGCCGGATTCTGTGGGCCCGGATCCGTGAGACTGGCCGGGTTGCCCTTGGTGTTGACAGCGCCTTGCGGCGGCTCATCAGGATTACCGAAGGAGGCCGCCCGCGCTGTCGTCGCGGCCGCCGCCATCGCTCCCGCGGCCGTTCCCCTCAACAGCTTCCGCCGTGAAACCTTGCCCATCGAAAAAGCCTCCCGTCTTCCTTCTGCATCAAATTTCGACGCTAGTTATCTGAATCCCGCTTAATTCGGTATTAAGCCGATTGCCCCCGGCGGCGGCCGTCATAAGGGATTGAAATTTGCATGGACGGTCTAAGAGCGCCAGGCGCTATTGACTAACATAACGGCCGAACGTGACAATGCACCCATGAGGCTTCGATGACAAACACACTAAATTCGACGCCGATGAACGATGTTCTCGCAAGGGAACTGCCGCTCATCAGCGATATCCGCTTGCTCGGTCAGGTGCTTGGCGACACGATCCGTGAACAGGAAGGGGAAGAGACGTTCAAGCTGATCGAAACGATCCGGAAACTCAGTATCGCATTCGAACGCAACGCAGATCCGGATGCCGGCCGAGAGCTCGGCACGCTTTTGCGCGGCGTAACCTCCGACCAGGCGATGGCGGTCTTGCGTGCCTTCACCTATTTTTCCCATCTTGCCAATATTGCCGAGGACCGGCATTATCTCCGGCGCCAGTCCGATCGTGGAATGCAGCAACCGCTGCCGGCCGAGGATGGGAGCCTTGCCGCAGCCTTCGAACGCCTGACCGCCGCCGGCTTTGGAAGCCAAGCCATCGCGGAAAGGCTTGACTGCAGCCTCGTGTCACCGGTCCTCACCGCGCACCCGACCGAGGTCCAGCGCAAGAGCCAGCGCGATGCAGAGCGTTCGATCGCGCAACTGTTGTTTGAACGTGACACACTTGAAAGCGAGCGGGAGCGAAAACGCAACGCTATGCTGCTGCGTGCCCGAATCGCGCAGCTTTGGCAAACACGGCTCTTGCGCTATTCCCGTTTGAGCGTTCACGACGAGATCGAGAACACGCTCGGCTATTACCAAACGACCTTCCTGCAGCAAATTCCGCAACTTTATGCCGAGCTCGAAGACCACCTCGGAGGTATCCAAATCGCCTCCTTTTTCCGGATGGCTTCCTGGATCGGCGGCGATCGTGATGGCAATCCAAATGTCAACACCGAGACGCTGATCCTTGCGCTGCGCCGTCAGTGCGAGGTCGCGCTGCGCCATTATTTGTCCGAGATCCATCTGCTGGGCGGCGAGCTGTCGGTAACGCTGCGGCTCTTCAGCTGCACGCCCGAGCTGCAAGCTCTGGCGGATCGTTCCGGCGATAACAACCCGCAGCGCGGCGACGAACCCTATCGCCGTGCCTTGATCGGCATCTATGCGAGGCTCTCGGCAACTTTGCGCACGCTCACCGGCACCGAGGCCGCGCTCCAGGCCGTCGCGTCCGGCGAACCCTATTCCAGCGCGGACGCCCTGCAAACCGATCTCGGCGTCATCGAGGCCTCGCTTGCCGCAAATCATGCTGGGGCCTTGATCCCGGCGCGGCTGGCACCTTTGCGCCGGGCTGTCGATGTGTTCGGCTTTCATCTGGCGACTGTCGATCTCAGGCAAAGCTCGGACCGGCACGAAGAGACAATTGCCGAACTGCTAACGGGCGCCAGAGTGTCCGCGGACTATGCCCGCCTCGACGAGCCATCGAAGCAAGCGCTCCTTCTCGCACTCCTGAGTGACCCAAGACCTCTACGCGTCCCCGGCGTTCTCTATTCCGAGCGAACCGAAGAAGAGCTCCAGATTTTCCAGACCGCGCCAAGCTTGCTCAAATCCTTCGGCCAGCAGGCGATCCGGCACTATATCATCAGCCACACCGAAACGGTGAGTGATCTGCTCGAAGTGCTCCTCTTGCAAAAAGAATGCGGCATGATGCAGGGGGTCCTTGGCGATGCCGATGCCGCCGCCGCTTTGCTCGTCGTTCCTTTGTTCGAGACGATCGATGACCTTCGCAATGCCGAAACGATCATGCGGTCCTTCTATGCGGTGCCGGGGATTTTTGATCTCGTGCGCAACTCGGGCGCGCAGCAAGAGATCATGCTCGGCTATTCGGACAGCAACAAGGATGGCGGGTTCTTCACCAGCAATTGGGAGCTTTATCGCGCCTCGACGAAGCTTGCGGGATATTTCAAGGAACTCGAAGGGATCACGCTCCGGCTGTTTCATGGGCGCGGCGGGGCTGTCGGACGCGGTGGCGGCCCAAGCTATCAAGCCATCTTGGCGCAACCCCCGGAAACCGTGAATGGTCACATCAGGCTCACCGAGCAGGGCGAGGTGATTTCGTCGAAATATTCGAATCCAGACATCGGCTTGCACAATCTCGAGACGCTAGTGGCCGCGACGCTCGAGGCAACGCTTCTTGCGCCTGTCCGTCCCGCGTCCAAGGATTTTCTCGATGCCGCCGCGACGCTGTCAGAGCTGAGCATGAAGGCCTACCGGACGCTCGTCTACGAGACCCCCGGATTTGTCGACTTTTTCTTCGCGGCGACGCCAATTGCGGAAATCGCCGAATTGAACATCGGCTCGCGTCCCGCGTCCCGCCGCGCGTCCCGGCGGATCGAGGATCTGCGGGCAATCCCCTGGAGCTTCTCCTGGGGCCAGGCGCGCATCACCTTGCCGGGCTGGTTCGGCTTCGGCTCGGCGGTGGAGACCTTCATCAAGGAGGCTCCTGGCGAGCGCATGGATCTGCTGACTCGCATGAACCGCGAATGGCCATTCTTCCGTGCGCTGTTGTCCAATATGGACATGGTGCTCGCCAAGGCCGACATGGGCCTCGCCAAGCGTTACACCGAACTCGTTCCCGATCAGGTGCTCGCCTCGAAAATATTCGGCATTTTGGAAGAGGAATGGGGGCGCACGATGAAAGCGCTCGACGAGATCCAAGGAACCTCCGAGCGTCTGGCCGACAACACAGCGTTTGCTCTGTCGATCAGACATCGTCTTCCTTATATCGCACCCCTCAACCACCTCCAAGTCGAACTCTTGCGCCGCTGGCGCAGCGGCGAGCAGGCGGACCGGACCCTGCGCACGATCCTGATCTCGATCAATGGCGTCGCCGCAGGCCTGCGCAATTCAGGATAATGGGTTCAGTGTCGTGCGGAAAATCTAAGAGTTGGAGCATCTCCCATTCGAAAAAGTCGAGCGAATTTTTCGTGACATGCCCTAAGCGCGCGTGAAGCACAAGACCCTGTGCCAACCATATCGGGCGCTCCGCTTGGCAACAACCAGTCCCGCCGCCTGGGCTTGGGCCTCAAGGATGGAGCAAGGGTCGGGCAGATCATTATTCACGATATGATCGCAGACAAAATTCTGTTCGTCCTCGCTGAGAGCGCTCCAGCTGCTGCGCAGCCAGCCGCAATAGCGGCGATAATAGACCTCCAAAGTTTCGTCTTCCTCGCGCACGACATCGACAAGCAGCAACATGCCACCCTTTTTCAGCCTTTGCGCCGCCAAAAGAAAAAATTCCGCTTTTTGTGCGGTCGGCAGATGGTGGAGGGCAAAACTGCTGTAGATCACGTCGTAAATGAACGTTTCGGCAGCCAGCGCCGCCAAAATATCCGCATGAGCGAGTTCCGCCGGGCAAGATAGAGCTTTCAGATTTTCTGCGGCCAGCGCCAGGGCGGTGTCCGACAAGTCCACGCCCTTGTATCGCTGGAGAGCAAGCCCCTCCAGCAAGGGCGTTAGCGTCGCCGCATCCCCGCAGCCGAGATCGAGAATGGAAAACGGCCGGCCTTTGCACTGCGCGCGCAGCAGCAGGTTCAACTCCGTCCCGATTTCCCGGTGAAACATGTAATCGCAGGCGACGACCTTTTGGTAGGTGTCCCAGGTGTCGAAAAAACTTGCCGAGGAACGTTCGGACATTTGGACCCCCTTCATATCAAAATCAATTGTGCAATTTTCTCGTTAAAGCGGAAACATATTTCCGTTCAAAAACATTGTCTGCCTGTGCTGAAGCGCGAAAATCTCAGCAGACGATTGAAAATATCGTGGCAATTGTGGCACCTGACCGGAAAATATGCGAAATACATTGCAGATTTCTACGCGAACAGAAAAATTTGAAGGCGCAGACCAGGGCGGTCAGGACTACGCCGTCGGCCAATAAGATTGGAACATTGGGATGAGCGAACAGGAAGCGGCAAAACATGCGGAACCTCCTTTGGCGCATTCGCGCTTGGCAAGGCTATGGCTTAGGGAGTTGCCCTACATCATCGTGCTCGTGCTCACACTCATGGGCGTGGCCTACACTAGCATTTCACACCAGCCTCTCATTGGCTACTGGGAGTTTTTGACATTGGCAATGGGCGTTGTCTGCATCGGCACCGGGTGGATTCATGTCCAAAGCCGGGATGCTCGAATCCGGATGGTATGGACTCAATTGCTTCACTGGGTGGCATTTTTGGTCGCGATGAATATCGTAGTCTTGTCCGATGTTCAAAGATTGCTGACCGCGCCAGGAACCGGGCTCGCGCTTCTGATGCTGCTAGCGCTTGGCACTTTCGTCGCAGGCATTCATATTGCTTGGCAGATCTGTGTGCTCGGCCTCATCATGGCACTCGCTGTCCCGGCGATTGCGTGGCTCACATCTTATGCTCTGTTTTTGACCCTAGCCGCCGCAGCGCTCGTCGGGATTGGTGCGGTGTTCTTTTGGCGTCACAGCGATACAGGCACATCGAAGCTTTAGACATGGGATGAATCGCAAGTGTCACAGAAGAGGCGCTTGCCCGCAGCTGGCGCGATGCGCAGACTCTACCGATAGGCTTTCACGGCTTTGCGAAAGCCGGGGGCGCCATGCTGATTACATATGCCGCCGCCCGGTCGAGAAGGCAAAATGGTCAAAGGGATTTTGATCGACCTTGACGGGGTCGTTTATGTCGGTAACCAAGCTTTGCCCGGTTCTCTGGATGCGATCCGCCGAATCCGGGAGTCGGGCCTTCCATTCAAGTTCATCACCAACACAACCCGCCGCCCCCGCCGGCGGATCGTGAGTGATCTCGCTCATCTCGGTCTCGACATTGATGCGCGGGACCTCTTCACGCCGGCCGCCTTGGCGCGCGACTTCCTTGGCCGCCGGAATCTCGTGCCGCTACTCATCGTGCATCCGGATTTGCGCGAGGATTTCGCCGGTTTAGCGGGGGATGGCGGCGACGCCGTCGTGGTCGGCGACGCGGGAACTTTCTTCACTTACGATCTGTTGAATCAAGCCTATCGGAAGATCCTCCATGGCGCCGAGTTTCTGGCGCTTGCGAAGAATCGCAACTTCCTCGACCATGATGGCGAGCTGAGCCTCGATACGGGTCCCTTCGTCGCGGGGCTCGAATATGCTTCGGGTAAGGCCGCGACAGTGCTCGGCAAACCGGCACCCGCGTTCTTCAAACTCGCCGTGGAAAGTATGGCCTGCGGCCCCGGGGATGCCGTGATGATTGGTGACGACGCGGAGGCCGATGCCGGCGGCGCCATGGCGGCGGGTCTGCAAGGCATTCTCGTGCGAACGGGAAAATACCGGCCCGGGCAAGAAGCAAATCTAACCCTGCGGCCGACCCATGTCGTAGAGAACCTGAAAGCCGCCATCGACTTACTGTTAGGCTGATTGGCAGCGAGTCTGGTTGGGCGCAAGCGTTCGAAGAGTCCGCTGCAAAGGATCAAGGACCCTGGCCCAGCCGGCAACCAATTCAAAAAATCACGGAGCCAAAGCTTAGTCCTATCGCGGAATTTCGCTTGCCCCAAATTCCCGCACCGGACTTTGTGCCGCCCCGGCGCGGTAGATTGCGCAAAGCGTCAATCGTACCAAAATGTTTCACGTGAAACAGTTTTGTCCGATCGAGGGGTAAAACCGGTCAAAACTGATGGGTGAAACATCAGCTCGCTACGGATTTTAGCTGCGGCGGAGGGAGTTTGCGCATGGCCTATGAGCTCTATTACTGGCCCGGCATTCAAGGACGCGGCGAATTCGTCCGGCTGGCGTTGGAAGAAGCTGGCGCGGACTACATCGACGTCGCCCGCGGCCCGGTGGGTGAGGACGCTGGCGTGGGCGCCCTCATGGCGGTATTGGAACGGGAAGATTTCACGCGTCCGCCCTTTGCGCCGCCATTCCTAAAGGACGGTGATGTCGTGATCGGTCAGACCGCCGCCATCCTGCTCTATCTCGGCGATCGCCACGCATTGGCTCCGAGAGATGCGGCGAAGCGGCTTTGGGTCCATCAGATCCAGCTTACCATCGCCGACCTTGTCGTGGAGGCTCACGATACGCATCATCCCTTGGGCAGCGCTCTCTATTACGAGGAGCAGAAACCGGAAGCGCTGCGTCGCGCAAAGAATTTTCGCGAGGAGAGAATGCCCAAATATTTCAATTGGTTTGAGAGCATATTGGCGCGCAATCCAAAGGGCGATAAGCACCTCGTCGGCAAGCGAGTAAGCTATGCCGATCTGT
>CAYTRB010000053.1:0-19888 GCA_964440215.1 uncultured Methylocapsa sp.
TCTCCCCGGACTATATGAATCCCTTCCGGTTCAACGGCAAGATCGAGAAGGTGACCATCGATCTGAAGGACGGCAAGGCCAAGGCCGCCGACAAAGACGCAATCGAGAAGGAGCGCGGCGAATCAGACCTCAAGAGAGCGTTGTCGAACTGAGCCTTTCGCCGAATTGTGGACTTAGTCGCGGGCGTCGCCTTCGGCGGCGGCCGTGCTGAGGCCGTGCGCGGCATCTTGGTTGGCGGGATGTCCCGTGGCCTTCAGATCGAGCCGCAGGGTCATGCAAAAGGCGCCGCCGCCCGACAGGATGAAGGGCGAGAGGTCAACCTCGCTCACGCGATAACCGCGCTCCGTCAGGATCGCGCGAAGCCGCGGCGGCGCCTCCGCCATCACCACGCTGCGCCCGAGGCAAACCGCGTTCACGCAGAAGGCGCCCGCCTCGTCCGGTGCTGCTTCAATCAGGAGATCGCTCGCGACATGCTCATGGATGCGTCCCAAGGCCCCGGGGGTGAAGGCCGGCGGAAACACCAGCACTTCGCCGCCGCTTAAGGGGCAAAAACAGGTGTCCAAGTGATAAAAGCGCGGAGTCGCCAGCTCCAAAGCCACCGCCTCGCGGCCGAAGAAGCGGGCGATCTCGGCGGCGGCTTCTTTGCCGGAGCGCTGGCCGAAGCCTGTCCAGAACAGCTGGCGCGCCGCGTCCCAGATGCCGTCGCCGGCGCCTTCATGTACCAGGCAGGAAGGAAACGCCGCAACCTCCCGCAGAAGGCCCCGCCGCCGCAAGCGTTCGAAGGCCGCCCGGAAATGGCTTTCCTCACCTTGGCGCTCGGAATAGCGGAAGCGGGCCAGAAGCGCCCGCCCATCCAGCACCACGGCGGCATTCGCCGGAAACACCATGTCCGGCCAGCCAGGCGCACCGGCGATCACCTCGATCGTCGCGCCAGCCGAGGCGATGGCGGAGTGCAGGACTTCCCAGGCCAAGCGGGCCGATTGGCGGTGACCCTCTTCGTCCAGCAGCCAGGCAGCCGGCTTCATCCAGGGGTTGATGGCGTAGCTGACGTCGAAATGCGCCGGATCGGTCATCAGGATGAGGGGCTGCTGTCCCATGGGCATCTCCGTTAGAATCAAAACCAGGCATAGTTTCGCATATGGCAAGGCTCGCTGAAAGCGCGCGGACTGCCCGCAAAAGGCTAATCCCATGACGATAGGCGAAGCGTTCGAAAACCCGCCGCTCTGTTCCGGTCCTGCGCGGAATGATCTTTGAAAAAATCACAAAGCCAAAACATAAGATTAGCGCAGGATTGCACAATCCCCAAATCGCCGCGCCACACTTCGGCCGACTTGGCGCGGTGCGTTGCGCAAAGCATCGATCGTACCAAAATGTTTCACGTGAAACAGTTTTGTCCGATCGAGGGGTAAAACCGGACAAAACTGATGGATAAACCATCAGCACGCAATCGTTGACGGACGAATCGCTTTTGCCGTCAGCTTTTTTGGCGGAAGCGCCAAAACCCATAGACAAGCGCGGCACTCAACACGGCAAGTCCCATAATCGCTCCGGCACGTTCCAAATCATGGGCAATGGCTTTGATATCTGAGACATGCGCGCCCAAATAATATCCCGCCAGAGTCCATGCCGAAACCCAAAGGGCGCCGCCGAGCGCGTTGAAGAAGAGGAAGCGCTTCCAATCCATTTTCAACATCCCCGCCACGACGCCGTTCAATTGACGCAGGACGTTGACGAATCGTGCGAAAGCGACGGTGAGAGAGCCATAGCGCTTGAAGACCGCCTCCACTTGGGCGAGGCGACCGGCGCTGACGCCGATCTTTCCCCCATAGCGAAGGATAAGGGCGCGGCCATAGCGCCGTCCGATCCCATAGCCGATATTGTCTCCCATCACGGCGCCGGCCCATGCCGCCAGCATCAGAAGCGGGAGCGATAATTCTCCGCGTCCCGCGAGTACCGACGCAAGGACAAGGAGAGACTCGCCAGGAAGAGGCGCTCCAAGAGACTCGAATGTCAAAATAACCATGACCGCGGCGGCGCCGTAGGCATGGATAAAAGGCTCAAGATTGCCAAGAAAATGTTCGATTTCAACGATCAATTGGCCAACGCCTCCGGTCCCAATCCGTCAAATGCGCGTGCGCGCGGGCAAGTTTAAGCCTCGAACACACCTTCCATCGCGTAATGGGTGATGGTTTTGCGGTTCTTGATGAGTTCATCAACCGTCGGCTCGCCTTTTATGGCACGCGAAATGGCGAGTTTCGTCGCTTCATAATTCGTGCGGTAGAGATCGCGTTTGTCGAGATTCGTGTCCGTCGCGCAGCGCGGATCGAGCCAGACCATGATGATCATGCAAAGCTCGTCGGCTTGCTTCTTCGGCAGTATGCCGTCGGCGAGGCAATCAACGATCGCGTCGCCCGTCGCCGCTTGCACGATGCCGCCTAGCAATTCAACATAATCAGTGGAGCGCACCGTCATCTTGGTGGTCATCATGGTTGCCGGCCGCACCATTTGATTGAGGTCGCGGATAACGAACATGCGCGGATGGCCGGCGGCCTGCCCTGCCATGGCGGCGAAGGCGTGACCCACGGGGCCCTTGACATGACCGATGATCACCTCGGGCATGGCGTCGGTGAATTGTCCGTCCGCCGCCAAAACCGTCGCCTCGCCGGTGCGCAGCCAAATCTCGCTCATGTTTTGTCCTCAGGTTTGCCGGGTGCGGTCGCATAGCATTGCGGGAAGGCTTGAGGAAGGGGCTTGTGGTTCAGCTAATTTTTGTTCTTTTGGTCCGTGCCCCTGGTTGATCGCGCATATTCCCTGACACGCTGTTCAAGATCCTTGAAATCGCGGCGCAACTGTTCGAGCGCAAAACCGAGCGCAAACAAGCGCTCGACCGAATCGCCCGGCAGACCGCGCGTGAGGCCCTCGCGGCGGAGCGCGGCGACCGCGTCAGCATAGCCGTCGAACGCCGCATCGGCGGCCGCAAGCGGCGGCGGGCAGCGCCGTGCGACGAGCGCCGCGCTGCTCCCGCGCAAATAATCCACCGCGGTCCAGGAGACGCCGGCTAGCGGCGGTTCAAGCCGCTGTTGCAAGGGTTCAGAGAGCGGCACGACCGCGGCGCGGCCGATCATGACAATGTCATGGCGCAGCCTGAGCAGTGTGCGCAACAAGGGGCCAGGATCAGGCTCAAAAGCAAGATAGGCCGTCCGCTCGCGCATCGCCTCGGCCGCGATCGCGGTCAATCGGATGAAAGCCTGGCCGATATGGTCCTGCCTTCGCAGCATCTCCTTTTCATCCAGCGTCCGCGTGAACCCCATAAGCAGCTCGGGCAGACTTCCGGCCATGCGATCGAGCATAACGGCCGCCGCTTCGATGGCCAGATGATGAGCCCGGGCGGGAAACAGCAGCAACGAGACGGCAAGGCCAATCAGGCCGCCGATCACGACTTCGAGCACGCGGTCAAGCGCCGCAACAACCGGGCCGCCATGGGTGACCGACGATCCTAAAACCACGATCACCGCGGTGAATGGCGCGACGCGGAAGTTGGTGTTGAGCGCGGCGAGCAGGGCAAGCGGCGCGACGGTCACCGCGAGAGCAATCAAAAGCGTAATTTCATCCGTAGGCTGAACAAGGACCGCGATCATACCGGCGTAAACCGCGCCGCCAAGTGTGCCTACCAAATATTCGATCGTCGCCTTCAAGGAGCCGCCGACGCTCATCTGCGTCACGACAACCGCTGTCAAAACCGCCCACAAGCCGCCGAGGGGAATGTTCAAGGATCGCCCAAGAACAAAGCTTAACAAGGCGGCGACAGTCACTCTCAAACACAGCCGCAGTTGCGGCCTGAGGTCCCGGATTTTCCTGGCGATCCATGTCCAAGCTACAGTGAAACGGTTCATCTCGATTTGAGTTATGCTCGAATGCTGGTGACGAACGCGTTTCCAACCACGGCTCCGCCGGTGAACTTTACCCCGGGAATGATCTTTGGCAATTGGCTCTGCAGACGAACGCGGACTATCGCAAACAATTCATCGTCGATCCAGGGTATAAGCTTTGCCTAAAAGATGTCGAGACGGCCTCAGATGAGGTAGCCAAGGCGATCACCACCAAGAATCAGAATCGGCTTTCGGTTAGAACGCCAGTTGGGATTTCGCGTGCGCCTGCTTTGGTTAGCGATTTTTTCTTCGAGTTAAAGACCGTGCTCGGCGACAACGCGGCGCGTCCGCGCCCCGACGCAGCTTGTCGGTCATTTCTGGCTGGACGCCTTGAGGATGGCGTCGATGTTGGTCAGCCAGACCTCGTCATCCTTCTTGAGGCGCGCGAGAACACGCCGCAAGGCGGCCGTCCCGTCTGGGGTGCCGACAACAAAGGGGTGGATTCCGATGACCACCGTCGTCGCCTCTCGCGCGGGGTCGGCGCGGGCCTCACTGGCCAGCTCCAAAACGTAATCCAACCAGATGGTCTCGATCTCGGCGGCCGTCTTCATCCGGGCCAGATTCTGACCCATGTCGACCGTGACGGCCGGATAGGGCAGCAGGATCAGCGACCCGTCCGGCGTCTTCAAGCGTGAAATGATGTCGGAATCCATCTGGTCGAGGGTGTAGGTGATGCCCTCGGCGGCCATCGCCCGCATCGTGTCGCCATTGGAATAGACGCTCGGACTCGACCAGCCGGTGGATTTGACACCGGTCGTGGCGGCGATCAGATCCAGCGTCTGGCGGATGTAGGCTTTCTGCTCGGCGAGCCCGCGCCCTAGTGGCAGCATGTGGCTGGTGTTGTTCATGCCGTGGGCGATGATCGGCGCGTTCGGCTGTGCAGCGCGGAACTCCTTCCATACCGACATGTGCGTACGGGGAAATTCGGCGTTCAACGCAACGCTGAGTGGAATATCCAGCTCCTTGAATAGCCGGCCGACGCGCAGGATGCCCCAGTTAATCGCATATTGGCGGAAACCCTCGTTCACTAGGTCCGGGCTGCGGGCCGCCAGGTCCGGGCGGAAGACCGGGCCCTGGCCGAAGCCGAACTCCTCGACGAACAGGGTGAAGCTGACGGCAACCTTTTTGCCGGCGGGCCAAGCGGCGACATGGACCGGGTCGCGCGGGAATCCGGTGACCCAGTCGGTTTCGTCCTGCGCCAAGGTCGCGGCGGGAAGGTGAACGGCTAACAACAGGACCAGCCCGGCAACGAAGCCGGGCTCCCAAGCCTTCCGTGTCATGAGATCCCTCATCCCCGCTTCGATGCCAGCAACCTCAGCTGAACGTAGCCTCGCCGCCCACGAGGCGGCGACCGGCCTGACGCCTGTCCCCGCCGTTAGTTCCGAAGAAAAATGATGGGAGATCGTCGCGCCGCTCGGCAATGTTTTGATCACTCCGTTGGCTCAGTTTAGTGCGTCCATGGCCAGTTCGAATACAAGTCAAACACGAGCAGACACATGACATAAATTCCGGCCGCTGTGCCGGCACCGATGAGATTGATGCGCATGACCGCCGGGCTTCTCGGCGTGAGCCACCAGCCGAAGCGCCGGGCTGACCAGGGTACCAGCCAGTTGAGCAGACAGACGCTGACAACGTTGCCGATGAACAAAGCGAGCCAGAACGGCACGCCATTGTCCAGAAGTAGCGGTTTCTGTACCAGCGCCCCGAACACGAACACGACCGGATAGAGCATCATCAGAACCAGCATGTTCATCTTCCAGGCCGGAGGCGGGGAAGCGCCATCCGCGACCTTGAACCACTGGTCGAATCCCGTGCGTACGATCCGGGCGTGAAACTCCTCGGTGAACGCCTCCGCCTCCTTGAGGAGACTGAGCCGCACCGGCGAATTCATCCAAAGCTGGAGGTTGGCGTCCGAGTCGAAACGCACGATCGCGAGCCAACTCTCTTGCACCCCTGGGATCGGCGGTTCGGACCGATAACCCTGAAAACCCTTTGCTTTCGCCTGGGCGGCGGCGACCTTTTTCTCCCAGGCCCGATAGGCGTCTTCGGTCCCAGGCTTGAGCCGTGTGGCTATGACGGCCGAGACCGGCGCCGGCAAAACGCCTGGCGCGTTGTCCTTCAGGATATGGATATCATCCTGACCAACGAAGAGCGGCAAGCCCTGCTCGATCCGGCCAAGCCGCTCTTTGGAATTCAGCCACGACGTCGCCATCTCCTGACTCTCGAACCTCTGGAGGATAACCCAATCGATCTGGGCCGGCGGGTTCGGTGGCATAACCGTCTGTTCGATGAAGCCGGGGAATGCCGCGATGGCGGCGCCAATGCCCTGTTGCCAGGAAGCGAATTCTTCTTCCTTGCCGGCGCGCACCCGCGTCTGGGTGACGATGCTTACGCCGCCGGGCGTTACGCTTTGCCGGACGCTCATGACGCGCCGAGCTTGTCGAAGATGCGGTCCGGCGTGAAGGGCAAATGCGGGAACCGGACGCCAGTCGCATTGGCGAGCGCGTTGGCGATGGCGGGCGCGACAGGATTGATCGCACATTCGCCCTGCGACTTGGCACCCAGCGGGCCAATCGTGTCGTGTGTGTCGGCGAAGAACACCTGGGTGGGCGGCACGTCGGCAAAGGCGGGGATGCGGTAGTTGCGCAAGTTTGGATTCACCATCCGGCCTTCGCCATCGTAGGCCATGTACTCGGTCAGCGCCCAGCCAAACGCCATCGCGATCGCGCCCTCGATCTGGCCCCGGCACTGCATGGGATTGATCAACCGGCCGATATCGGCGGCGTGCACGCTCTGCAGGATGCGGATTTCGCCGGTCATGTGATGCACCGCGAGCCGGATGCCGTGGGCGTTGAATGCGACGGTGCGCGGCGAGAGATACGCCTTACGCTTGGCCTCGAAACGGTGTCCGGCCTTGACGCCGGCAACATGGAGGTCCGGCAGTGCGATCCGCCGCTCGCCGCACACCACCGTGCCGGCATCGAGGCGGCATGCGCCCGGATCAACGCCGGAGTGGCGACTCGCAAATTCGATGATATTCTCGCGCAATGCCTTGGCGGCGATCTCCACCGCCTGCCCGGCAACGACGGTGCCGGTACTGGCGAACGTGCCGGTATCGTAGGGACAGAGATCCGTATCCGCATTGATGATGTCGATCGCGTCGGCGCGCGTGGCAAGGATTTCAGCGGCGATCTGGCGGTGCGATGTGACCGAGCCGTTGCCCATCTCTGTCGAACCGACCGCGAGATGATAAGTTCCGTCGGGCCGCAAGGTCATCTGCGCGCCGGAACGATGCTCGGTCGGCGGGCCGCAATCGAGCATTGCGAGCGCGATGCCGGTGCCCTCCGCCCATTCTACACCGTCGGGCTTAGGCACACTGCCGGCTTTGGCCAAGGCGTTTTCGATCAGATCCATGCATTGATCGAGCCCATAACTGCCGAATCCGGCGTCGGAGGGATCCTTCCACACCGACTCGATCCAGTCGCCGGGCCGCACCATGTTCTTGCGACGGATTTCGAACGGATCGATCTTCAACAGTTTTGCCAGTTCATCGATCGCCGATTCAATCGCGAAGGTCGTCTGTGACGAACCATAGCCCCGGAAGCCGCCGCCCGGGACCATGTTGGTGTAGACCGCGTATCCGGTGGCTTTCTTGTTGATGCAACGATACGCGGTCAGCGGGCTGCCGAGTGAACTCGCCAGCGTCTCGCTCGCATGGCCGCCATAGGCGCCCGTATTCGAGATCACGCAAATCTCGATCGCCGTCAGGGTTCCGTCCCATTTGGCGCCGAGCTTAACCCGAGTCGTCATTTGATGACGCGTGGTGGCGCCGATGAACTGCTCCTCACGGGTGAACTCCCACTTTACCGGCCGGCCGGTCTTCATGGTGGCGAGCAGGCAAAGATCCTCGGAGATCATTTCCTGCTTGCCGCCGAAGCCGCCCCCTACCCGCTCGGTGAAGACGTGCAGGTCGCGTGCGCGCAGACCAAAGATATAGCAGAGCTTTTGCTGTGCGATGAACGGCGCCTGCGAGCTGGTGCGCACGTGCAGCCGTCCATCGTCGCCGCGCCAGGTGATGGAACCGTGGGTCTCCAGGTGAACGTGCTGAACGCGCGAAGTGGAATAGGTCATCTCGTGCACGGCATCGGCGGCTTGGAAGCCGTCCGCCACGCTGCCGACTTCGCCGTGGATGTCGACATAGATGTTGCCCGTCCCGGCTCCCCCCTTGTTGTGCAGGATCGGCGCCTCGGGCGCCATGGCAGCAACCGGATCGAACACCGCAGGTATGATCTCGTAGGTGACGTCGATGAGCCGGCAGGCCTTTTCGGCGGCGGCCTCGGTTTCGGCGACGACCGCTGCGACGCGCTGGCCGACGAATCGTACCACGTTGTCGAGCACGTAGGTGTCATCAGGATCGACCAGATGATCCTCGTGGGTAGCCGTGCTGTAGAGCCGGCGCGGCACATCCTCCCAGGTGAAGACCTCCACCACTCCGGGAACCGCCTTCGCCCGGTCGCGCCCGATATGGATAATGCGCGCGTGGGCGTGCGGCGAGCGCAGCACCTTGAGGTGCAGAACCCGGTCGACCGCGATATCCATGGTGTAGCGGGCGCGCCCCGTGACGATCCCTTCGCCAAAGGGATTTGGCAGGCTGGCGCCGCAGGCTTTGCCTGCGATGTCTTCTTCGGTACTCACAACGCCGCCGAGCGCGTCGGCGATCGAACGATAGCCGGTGCACCGGCATAGGTTGCCTTTGAGGGCGCGGGGCAGGTCGGCGCGCTGATACTGGTTGAATGAAGCAGCCGTCATGATCATGCCGGCGGCGCAGAAGCCGCACTGAAACGCCTGCGCATCGAGAAAGGCGCGCTGCATAGGATGCAGGGCGCGATCGGGCGCGAGCCCCTCGATGGTGGTAACCGTGCGTCCGGCGGCACGAAATGCCGGCATCAGGCAGGAGTGCACCGGCGTGCCATCGAGCCACACTGTGCAGGCGCCGCAGTCGCCGGCGTCGCAGCCCTTCTTGACGCCGAAGAAGCCCAACTCACGCAAGAACGTGCGCAGGCATTGCCCAGGTTCCGGCTCGGCCGAAATGAGCTTGCCGTTGACGGTGTAGTTCATGCGCCGCACTCGGGCTGCGTGAGCTCGGCGCGAATCTGCTCAGCAAAATAGAGGGTAAGGTGACGCTTGTAGGCGGCCGAGCCATGCACGTCGTCGAAATAGCCATCGGCCAGAATCTTTGCATCGATCGCCCGACGCATTTCGATGGCGGATGGCATTTGCCCGAAGCTCAATTGCACCGGCCGCGGCGTCGCCGCCGTGATGGTGATCAGGAGTTTGTCTGTGGCGCGGTCCTGCGTGCCGATCACTAGCGCGGCCGAGCGTCCGAGTTGGGTCAGCGACGATCGGCGGAAAGCAAAGCGCTTAGCCAGAGCGGCGGCGGGAATTTTAATGCTGCGGAGTAATTCCCCTGGCCGCAGCACGTTGGCGTGGTTGCCGGTGACGAAGTCCACCGCCGGCACGTCGCGCGGTGGTGCATCACGCGGCCACAATGTGTAGATCGCTTCCAGCGAAACGGTGAGCGAGATCATCGCGCCGGCTGGCAGTGACATGCAGACGTTGCCGCCGACCGTCGCGGCGTTCCAGATCTTGAACGATGCCAACAGCGAGTCGCAACACGCCCGCAACAGCGGGGCGGCTAGCCACTCCGGCGGCGCAGCGAATTGGTAAAGCTCCGCAATGCGGCAGGTTGCCGCGATTTCGAGCCCGTCCGGCGATGCCTTGAGCGCCGGCCAGCGCAGCTGATCGAGATCGATCAGTGTGTCGGTCGCCCACTGCGGTTCCGAGAACAGCCACGTTCCGCCGGCGAGCCAAGCGTAACCATCGCGCCACTGGGTGATCTCATCCGCCGAGGCGGGATGTCTGACCTCGACCACCGTGTTCAGGTTCATGGCAGATCCGTCAAGGTTTTGGCACCCGGTCCCGGCGTGATCAGCATCGGCCATTGATGCGAACCCCACGGCACGAGCGGCGGCAAGGTGGCGTTGATCTTGCGCTTGGCGTCTTCGTCGATGATCGCCTGGCGCGCGTCGCCGCCCATCAGCTCGAAGTCCATCAGATAGTAATTGCCGAAGAACGCCGCGCCGACGGACCGGTCGGCGATGATGCGGGTCAGCGAATCCAGCATGTCGTCCGGCGTCGTGGTGAACGAAATGGTCTCGATCAAGATCAACCGGTCGTTGATGGCCTCCGGTCCGAAATACTGGGCGAGCACACTGAACAGAATGTTGTTCTGCCGCGCGACATAGATCGTGTTGCTGGCCGCGTAGGTTTTGTCCCAGTCAGCGCCGAGCATCTGTTTCCATCCGCTGATCACGTTCATCCAGTGGGCGACCTGGGTCTGCGCGGCCCACGCGATGTTCTTCTTCAGCAGCGGTGCCTGCTTCTTGGCGAAACCCTGAAGAGCGTCCGGCGTAATGGCGTCAGTCTTGAGACACTCGTCCATGAACGCTATGTTGTTCTGCAGGATGCTGCGATTGTTCCGCCGCCAGTCGTCCTGTATGGGGGTATCGTCAAGGCCGTCGAGCGCGGATTGCATGCGGCTCCGGTACGCCGCCAAGGGGCCGCGCCAGGTCCGGTCATTGGGACTGTTCAGGTAGGGAACCACCACCTCGGCCAGTGCCATGGTGCTGTGATCGACGGATTTGAGCAATTGATAGACGAGCGGCACGGACGGCGCGTCGATTGGCGCCATGCCCGGACGATAAAGAATGAACCGGCCGCCGGCTCCCGAGAACAAACCAAGGATCACCGGGTGCTTGGCCAGGATGTTCTCCTTGAAGCTCTGCGCCGCGTTGCCGTAGAGCTCGAACATCGTCGTATTGAGCTGCAGGATATTCTTCGTCCCGATGTCGGCGGCGCTAGGAGCCGGGGTGCCGACGATCTCCTTGAAGTAGGACGGGAGCTCGGCGGCGCACACCGGCGAGCCTGATTCAACGAAGACAAACGACGACAGCAGCGCCCAGGCGCCGCCCATCATGATCGCAACGGTTCTCAAGACTATCTCGTTCAGATACGGGCTGAAAGGCATCATCGCATTTCGCTCCGGCTGCGTATGGTCCGAACTGGCGCCCGGAATATTGCTACTCTTGTTAAAGAAGGCAGGTCCCCGTCGGACAATGTCAGGAGGACGGTTCCCCCGTCTTTCATCCTCCATGAAGAATGTTCACCTATATATATTGGAAAACATTTATATATAATGCAAAATATTTTTGCGAATTCGGGAAGGCCCGGAACGCCATGGCGCGTGAAAGACGTATCGAAAAGTGCATAGATAGCGTTAGGACCGGGCGCCCTTCGTTCGCCCGGGATAAGTCTGTGAGATAGCCTGCTTACTGGCTCTAGTGAAGCTTCACCACGGGCGTGTTGCGCCGGTGAAAGGTACGGCCAATCGTGCCGAGGATCACGTTCACGAGCCCATGCAAAGCAGCCTCGTGCATCTTGTAGAGCGAACGATACATCAAATGCGCAAAATAGCCTTCGATGAAGAAATTTTTGCCGACGAGAGATCCCATCAGATTACCGACCGTGCTGAACCGGCCGAGTGAAACTAGTGAGCCAAAGTCGTGATAGACATAGTGTTCCAACGGCTCGGCCCTCAGCCGCCGGGGAAGCTGCTTGATGAGATGCGAGGCCTCTTGATGAGCGGCCTGAGCCCGCGGTGGCACGTCGCCCGCGCCACCAGGTTGGGGGCACGCCGCGCAATCGCCGATAGCAAAAATGTCGGGATCGCGCGTCGTCTGCAGAGTGGGAGTAACGACAAGTTGGCCGATTTGGTTGGTCTCAAGGCCATCCAAACGACCGAGGACGTCAGGGCCCTTCACTCCGGCGGACCAGATCACAAGTTCAGAAGGAATGAAGCCGCCATCGGCTAGTTGTACACCGTCTGCGCGAACCTCTGTCACTTTTGAGTTCGTCCTTACATCGACGTGGAGGCTCTTCAATAGCTGGATCGTGGCATCGGATATCCGTGGCGGCAACGCGGGTAAAATTCGATCGGCCGCCTCTATTAGAGTAATGTGAATATCTCTTTCTGGATCGATGCGATCGAGGCCAAAGGCGACAACCTCGCGCGTGGTCCGATGGAGCTCCGCCGCCAGCTCGGTTCCGGTTGCGCCCCCGCCGACGATGACGACGTGTAGCTGTCCCGGACGCACTGGATCAGCCTGTGCATCGGCACGGATGCAAGCGTTGACGAGCCGGTGGTTGAACCGCACCGCCTGATCGGGTGTCTCGAGCGGAATGGCGTATTTGCTTACGCCGGGCGTACCGAAATCATTTGTGATGCTACCGATCGCGATGACCAGCGTATCATAAGGTAATGATCGGGGCGGGGTAATCTCGACGCCTTCCTCATCATGTGTTGCCGCAAGCTGGAGGTGCCTGTGTGCGCGGTCGATCCCAATCATCTCACCAAAGCGATAGTTAAAATGATGCCAGTGCGCTTGAGCAAGGTAGTCGAGTGCATGCTCGTCGAAATCGAGGCTGCCAGCCGCGACAGAATGGAGAAGCGGCTTCCAAAGATGTGCACGCGATTTGTCGACGAGCGTGATCCGAGCTTTCTTGCGACTGGCGAGCGTGTCGCCAAGGCCCGTAGCAAGTTCCAGTCCTGCGGCACCACCACCAACGATAACGATTTCATGAGGTATCGTGTGTGGCTTGGGTGCCTGGTCAGAAGTCGCGCCTGTCTTGCGATCGTTCGCCGCTGTTTCTAGCATTTCATAGACTCCCTGTCTGGAGCGTGAAGCTGTTGCCCGCCGAATTGGAACGATCGTAAGCGTGTGTCCCTTTCGCGGCATATGCAGCGCCATCATGCATATAAATCCCGCCTCGACCGGCATCATCGCGGCATTGTGATGTGTTTGGGTCGCTTCCCAATCCTCGGCCTCGATTAGTGACTTTGCGCACGGCGCTGAAAAGCTGTGTCGTTTAATACGCCTTTACTTTAGCACCTAACAATTTGACGCCCTGCGGGTGCGTCACGACTAGTTTAGAGCACCCGCAGGGTCCGCTACCGCGCGGTCCGGTAGGGCCGGCCGTAGGCGTATTGTAGCCAAAGCAGCACGAACCCAAACAGCGGAATGAAGAGATCAGTGTAAAAGATCACCCCGGCGTTGCCCGGTGCGAAATTATGGGCAGTGATCATCTGTTGGAGGTGACCGACGGCGGCGCCAAGGGTGAAGATGCTGGGGCCAACCACCGCCACAAGGCGGCGGTCAAAGCTGGCGAACGCAGCGATGAAACCCACTACAGCGAAGCCGAGGCTCGCCGTGCCGACCTCGAACTGGAACGGGCTATCTTCCCAGCCGATGAACGCGGCGGCCAGCTGGCCGAAAAACACGTGGAAGACGAAATTGACGAGAAACATGACACCGATATTGAATAGTACATACCAGGCCAGGAGCTTGTCGACCACGACCGCACCGCTGACGGGCCGGGGCGCCATTGCAATCGCGATAGCCGAGGCTATCAGGCTGATCACGAGGAAGGTGAGCACGTAGTTTGATACGACGAAGGCAATGGCTGTGGAAATCATGCCGGTACCTGCATTGCAGCAGCCGATCCTTTTGGGCGGTCGAGCAAGTGCCACACCTGCCCGTCCCGCATGGCTCACTATGATCATGAAGCCAGCTCGATGACAATCCGGCGGTCGTCCACCCGCGTCATTCCGTGCGAAAGCGGAAAATACACCCCGATCCGACGCATCTGAGCCTGGGAGAGCAGAAACAAATCAGTCATGCGAAGCCTCCTCGCCTCGCCTATGAATCAGTCATTCCCATCTCATGCTAGAATTGTAATGGGTCCCGAGCCTAGCTAGGTGTTGTCACTTTGGCGCATCGATGCCGCCGGGGGCGTTCACCTGGGCGGAGCGCCGGGGAGAATGGATTGGCAGCCGGACCGTGAACCGCGATCCCTCGCCCTCCCGGCTGTCGACCGCGATGCCGCCGCCATGCAGCTCGATCACCATCCGGACGAGATATAATCCGATCCCGGTCCCGACGATGCCGGAAACATTGCTGCCCCGGTAGTAGCGCGAAAATAATCTATCGAGGTCGGCTTCGGGAATCCCTATCCCGTGATCCTGGACGGAAACGACTAGCTGCTCCGCTTCGGTCCAAACCGTAATTTTGATGAGCCCTCCGCCGGGCGAATATTTGATGGCGTTCGACAAAAGATTGCTTAGCACTTGAAATAGCAGCTTTGGATCTCCTTCCATCGGCAGGGGCTCTGCGTCGAAATTCTCCCAGATCTGCGATCCCGGTGCGATTTCCCGATGGAGATGGCAAACCTCGTGCAGAAGCGCACGCATATCGAAGTTCATCGGATGGAAATAGAGCTCGCCATCAATGAGCCGCGTCGAACCGAGCAAACTGTCGATCAGGCTGGTCATGCGCAACACGGCGCCGCGGATCTTGCTCGAACGCTGACCGATCTCGTGCGAACTGGCCGCGCCATCCATTTTCGCCAGGCGCTGGGCGTGGCCGTCTATGATGGTCAACGGCGTGCGGAATTCATGGGACACCATTGAGACGAAATTACTTTGCAGCTGTGCAAGGCGGCGCTCCTGCACCAGCTTCTCCTCAAGCATGGAAGCCTGATGCGCCAAGCTGCGCTGGGTGGTGGCGAGCTCGATCGCATTGTTCCTGAACACGACGACGGACCGCGCCATCTCACCGATCTCATCGCCGCGATCCGTGCCTTCTATGCCGATATCCATATCATTTGTGGCGAGCTGCCGCATGCAAGATGCAAGGCCCAGCAGCGGCGCGGAGAGCGAGCGCCTAATGTATAACATTGCGGCAATCATCATCAATCCAGCCGCCACCATGGCGGCTCCGATCAACCAGCGCGCCTGCCGGTATGCCAGATTGGCGCGCTCGCTCGCCTCTAGCGCGTTGGAGACGTTGCGCGCGGTGAGCTGCTCCAAAGTATCGCTCGCGGCGTCATAGGCCTCATGCGAACTAGTCATGTAGACTTGTACGGCATCGGACTTTCTATCCGCTGGCGAGCGTGCCACGATCCGATCCGCGATGGTCCGGTAACGGCTCCACCGGTCTTGGAAACGCGCGTAGAGTTCGATCTCAAGGGCGGAATGATTGAGGCGTTCGTAGCCGCGCTGCGCTTGCGCGATGGATTGATCGAGCCTGGCCAGCTCATTTTCGTTCGCTTCGAAATCGGCCGCGTTAGCGGCGAGCAGATTGGTCCCTTCGGCAGCCCGGAAATCCGATGTGAAATTGTTGAGATCGCCGAGGAAGCGAGTGCTCGGGAGCCAAATATCACGGACGTCGGCCGAAACCCGATTGAAATCACTCAATCGCCCGATGCTGAACAGGCCAAGGACAATGACCAGCAGAAAGAAGAAAAAGAACACCAGGACAAGGTGGAATGCGATCGACCGCGGCGGCTTCATCGCGATGGACCATGGGTTCGTCCGCCGTCCAATAAACATTGACCGGCTGCGCATTCGAGCTTGCGATTGCTTGTCCAAGACCATCCTTACCAACTTCCCGTCGAGACGGTGCGGGCGGCCTGCAATGTGCAATTTTGCGTCATCATCATACGCCGAACAAGGCCGCCAGCTTGCCCTAACGCGGACGGACCCCGCTGCCGGAATATCCATTTATATAACATTTTTATTTGTACCGTCCGGGCCGCCGATGGTAGCATTGCTACGCTTCGCGCTCGTGGTCTGTTTTTTGCCAGCGAAGCGCGAGTTTAGCCTTACCCGAAGCCGCTCGCCGCGGCTGATCGTCTTTTGGTGCCGATAAACCATGGTGGAAGCACGCAAATCGATCCTGTGCATCGAAGACGATCGCGAAACCGCGGCGTTGATCGCCGAGACGCTCGTCGAGCAGGGATTCGCCGTGGATGTCGCTCATGACGGTCAAGAGGGCCTTGCCGCCATCCTGCGGCAAATCCCGGACCTTGTCCTGTGTGACATCAGTCTGCCGTTCATGTCCGGCTTCGACGTGCTCGAGCACCTGACCGAGATCGCCCCCGGCTTCGGCTACATGCCATTCGTTTTTCTCACCGCTCTGACCGACCGCGAGAACGAACTCAAGGGACGCCAGCTCGGCGCCGACGACTACGTCAGAAAGCCAGTCGATTTCGATGTCCTCGTCGCCATCGTCAATATGCGCCTGGCACGCGCCCTGCGCAATGAAACCTGGCCGAATCCGGTCGGCTTGAGCGAGCGTGAAGTCGAGACGCTGACCTGGGCGGCGCGCGGAAAAACCTCCGCCGAGATCGCCCGAATTCTCGATCTCACCAAGCGCACCGTCGATTTCCACATTGACAACGCCCGCATCAAGCTCGGCGTCGCCACAAGGATCCAAGCCGCCATCAAGGCGACGAGCTTCCGGCTGATCACGCCTTAGAGCGCATTCCGATCCACTATGGATCGATAAGGATGCCGCTTAAAATCAAACAATTGGAGCATGTCAAAACCGAAAAAAGCGCGCCAGTTTTTTCGGAACATGCTCAACCCTCGACGAACCGCAAGCGGCGCTTGAGATCCACCCCACTCAAGGCTCAATGCGTCTTCTTTAGGTGCACGCTCGTCCCGCTGATGACGGCTGTGCCCTTGCCCTTTTCGCCCGTGGCCGAGCCCCCGAGCGCAACGAGCGTGGATGTGTGAGCTTTGAAGCCCGAGCCGCTGACGACCGCGTCATGGACCGCTGCAGGCGGCGGCGACGGCGGCGTGACGTGGAAAACCGGCGTCCGCAAATTGGAGACGGGAGCGGGAGCGGTGATGGCGCCAGGAACAGCCGCCGTGGCGCTGACGATCGAAGTATTTCTTGTGGGCACGGGAACGGCAGCGATGCCCGCTTTTTGGGCATCCGGCGCCGTTGCCGTATGGACAGCATTGTTCCTGGGTGCCCTGTTGAGCTGGCGGCCTTTCGACGCCTGTGGGTGCGTGAGCCGGACGACGTCTTTAAGTTGCTTGCTGACCCGGCCAGCACCAGACGAGGCGGCAAGGCAAACATCGGCGGCCAGCACCAGCAAGGCCGTTGCGGCAAGCGTTTGCAGCGTCAACTTCAAGATGGCCTCCTTTTTCCCGGTTCAGGCATCATCCAAGGCGTCCTCGTGGTCTTCGGCCGGCTCGTCCGGTGACGGCGTCGTGTCTCTGCCGAGGAACAGCATCTGCAGCGCCGGCGTGACCACAAGCAGGACGATCGGCCCGATCAGCATGCCGCCGACGACGACGGTGGCCAGCGGCCGCTGCACCTGACTGCCGATGCCGGTCGACATGGCGGCCGGCAACAGACCAATGCAGGCGGACAGCGCCGTCATCAGCAAAGGCCGCATCCGCTGCTCGGCGGCGTGGAACATCGCTTCGAGCGGCCCCCGGCCGGCCATCCGGACCTGATTGAAATAGGTGATCAACAGGATGCCGTTCATCACCGACACGCCGAACAGCGACACGAAGCCGATCGCCGCCGAAACGCTGAACGTCAGACCCGAAACGTAGAGAGCAATAATGCCGCCGGCGATCGCGAACGGGAGGCCAGCGAGGACAAGCAGGCTGTCGCGCAGCGAATTGAACAGGCTATACAGAAGGACCAGGATCAAGGCCAGACTGATCGGCACGACGATCTCGAGCCGCTTCTTGGCATGTTGAAGGTCCTCGAACTCGCCCGCCCAGATGATGCGATATCCGGTCGGCAGCTTCACATTCTGCGCAATCCGTTCTTGCGCGTCCGCGACCGTCGAGCCGAGGTCGCGGCCGCGCACGCTGAACTTGATCGGGAGGTAGCGCTGCCCGCGCTCGTGATAGATATAGGAGGCGCCCGTGTCCAAGCTGATCGTCGCGAGTTCGCTCAGCGGTACATAGGCGTTTTGGTTGGTCCCGCCGGCCACCTTGATATTGCCGATCGTCTCGATGCTGTCGCGGTATTTGGGTAACAGGCGAACGATGAGGCTGAATTGGCGGTCGCCTTCGAGTACCGTCGTGGCGGTCGCGCCGCCCATCGCGGCCTGGATGACAGTGGTGACATCGCCAGTATTCAGACCGAAGCGGGCCGCCTTCTCGCGATCCACTTTGATGTTCAGATTGGGTTGCCCGAGAACGTGGAAAATCCCGAGATCGGCGACCCCTGGGATCTCAGCCATTTGCGACATGACTTTCTCGGAAAGCTCTTCGAGAACCTTGAGGTCGGGACCGATGATCTTGACCGAGTTGGCGCCCTTGACGCCCGAGATCGCCTCTTCGATATTGTCCTGTATATATTGCGAGAAGTTGAAGGTGATCCCCGGCAGCTCGTCGCGGAACTCTTGCTCAAGCTCCTCGGTGAGCTTGTCCTTGGTCAGTCCGGCTGGCCATTCGTCGAAAGGTTTCAGCGGCGCGAACAGCTCCACATTCGAAAATGGCGACGCGTCGCTGCCATTGTCCGGGCGGCCATGCTGCGACACCACGGTGACGATTTCCGGATGCCTTAGCATGATTTCGCGCATCTTGGCGGCGGCGGCGGTCCCGGCGTCGAGCCCGATCGTCGGCGGCATCGCCGCGCGGATCCAATAATTGCCTTCTTCAAGAGCCGGCAGGAACTCGCTGCCAAGATGGGTCGACAAAAAGCCCGAGCCAACCAGGAGCGCCAAGCCCATCCCGACCGTGATCTTGCGATTGGCGAGCGCCCACGCCAAAATCGGCGAATAGGCCGAACGCAGGATCCGGACGACGAGGGTCTCCGTTTCCTCGATATGCTGCGGCAGCAGCAGCGACGCCAGAACCGGCGTCACAGTGAACGTCGCGATCAAGGCGCCGAGCAGCGCATAGGCGTAGGTCCGCGCCATGGGGCCGAAGATTTGCCCTTCCACACCCTCCATGGTGAACAGCGGAACGAAGGCGGCCACGGTGATGGTCGCCGAAAACAGAACCGCTTTGTCGACCTGCAAGGCGCTGATCAGAATCAGGCGCAGCCTATTGGTCCAGTTCTTGATGGTGGACAGGCGGGTCGAACTCGTCGGATCGGTCCCCCAAGCGCCCTCGGCCAGATGATTCAAAAGCTGCCGCCTTTCATTTGGCGGCGACTGGAAATTGCGGAATATATTTTCGACCAGAATGACCGCCGAATCGACGATGATCCCGAAATCGACGGCGCCGACCGACAGAAGATTGGCGTCCTCGCCCTGGATCACCAGCAGGATGATGGCGAAAAACAGCGCGAACGGAATGTTCACCCCGACGATGATGGCGCTGCGCAGATCGCCGAGAAAGATCCACTGAATGAGGAAGACCAGGGCGCAGCCAAAAATCAGATTGTGCAGAACCGTATGCGTGGTGACGCTGACCAGCGTGCTGCGGTCGTAGTAAGGAACGAGCTTGACCCCCGGCGGCAGGGTTCCGTCGGTGTTCAATCTCTCGACTTCGGCCTTGATCAGCGGCACCACGTCATTGGTGTGCATCATGCGATTCATGACCACAATGGCGAGTGCCACGTCGTCCTCGCGATCGCGCCCCGCGATGCCAAGCCTCGGCACGAAGCCTATTTTCACCTTGGCGACGTCTTTCACCTGCACGGGAACGCCGTTGATTTGGGTCAGGACCACGTTCTCGATGTCGGTGACCCTGTCCCCCTTTGTCAGATCCTCATTGCCGCCGCTGTCGATCAGGCCGACGCCGCGAATGTTGACCGATTGCTGGCCGACGGTGATTTCGCGGCCGCCCACATTGACATTGGCATTGCCCAGGGCGCTGATCAGCTGAGGCACGGTGATGCTATAGGCCTCGAGCTTCTCCAAATCGACGTCGACGTCGAAGGCCTTGGTTGTCCCGCCCCATGAGTTGATGGCGACAACGCCCGGAACCGTGAACATGCGGCGAGTGACGACCCAGTCCTGAATGGTGCGCAGGTTGGTCAGACCGAAATGCTCAGGCCCGACGACCTGATAGCGGAAGACCT
>CAYTRB010000054.1:0-19717 GCA_964440215.1 uncultured Methylocapsa sp.
AAACGTGCGGGTCAAAAATGCGCGGCGATCTGGCGTGAAACACCAGAGTTTACGGTTGTCACTCAATAACTCCGGGAGGCCGGATCAGTTTCACGCATGTCCGGCGCTTGCGCGATAATTTCGCATGAGACCGTACCGGCAGTCCCCGGCACTGGCGACATGAGCCGGGTAGTACGCTTATTCGGAACATACCCTAATTTTACTGCGTCATAAACGCAATCAGGTTGCTGGTGGTCGGGGCGTCGACTGACAGCATGGACATCGCGCGAGGGATTTCGCGGGCGCGACGGTGATGTGTTTTCTGATCGTCGCGACTAGCGAGCGTCACGTCAATTTAGCCAATGCCTTGAGGAGAGAATCGCCATACGGAAAATCCTTAATAAATGCCTCCGTGCGCTCGGGTGCTTGGCCCCAAGCTATTAAGAACGCCGCGAGTACAAAAAAAGGCACGGCAAGCAAATTAGATGTGAGCGCGGCAATAACCGCAACCGCGATGATGGTTCCCAGCTTGGTTCTACTGTTCAAAGCCATTTTCGTCCCTCCCATATCCGGCCGCCGTCTCGGGCTCGCGCAATAGTGGCAGTGTCTTCCCCTTAGCCGCATCGGCGCGTCGATCATTGTGCTGGCACTTGAGGCCGGACGCGGAAAAGTTCGCGGTGACGGGGAGCAGCAACCGGCCGTCGATTTGATAGCTCTTTAGGCGCATTGGCGCGGCAATGGCTACTGCTCTAATTTTAGGGTTCGCCCTCTTCTACGAGATTCAACAGCCGATCTACCCAGTTATTCGGCGTATAGCAGAACGGATTGCGTTCGACTGTCGTAGTAACTTGACATCTCTTGTCTTTCAGGTTCCAGTCATATCCATGCGCCTTCATACAGGACTGCGTATAATCGCCAATGTGAGCGCCAGTTGCGAGTTGTTCTCCCGGGTAGTTTCGCATAGCGTCGAATTCGCAGGATGCAACCAGTTGTTCCTGGTCCGCAAAACATCCGGACAGTGAGAGCGCAATTAGAATGATAAAAGCGCGGTTCATTTGGTTCTTTGTTTCGCCGCGTCCGCGGTCCTCACGGCTCCAGGCGGGCCGCTTCCCTCCGCTCACAATGACCAAGAATAGGGCTCGACTTGGTGTAACGGATAATTCGAAGACATGTACGACAAGTTCTCATACGATCTCATTCTCAAATATTCGTAAATGAGTACGGACTGCGCAAGCCTCAAATTGGGACATATGCGGCCAGGTCGATTTGATGCTCGGCGCGATCGATCAACGCAACGTCGATATGTTCGAGGTTTTCGGCCGACGCGCAATGGATGACCGGCGCGGGATCTGCGAGACACGGCATGAGGGAGGCGAGAAAACGACGGGCCTCAAAGCCCGCGAACTTTGCCCTTGACGCGATGGTCCTCACATTCGCACTGCGGTTTTTAGCGGGAGAGACGAACCCCCAGTCTGGGTATCGCTCAAGGATGACCTCCCTCAGAGTTACCCAGCTGCATAGCTTAAGGCGACCGTATGTAACGAATTGATTTTGTTGGCGTCCCGGAAGGGATTCGAACCACTGACCTACGGTTTATGAAATTGTTCATGGCGCTTTCGTAAGTCCTTGATTGCTGACATGGTTCCGGGACGCTGGCATTCTTGTACTTGAAATTACACGGCTTAACTTGACACGTCAACTGTTTTCCACGACATTGTCCGACATGACTAGCATGTTTGATTGCTGACATGGTACTGACATGAGGCAAAGACTAACTGATCGGCTGGTTGCGTCGCTACCCGCACCGGCCTCCGGCAATAAGGTCTATTGGGATGCGCCGGACCGGAACGGCGGCAATGCCACCTCTGGCTTCGGCTTGCGCGTGACCCAAGCCGGGAGTCGCAGTTTCATCTTGAACTACAGGGCGGCCGGCCGCGAACGCCGGATCACCATCGGTTCGCCGCCGGCCTGGTCGCTGACCGCCGCACGCACTGAGGCCGCCGAATTGCGCCACAGGATCGACACCGGCGAAGATCCGCTCGCCGACCGGGCCACCGATCGCCGAACCCCTACGATGAAGGACTTGGCCGAACGGTTCGAGGCCGAGCATTTGCTTAGCCTGCGCGAACGCACGGCGCGTGAGTACCGGGCCTTTATCCGGAACGATATCTTGCCCATGCTCGGAAGCCTGAAAGTCGCGGCGGTAAGTCATACCGACATCGATCGTCTGCACCGGCACATCGCCAAGCGCGCCCCGGTTCGCGCAAACCGGTGCATGTCGGTCCTCAGCAAAATGTTCACGCTGTCGATTCGCTGGCACATGCGGCCGGACAATCCCGCCAAGGGCGTCTCTCGCACCCTGGAAGCGCCGCGGGCTCGATATCTAAGCGAGGCTGAACTGCCGGCGCTGACCGCGGCAATCAATGCCCATTCCGACAAGCAGGCCGCGAACATCTTCAAGCTGTTGCTTCTGACCGGCGCGCGGCGTGGCGAAGTGATGAGCGCACAATGGAATCAATTCGATCTTGAAACCGGCGTGTGGACGAAGCCGAGCGCGCATACCAAGCAAAAACGGGAGCATCGGGTGCCGTTGAGTGAGGCGGCACTGGAACTGCTCAGAGAGATTTACGATGTGACAGGCGGCGGCGAATACGTCTTCCCGAGTCCTCGCACCGGTGGTCACCGGATCGAAGTCAAAAGCGATTGGGCGGCGATATGCAAGGGCGCCGGGCTCTCCGGTCTGCGGATGCATGATTTGCGACACAGCTATGCCAGCATGCTTGTGAACAGCGGCCTCTCGCTGCCCGTGATCGGTGCGCTGCTCGGACACACACAACCGGGGACGACAAATCGCTATGCACATCTAGCGGACGACCCATTGCGGGAAGCGACCGAGCGCGTCGGCAAGATGGTGACGGGTGCGAAGACGCGCGGCAGCACTGTCATAAAATTTCCTGGTTAGAACGTGAACGCGCCTACTTGACACAATATGAAGCGCCGCGCATTTTGATGTTGCGTCGATGCCTGGAAACTGGGCCTTCGCGGCGTCCGGGAATCTCGGACAAACCCCGCCAGAAACTGGCGAGCGGCTAACTTTCCCCCTTCATTCATATTTATGCGCGGCCCGCTCGCGGCGGCACGCGCGCGCTTGGAGCATGCCATGGCAACGCCCGGTTATCGCACCGAATCCGAACTCGCCAAATTTCTGAATAAGGATTTTAGAACCCTCCAGCGCTGGCGCCGCGAACGCACCGGGCCGCCGGTCACGATGATTGGCAAGACGCCTCTCTATCGGCTCGAATCGACCGATGCGTGGCTTCGCAGCCTTGAACAGGGACAGGTTCGCGAACAGTCCCGCAAGAGGCGCTTGGCTGGCGCCTCACACGCGGAGGCCTGATGCACCATGATCCAAAATGCAACGAGCCTGCCAGCTGGGGAAGCTGGCGAGCCCGGGGTTGTGTCATGCGCCACGCCTGACAGCCTCGGGATACTACAAAACGGAGCAGCCGCGCAATCGCCAATCACGGAAATCGAGCGCGATTTCCGGCGCTACGAGGTGCTAGACGCAGGCGCCGAGTGCGTGAATTACTTGATCGCACTCCGCGCGATGATCGCCTCCGACGACCTGCCTGGCCTGCGATATTGCGCGACGGAATTTGTCTCATACGCGCGCATTGTCACGACCGGCTGCAAAGCGCTGCTCGGCGGGGGGGCACCGTGACCAGCCTTCGCCTGCTTAAGCCGCCATCGGCACCGCCCGGGCCGCGCATAGCCGTTCGAATTGTGGTCACCCGCGATCGCCGGCCGCACGGCCGCTCCCGGGCCTTCCGCTTGTCCGAGGAGCAACTCGCCGAACTTCTAGCGCACGCCGAACATATCGAAAGGCGCGGCCGATGAGCGAACTCGTTCGTTATGACGCTATGTGCACGGCTATCGCCGCGGCGATCGAGGTCGACGAAGTAAAGGATATTCGAGATCGGGCAATGGCCCTAGCCTGCTACGCACGGCAAGCCCAGAACCGCGAAGCCGAGCGGCGTGCTATGGAGATCAGGGTCAGGGCCGAGCGCCGCGCCGGCGAGCTGTTTAGAGGCGATCCCGAAGGCAAAGGGTGGCAATCCTAACCTGTCGAACAACGCGACAGGTTGCGATGAGCCAAAAACACTTACCGAGCTTGGCATCACCCGCGACCAATCATCGGAATGGCAACGCTTAGCCGCAGTGCCCCTCGATTATTTCGAGGAGGGACTGGCCTCGGCCGAGATGCCGAGTGGGCGTTTTATCGTCGCCCGGACACAGGGCGCGTATCGTACAAATTTCAATACCGGGTGCAATGAGTGGTACACGCCCGAGAAATACATCGAACTTGCTCGCGCTGTTTTGGGGGCAATCGATCTCGACCCGGCTTCCCATCCGATTGCCCAGCAAACGGTGAGGGCCGCTCGGTTTTTCACCGAGGCGGATGACGGGCTGAAACAGGAGTGGTCTGGGCGCGTGTTTTGCAACCCGCCGTTTTCGAAAGGCCTAATGTCTCCTTTCGTCGATAAATTGTTGACCGAGATCGCCAGCGGCAATGTGCGCGAAGCAATCCTGTTGACCCACAATCACTCTGACACGCGCTGGTTTCATTTGTTGCTCGGTGCCGTGCAGCGGGTCTGTTTTACAGAGGGACGGCTGGATTTCAGGTCACCCGTCGGCGCCGTCGCCAGCCCTGTTCAAGGCCAGTGCTTTCATTATTTCGGCCCGAACACCGAAAGGTTTGAAGAGGTATTTTCGGCTGTCGGCAAGATCGTCATCCCTATTGAGGGCGTCCGGCCATGACCTCCCGCGAAAGACTCCCCAACCGGCGCCGCTGCGAAACCTTTGAATTCTGCCACGCTGGACATGGCTTCACGCTATGCGCCGGGTTTTATCGTGATGGCCGAATTGCTGAAATCTTCATTTCGGCTCGCCACATCGGAAGCCCGCTTGAGGCGATCGCCCGCGATTCGGCAATCGTCGTTTCGCTCGCTCTCCAACATGGCGCGCATATCGAGACGATCAGACACGCCCTCACTCGTGATCACGACGGCGGCCCGGCAACGCTTCTCGGCGCGGCTCTCAACGCACTCGCGGAGGGCGCCCCGCGATGAATGGCACTCCCGATCAAAGCTATCTCGATTCACTCGATGACTTCGGAGAACCGGCCGAGGCGTTGCCCAATGGAATCGATACAAAGCCGCCGGTCACCCTTCGAGGCTTCAATCCCCGTGACTGGCAAGGCACCGAACCCGAGCCCCGTAAATGGATCGTACCAGGCTACATTCCAGATGAAACCGTCACCCTGCTTTCGGCCGATGGCGGCACCGGCAAAAGCTGGATCAAATTGCAGCTCGCCGTTGCCCGTGCGCTCGCCCGCGATTGGCTTGGCCTTCTGCCGGAGCCCGGGAAAACGCTCGTCTTGTCCTACGAAGACGATCTGAACGAAATGCACCGGCGTCTCGACTCCATCCTGAAATTCTACGCCAAGCAAATACCCGCGACATGGGAGGACCTTTCCCAGATTCGGCTTATCGACCTTGTTGGCCAGGTCTCGATCTTGGGCTTGCTTAATCATGGTCAGATCGTCGCGACGGCGATGTACAAAGCGCTTGACGCCTACATTGGAGATTTTAAACCGGGACTTGTGTCGCTCGACGTGCTTGCGGACCTGTTCGCCGGAGAAGAACGCTCCCGGTCGCAAACGCGGCAATTCGTGAACTTGCTAAAGGCTCTCACGCTCCGGCACCGCTGCGCAATTCTCTTGCTCGCGCATCCCTCGATTGCCGGCATGAGTTCGGGCACCGGCATGAGCGGATCGACAGACTGGAACAACGCCTTTCGATCAAGACTTTATTTCGAGAGAATCAAGACCCTAGATGGTGATGAGCCGAATAAAAACTTGCGCTCCTTCCAAGGCAAAAAGTCGAATTACAGCGAGATCGGCGGCAAGATCGAACTCGAATGGAAAAACGGTCTTTTCGTTCCCGTGCAAGGGCCGCTCGGTCTCGACAAGCTCGCCGCTGAGCAAAAAGGCGATGAGGTTTATTTGGCAAACCTAAAACGTCGAAACTCTCAGTCTCGAACCGTCAGCGACAAGCCCGGGGCTAACTATGCCCCGGCAGTGTTTGCAAAAGAGCCCGAGGCCGTCGCAGCAAGATTAAACAGCAAACAATTAGAGGCCGCCATGGAACGCCTCTTCAAGACCGGGAAAATCCGCGTCGAGATTAATGGGCCGCCTTCACGCCAAACACGATCAATCGTGATCGTGGACGGATAAAGCATGCACCTTTCAGACGCGCCATTCAGACGGCTTCACACGATATTCAGGCGGCTTCAGACGACCTGTCCACACACCCCCCTTATACCCCCCCGTGCGTATGTAGGACGCCCGGCCGTCTGAAAACGGCGCGCCTACATACCCCGGAAAGCCACTGCATTCGCGCCGAGCCAAAGCGTGAAAAATGTGTGTGCTTCACCGAATTCCACTTGAAACGGATTAACATTTAGTTGCTTTATGATACTAAGTACTTGCTATATCGCGCGTTTCTCTGTAGCTTGCGCGGCCATGTCAGCACAGTGTCAGCAATGGAAGCCGCCCCCGATATCCCGCGCGTAGCTGCACCCAAGCCGACGCACCGCTCCCGCGTCACCAATGGCAGCAAGCTTCTGCCCTTGACCGATGAGCGCGGCCTTACCTTTAGACGCTATCGCGATCTGTTCGAGCTCGTCTGCAATGACCTCGGCGGCGCCGATCGGCTGAGTACGGCACAACTCCAGCTGGCAAGGCGCAGTGCCATGTTAGCGGCGGAATGCGAACGCGGGGAGGCAATGGCGTGCCGTAACGATCCTGAGTTCGACATTGGCACCTATGCGCTGCAAACCAGCCTCTTATGCCGCGTGTTCGGCTTGCTTGGCATCAACCGCGTGCCTAGAGAAATCGACACCGGCCCGCTGCGGAAGCACTTTGGCGGGCGCGCGCCATGAGGAAACTCGTCACCTGCCGCACGTTTCTGACCAGCCCCCAATATGCAGGAACTCCCGAACTCATGGGCGGTGCATCGTGGCAGGCGTGGCGCATCTTGCTGATTGCCGCCATGGGCGAGCCGCTTGAACCCGATGAACTGCCCATATTCCGAGAGCTCACAGGACGCTCACAGAGCCCCGCTGAGCCGGTCAAAGAGTTCTTTGCCATCACATGGGGCCGGAGGGCAGGAAAGAGCCGTGCCGTGGCTGCCCTTGGGGCTTACACCGCAACCTGTATCGATGACACAGACGAAAGGTAACGACGATGAAATCGGTCAGACCAAAACGGCACGCCAAAAGCGCGAAGGCGCCGAAGACCGCGGCGAAATCATTTCTGGGAGGCTCGTCGGCGCCGCCGCGATCGATCCCCTTGCCGCGATCGGGCGTGGCGCCGTTGCGGAAATCGTAGGGGCAAGAAGAGCTCGCGAAGAAGGAGGGGAAGTCGCAGAAACACATAAGCTGTTCTCTTCAATTTGGCCGGTTTTTGAATTTTATACCTGGGGGTATAAATTCGGAATCCCTCCCAAAAAATTTAACGCGAGCCAAATTCTTTACCTATTGGGAGCGCACCGAAGGCGCCAACGAGCGCCCGGCGGCAATGTCGCGGGTCTTCTCGCCGCGAACTTGTGGAAAATTTTCCACAAGTTCCAAATCGGTTCGCTGCCGCTGCCTGTCTCCCAACTCTTCCCTGACGTGCTGGCCCCCAGCTCGCCAATGATCGCCGCCGCAACCGCCTGGCATCTTTGGGCCTCGGCCAGATCGCGTTGCAGCTGCGAGACGAAGGCTTCCGCGCGGGACAAATCCAAAATGTTTTTAGATTTCAAATCCCGAAAGTTTTGGATTTTAGCGCCCGTCATACGTATATGTCCCAGTTTTCCTCTGATTGCTGTTAGGGCCGCCGAACAGTAAGCTCACCCACGAACGTGACAGTGCCGTGGAACGTTATGCACCGCAGAGGGTTTAACTGCGTAGGTGACGGTGGCAGAGAGGGCCAAATGACCAAGTAGAGTCGATTTGACGGTCCAATCCCGTGTCATCGGGAAATATCGGATAGGGAGAGACCAGTGAAATTCCTCGGCGTTTTTTTCCTCGGTGCTGCAATCGTTGTTGCGCCTTGCGCGGCTTCCGCAGCAAGCCACCATTCGCATCATGCCTCCAGAAATCATCAATCCATTCACCGTGGGACCTCCGGCTGGCATCATCACCACCACCATCATCCCCATGGAAGCCATCGCGTTGGTCACCATGGCGCGCATCCGAGGAGTCCCGAAGGGTCGGGTACCCATTAAGGGCATCACGATTCCAAGCCTGCATCTCTTGTTCGCAACAATCATTGGACCGTCGACGCTTTCCGCGCGACGGGTCCTTGCCGCGTGGCGAGCCGGGGGGCGGATTAACAGCGTAATGGCACCGCTGCCCGGCAAGCCTCTAGCTCCGCAATGATCGCCCCCATCTCGCGGAGACCCGTATCCGCCCGAGCAAGCTCTCGGGCCAATCCTGTTAAAAGCCCATCAACCCTTGCGAAAACTGCCTTGTGGGTTTTCGCCCTCCTCCTGTACCAAGTGCTTCTCGATATCCCCAAGGCCAGCCACGGCCGCTCGGCGGGCTTGCGCGGGCCGATCCCACGCGCGCGGCGCCAGCGCTCGGACCGCAAGCGCGCGCGCTCGCGTCTTTCCGCTGCGGTCATTTCAGATTCCCCCGGTACGCCCTTATCTCGTCGACCTGGGCTTTGAGTTTGGCGGACCGTGCGGCTTGCCTGGCAACGCCTGCCTTGCCGTATTTGGCCAGCTTCTCGGCGTCGGTTAGCGGCGCGCAATCGTTGTCGAACGTCTCGGGCCCATGGGGCCCGGATTTGCATTGCAGGATTTTCATGGTTTTGCCTTCTGTTGGAAGTGAACGGCGCATCGCGGCAAATGCTGACATAGCGCTGACACAAAACACAACGCTTGCGCGGCCGTTTTTCAAAGCAATATTAAGTCATTGATTGTTTTTTGATTATTGGCGTCCCGGAAGGGATTCGAACCCCTGACCTACGGTTTAGGAAACCGTTGCTCTATCCTGCTGAGCTACCGGGACCGAACCCAAATGCCATGCGCCACGCCACAACGGTATGGCTGACCGCACCGCCGCCCCTCCATAGACTTTTCGCCCGATTTTTAAATTTCCAGAGAAGCGCCGGCAAGGGGCAAAGCGCCGCTCAGCGCTTCGTTTCCAGGTATAGGCAGATCGCTTGCGTCCGGTTACGCACATCGAGTTTGCCAAACAGATTCCGCAAATGAAATTTGACCGTATTGATCGAGACGCCGAATTCTCGTGCCAATTGAGCGTTGCTGCGGCCGGTCTCCAGTGCGGCAAGAAGATCGCGTTCCCGGTGCGTCAGGCTCTTAAGGGGATTTGGCCGGACCCTATGAATATCCGCAAAGGGGAATACCATATCGCCGGAAGCGACCGCCGCGAATACTTCAAGCAGCCGTTCGGGGGGAGAGAGCTTGGTCACGAAGCCGGCCCCGCCGAGCCGCAAAGTTTCGGCCGGCGCCGCCGCATCCCGGGTGCCGCTATAAACCACGATCTTCGGCGCACCCGGCCGCTTTGCCAGCGCCTGTAAAATCTCGGGCGCACGAATCGGCGGCAATTCCCATCCGATGACCCCCAGACTCACTGGCAAATGAACCAATGAATTCAGAAAATGCACGCCATCGCTCGCCATCAGCAAAAGATTGAACCGCCTGTCCCGTGTGAGAAGCGCCTCCAATGCACTCAAAACCATCGGGTTCTTATCGGCGATGGCGATATTGACGGGAAATATAGTCTGCAACGGCAGGGAAGATTCCACCCCGCCTGCGAAGTGCGTGTCCCTGCGCTCCAAATTACCCTGCTCGGTATCGCCGGGCGTGTTGTTGGCGTTCAACGTAAGGCCAAGGACTTGTGGCGCGGGTTCTCGCCGGGGAGCGGATTGAGACAGAGTCGGCACGCCACCAAACATCTGAATTTGTTTAGCTCCGATCCTGGTCGACGACTCCTGGGCCAAAGGTTTTCTCCCGTGGATCTTTTTATTTGCGCCTTATGTTAAGCCAAGATGTCACCAGATGACCCCCCGGAAAAACAACTGCGATTCCACGCGCTTGCCAGTGAGTGTCGTGAGTTATAGCACCGCAGTCGCAAGAACAAACGCTCCGCGACCGCAACCCTTGGCTCAACTCACAGCCGCTAGAAAAATTTACAATCGAGAGAAGAGGCATTGATCCGCATCGCCTGTTGTTTCAGACTCTGCCGCATAAGATCAGATCGTTGGTGCTTCCTGCACTTGTAGCTGAATTGTGACTTCATGCGTTGTGCGCCTTATTAAGAGGCAAACCCTTAATAGACGCTTGCACTCGCTAAGACATCAGCACCTTTCAAGATACAAGAACGCCACGACCAATTCTCCCAATCTCCCGGTGCACGATGGCACCGGAGGATGGAGACGGTCACCGCATTTCGCACGAACGCAACATCCGAGCAATCATTCCGGCAAAGGACTTGTCAAGCCTTAATCGGCAAGAACCCAGCGGCCGAAAAAATAGAGCGCTGCGACGCCGGCAATCGCCATTATTGCCCCGAGCGGCGTTCCTATGAAACTCGCGATTTCAAGAATTTCACCCATACATTCCTCCAACTTCTGTGTTGTTTACAAGATTCAAGTTGTTAATTGTTGTTTTCCTGCTTTGCAGGACCATGCACCGGTTTGAGCACCGGTCTCACGGCAGCATGAGATCTCTCGCGCCAAAATCTTCCTCGCCACGAGCACTAAGCTTCTGTGCAGCGGCTACTTAGGGTCCTTTTCTCGCGGGGGGTCCACTTTGCGACGCCCGAGGTTAGGGCTTGGCTAAGCCTAGATCACGTCCGGCTTTTCCTGTTTGATGTTATAAAATCAATTGTTCGTCCCGGTCAAGCGGCACTTCACGAAACGCCGGAAAACGGTCTCCGAATGACGACTCTGCCCAGACAAACGGAGTCGGAAGGCGGCAGAGGCGGAAGCGGGACAAGCTGGCAGATCGCAAAACGCTCAAGGGTGCATGACTGTCGTTTGTTCCGGCCTGGACAAACGGCTTGCGCTTTGCAGCCATTCGCTCTCTCCGTGGCTCGATTGAGGCCGCTCATCGCTGCTTGAAGCTCGGCACGGGCCTCTCGAATAGTCTCCGCCAGCGGCGCGCTCAACACGATCCCAAAAAGCTACAGGCTCTTTGGTTACGATCAGGCGAGAAGCCAAATCTCTATAGTCGGCAAGCGGCCAGAATTTGAAGAGATCCTGGTCTAGCGTTCTTGCCGATCGCGCCGCTCGTTCATGAAGCGCTCAAATTCCTCGCGGTCCCTGGCGTGGCGAAGATTTTCCATGTAGTCCGCGAATTCACGCTCGGCGGCGGCGAGCCGTTTGCGTTCTTCCTCGAGCCGCGCGAGTTCCGTGGCGCGCCATTCGTCGAAAGCGCGGTTGCCTGTCGGGCTCGTGCCAAAGCCGGAGCCTTGCCAAGGATTCCCCGCAAAGCCCCAGCGCCCGGAGCCCCCATTCGCGCTCCATTTTTCCCGTGCGAACGCAACAATGTCACCAGGGTAGCCGGATTTCCTTTGCCAGAATTTCCAGCCGAGGACGGCAACACCGATCGGCCAAAACACGATGAAGCCCAAGACCATCGCGAGAATTTCGACGAGCTTCCAAGGCTCACCCCGCGCGCAGCCACTCCGGTAAGCGCCGCCCGTCGGGCGATCGGAGGAGAAATGATAGGTCATACCGCTGTCGGAATTCATCTCATGGCTCCTTATCGGCCTCAGACCAAACCTCACGCCCTCGCATGCGAGGTGGCGTTGGCTGGTGCCTCAGATATATGTTCGGATTTTCCATTGTCGACGTCGCGGAAGCGAAATTCCGGCGGTCCTGGACAAACGACGCAAAGATGGTGCGGTCCTTGCCAAGCCCTTTGGCCTCCGGCCACGCACCGGTTGCGGGTTTGACCCTGTCTCCCATATAAAGATTTCGTGAAAGGTTAGCGCGATGCCGCAAATCACCATTTATACGACCGCGAGCTGCCCCTATTGCCGACGCGCCAAGGAACTGTTGCGCGGTAAGAAACTCGCTTTCACCGAGATCGCGGTGGATGGCGATGCCGAGGCACGCCGGGACATGTCGGAAAAAGCACATGGGGCCATGACAGTTCCACAAATCTTTTTCGACAATGTTCATATTGGCGATTGCAACGAGCTGCACGAACTTGCCCGTACTGGACAACTCGATTTGCTTCTGGCTGGCGCTGCTCAATGATCAAATTCTCCCTGCTTTGCGCGCGTGGCCATGAATTTGAGAGCTGGTTCCAAAGCGGCGAGGCTTTTGAAACGCAGTCCAGGTCCGGCCGTATCTCTTGCCCGCTCTGCGAGGCGACAGAGGTGACAAAAGCCATCATGGCGCCCGCGATCGCAAGCAAGAGCCAGGGAGCCAGGGCCAAACCTCCGGTGCCAGCCGAAACGCATGCTCCAGGGGACGCGCATGCCCAAACGGAATCTCATACCCAAGCGGACGCGCACGCCAAAGTGGCGCTCCTCGATCCCCATGACCTGGAAACGCGGACTATGATCACGGCTTTTCGCAAACGTATTTTAGAAGAGGCCGAGGATGTCGGGATGCATTTTGCGGAGGAGGCGCGCAAGATTCACGATGGCCGCGTCAAGGAGCGCCCGATTCATGGCCAGGCGAATTTCGACGAGGCGCGCGCCCTGATCGAAGAGGGGATTGAGATTTTCCCGGTTCCGCCTTTGCCGGACGAGTTTAACTAAGTGTTTGCCGTCTCAAAGCGAACACCAAGCGGCTTCAATCGAGCGATTTCGGCGGTCACCGCGCGCGGCCATATGCGGTTCATGATCATCGACAAGGCAGCGTCAACGCCACTGACTTCATTGAATTCCTGAAACGCCTCGTCAAGGGCGCCGAACGCGAAATTTTCTTGATCGCCGATCGCGGCCCGGCTCTTCGTCCAAAGCAAGTCAGCGCCTTCGTGCAAACGCTGGGTGGGAAATCGTGCTTATTCATTTTGCCTCCCTATTCGCTGGACCGCAACCCCAACGAATGGGTATGGAAGCATCTGAAAGCGGACACTGTCGGTCGCATGGCGGTCACGGGCAAGGAAGATTTCTCGAAGAAGGCTCGTCGCTCGATGCGTGAACTGCAAAATGACGCTCGACAATCATCTTCTTCTTTCAAAAGCCCTCACTCAAATATGCCGCATAAATATGAATACGGAGTAATAGCGTCTCAGCGCCCGCGCGGATGCGCCGAGCGATAGGCCTCAAGCAGGCGCGTGCTATCGACGGCGGTGTAGATTTGCGTCGTGGACAGCGAGGCGTGCCCCAAAAGTTCCTGGATCGAGCGCAGATCGCCGCCCGCCCCCAAAAGATGCGTTGCGAAGGAATGGCGAAGCGCGTGCGGCGTCGCGCTATCGGGAAGGCCAAGCGCGCCGCGGAGACGCTCGACCGCGAGTTGAAGAATTCTTGGGCCAAGCGGGCCGCCCCTGGCACCGGCGAACAAGTGTCTTTCGGGCGCAAGCGCATAGGGGCAAAGCGCGATATAGGCTTCGATGGCCCGTTGCACCGGCGCGATCACCGGCACGCTGCGGATCTTTTGGCCTTTGCCCATAATCGTCAAAACATCCTGCCCGCCAACCGGTGCCTCGGAGCGCTTGATCGCCAAGGCTTCGGAGATGCGCAGGCCTGCCCCATAGAGCAACGCCAAAACGGCGGCATCGCGCGCGATGATCCATTGGGGCCGGTCTTCCCCGGCGCGTGCTTCCACTTGCACGAGCTGGCAGGCCGCATCGGCGCGCAATGGCTTTGGCAGGCCGCGCTGAATTTTCGGCGGATGCAGAGATGCGAAGGCCAAGACCTGGCCGTGCCCATTGCGTTCGAGAAAGCGCGCGAAGGACCGCAGGCCCGCGAGCTGGCGCGCCAGCGACCGGCTGCCCGCTCCGCTGCCGCGCCGCGCCGCCAAAAAAGCGCGCAGATCAGCCGCCGCGAGGCTTTTGAACGTGTTGAGCGAAGGCGGCTCGCCGAAATGCACCGCCGCGAAGTGCAAGAACTGCCGCAGATCGCGCGCATAGGAGGCGGCCGTGTGCCGGGAAACGCGCCGCTCGCCGGAAAGATGCGCGAGCCAGTCCCGCGCCAGCACGGCCAGCTCCGGGCTAGCGGGCGCAATATCGGGCATGACGTTTGCCACTGCGGCGGCGCGAGGGATGGTCATGCTTGATCATAACACCGCCGCGCCCTAACAATTCATTGCATTGTTTGGCTGGACCTCCGGCCGATGCGTAAGAAGGCGCTATGGGCATGCGGCTGCGCGCCGATATTTGGGTCTCGGCGTATCTGAGGCGTTGCGCGCATGAAGGCGCAGCCGCCGTGCTGCGCCGGCGAGGCGCCGCGGAAGCTGGCGCGATTTTTGTCAAGATCGACCGGCTCGATGGTTTCGCGGCCGTCTTTGGACCGGCACCGCAAACCGAAGTGAAAGACGGATACGACCGGCTCTTTGCAAGGCTCCATCGCGAACCCTGGATCGCGCCAATGGAGGCCGACGCAAAGCTAGCCCGTGAAATCAGCTTCGACCCCGATCTTTGGATCATCGAGCAGGAAGACCGCCTCGGCCGTTCTTTTTTTGACGTCGCTGAATGATCCCGTACCGGGGGTGCGCTATCGCGGCTCCGGTTGTCCGAAGCCGCAACGTCAGTAAGTTACGCGCTTTTCTTGAATTTCACGGCTTCCTCGGAGCCGCCGGTCGCGTTGCCTGCGCTGTAGGAATGGGCGCCGACACCCGCGAGTTTGCCATTCTCGACGACCAGATATTCGTTGCGGATGGACCTTCCCTCGAAATAGCATTCCAGGATTTCGCGCACGCCCGCCGCATAACGCGTCTGCGCGGACAGCGACGTGCCGGAGATATGCGGCGTCATTCCATGATGCGGCATGCTGCGCCAGGGATGGTCCTTGGGCGCCGGCTGCGGGAACCAGACATCGCCCGCATAGCCCGCGAGCTGGCCGCTTTCGAGCGCCCGCACAATGGCATCGCGGTCGCAGATTTTTCCGCGCGCCGTGTTCACAATATAAGCGCCGCGCTTCATCGTTGAAATCAGCTTGTCGTTGAAGAGATGCTCCGTCTCCGGATGCAGCGGGCAGTTGATGGTGACGACATCGCAGACCTTGACCATGTCCTCGACGTTGGGGTGCCAGGTCAGATCGAGCTCTTTTTCCACCGACTCCGGCAGCCGGTGGCGATCGTAATAGTGAAGATGCATGTCGAAGGGTTTAAGGCGCCGCAGCACGGCAAGGCCGATGCGGCCCGCCGCGACGGTGCCGACATGCATGCCTTCGACGTCATAGGAGCGCTCCACGCAATCGGCGATATTCCAGCCGCCCTTCACCACCCATTGATAGGATGGAATGTAATTGCGCACGAGCGATAGGATCATCATGACCACATGCTCGGAGACACTGATCGAATTGCAGAAGGTGACCTCGGCGACAGTGAGCTTGCGATTGATCGCCGCTTGAAGGTCAGTGTGGTCCGAACCAATACCGGCGGTCACGATAAGCTTCAATTTGGGTGCCTTGGCGATCCGCTCGGCGGTCATGTAGGCCGGCCAGAATGGCTGCGAAATAACAATCTCGGCATCCGGTAGCTCGCGATCGAGGACCGAGTCCGTGCCATCCTTGTCCGAGGTCACAACCAGTGTGTGGCCCTGGGATTCGAGATATTTGCGCAGCCCCAATTCGCCAGACACGCTGCCGAGGAGGCTGCCAGGCTTGAAATCGATCGATTTTGGCGTTGGCAGGGTCTGACCATCGGGATAATGGCCGATTTTAGGGAGATCATCCCGAGGGTAGGATTTCGGATACCCGTCAACCGGATCATCGTAAAGAACGCATACGATCTTTGCCATCACGTCTCCCTTTCGTTGTGTCATTATGGAATACAAGAAGAAAAGCCATCATCTCAAGGTTAAGTCTGACCTGTTTTACTAAATGTTCAGTGTCATACATGGTCAGAAAAACCGGAGGTTCAAGCGCTTCCTTGCTTTTCTGCTGACGAGACGAAGTTGATATGAATTGTCTCGCCTCGGCGAGCTTAAGCTCTTCCTAAATGCGATCTTTATCCAATGAAATCTTTTGAACAATTGATAGGAAAGGCTGATCAACTTTACCGCGTGCCGCCGCCGCGAGCCCATCCTCCAAGTCGCCGCCGCGCGTTGCGGCGATCAGCGCATTGGCCATCGGCGGCACTGGATCGCGATCGGTCAAAACGAGCCCGATGACCTGGCCGTGCATCGGCTCGACGAGATCGATCCCCACCAAATCGCGCGAACCGGCAAACACATAAAAAAATGTGTGCGGAACGATGCTGGCGAAGCCGCCATGCCGGAGGTACGAACAGACGCCCAGGAAGGAATTGCTGACAACTGGCGGCTTGGCTTTGATTTCCAGCGACTCGAAAACCGCGTCGATGATGCGGCGGTTCTGCATGTCCGGGCTCAGCAGGCAGAGCCGTTCCTCGGCTGCCTCCCGCCACGAGATCGTCCGCCGCCCTGCGTAACGGCTGCTCCCGCTCGTCACGAAGATGTAGTGCTCCTTGTAGAGCGGGATCCGGCGGACGTGTTCCAAAGGCTCGTTGTCAAGATAGGTGACACCGGCATCAAGCTCGAAGGAGTCGAGTCCTTTCTGGATCGACCGTGAGGTCATCGACGTCACCTCGACGGTCGCCGCGGGATGGATGGAAGAAAATCGCGCCGTCAGGCAAGAAACTAACGGCATCGCGGCCGGGATGACGCCAAGCCGCAACGACCCCGAGAGCCCGCTCCTGAGACCCGTGAGATCGATCCGCAAACCCTCGTAGTCGTTGAGTATCTGCTGGGCCCAGGCGAGCACCCTGTCGCCCTCGGCGGTGAGACCCAGAAACCGGTGGCCGCGGATGACGAGCCGGACTTCGAGATCTTCCTCCAGCTTGCGGATCGCGGCCGAAAGAGTCGGCTGGGAAATGTGGCATGCCGCCGCTGCCCGGGCGAAATGCTTTTCGCGGGCGAGCGTGACGAAATAGCTGAGATGGCGGAGAAACATCGCGTTGACCACGGCACACCAAGCCGCCGTAGCTTTATAACATATTATTATATAACGCTATCCGGATGCTGTGGAGCCCCAGCGCGGCTAAGGAGCGGAGCCTCGATCACCTCCGATCCTGTGAAAGTCTGTTTTACGCCGGCCTGCTGCTGACGGTATCGCCCGCCGCGAGGACATCGCGCAGGAAATCCCCGGCCAACGCTATGCCCGTGCCGTCGATGGCATGGCCTAGGCGCGGCCTTGCCACCGCCGTGACCGGGACACCCGAAGCTTCGAGCACGGTCTTCGCAGAGGCCATCGATCGGAAAGGCACGACATCGTCCGCCTCCCCATGCACCAGGAGCACCGGCGGTTTGCTGGCAATCTCGCTTTGCAGAGCCGCGGCCTCCGGCAGGGCGCCGGAGAAGGCAACCACACCGGCAATCTGCTTTTGTCTGTGCAAACCGGCGTAGAGCGCGGTCGCGGCGCCTTGCGAGAATCCGGCGAGCGCCAGGCTGGACTCGTCGAGCCCGCGGCTGGCCAGCAGTTCATCGAAAAAGCGATCGAGAATGACGGCCGCGTCCCGTAATCCGGCGAGCAGTTTTTGCGGCGCGCGGTCCTGCAAGCTGAACCATTGCCAGCGCTCTGGCGCATAATCGCACGGAAACGGGGCATTGGGAGCAATGAACTCCGCCTCCGGCAGAAACTTTTGCCACGCGTGGGCAAGATAGAGGAGATCATTGCCATTGGCAGCAACCCCATGCAGGAGAACCACCAGCTGGACAGATTTGCCGCCGGAAAGCGGCGCGAGCCCCGGACCGTCGAGTTGCATGATCAGCCTTCAATGAACAAGCCCGGCGCTTGGCGCCGGGCTAGCAAATCCGCTTGTATAGTTTTTTGCGTTCGAACCAGAATGACCTGGCTCAGAAGGCCCGCTGGATGCGCAAGCGGCCCTCATATTGATTGGTGTTCGCCTGGAACGACGGCAACCCCGACTCGTTGAGCAAGGCGTCCGAGGCGAGGCCTGCTGGCCGCGTCTGGTTCAGATGCACATAGGAGAATTCGGCGCCGATATCGAAGCCCTTGAGCGGCGTCCAGACGAGATTGGTGCCGACCCGGCCTTCCTTGAGGTTCGAGACGCCGACCGCGCCGCCAAACCCGGCCAGCGCATCGCCAGGAAAATGCTCTTCCAGATAGGAGCCGTAGACAGCCGAGGCCAAGGTCGGGAGCCAATAATGCTTGTAGGCGCCGGTGATGTCCCAGCCCCATTGCTGCTGGCAGGAGACGCTGCCGGTGGAGGCGTTGAAGGTGGTGCTGGTGAAAACGCAATCCGAACCGGCCTGCGCGTTCCAGCCGGCGCTGTAATCCGTCGGCGTGAAGCCGGACCCGGCAAAACGGTTCTGATTGACCGCGCCATAATTGAAGCCAAGATTGTTGCCGGCGATATAGCCGAAGGCGCCATGTTCATAAGCGGCCTCGATCCAGAACTTGTCGCCCGGCGAGAGATAGTCGGCGTTCAGCTGCAGACCGCCCTGGACCGCGTAGCCATAGGAATTGGTGGTCGCGGCCGGGAAGGCAAAGGCAGGCGAGGAAAACGCTGTCGCAGGCGTTGCCGCCGGCGTGGCGAGCGCGCCCGACCCAAATAGGCTGGAGTCGACCTGATGGGCGGCCGCCGACAGCTGCGCCGCGCCCCAGGGCTGGTCGACGCGGAGGTTGCCGACGATGTCCGGGATCCGCGCGCCGGCCGGATTGGCCAGGAAGGAGGCCGACTGAACACCGCCGATATTGATGACCGAGGTGGAGGGGACGCCCGCCGCGCTCAGCGTTGTAACGCCGGCGATGGTGCTGGCGACATTGGCGCGCCGCGACGCCTGATCCTCGGCCGACAGGGTCGCCGAAAAGCCGTAGGGCAATACCGCCGTATAGGCGACGAGAGCGGTGGTCGCGTTGGAGCCACGCAAATTATTGTAATTGTAGGCGTCGGCATAGAAATCGAACATCGATTGCGCATAGCCCGCGGTGAGGCCGGCGAATTGGATGAATGCCTTGTTGAGGATCGTCGTATAGCGCGCCGAGCTTGATCCCGCCGTCTGGTTCCAGGTGCTGCTGAGCGAGCCAAGGCTGCCGGTGGCAGAATTGCCGCCCGATCCATAATAGGAATCAACCCGCAGGAAAGACCGCACGGTGCCAAAGGGCGATTGCGACCGTGAATCGAGTTCGACGCGGCCCAAGGCATTGAAATCCGTCGCGTCGCGCGAGCGCTGGTTGGTATATTGGGTGATGCTGGGGATGAAGCCAAGCCCGGCGACTGGAAATAACGGGCCGGAGGCCGCATGGGTCGGCGCGGCGCCAGCGCCATAGAAGCTGGTGCCGGAAATGCTGTAGCTCGGATTGAAGCCGCGGAACTCGCCGAGCACCAAGCCGCCAACCCGCAAACAGGTGTCGGTGCCGGGGATGACGAAGAATCCGGCGCCATAGGCGTCGCAAATGCGGACATATTCAATGGGCGCGATCCCCGGCAGATCGGCGGCGCGGGCGCCGGTTCCCTGGGCGATCATAGCCAGGCTCGCCGCCGAACCCAGAAGCAGCCCTTTCAGCA
>CAYTRB010000055.1:0-19441 GCA_964440215.1 uncultured Methylocapsa sp.
GATTTTAATGGTGGGCGCACACGGGCTCGAACCGTGGACCCGCTGATTAAGAGTCAGCTGCTCTACCAACTGAGCTATACGCCCATCAAACCGGCTTCGCTTCCAGCGCCGCCGCAGCCAGGCTGAATTGAAAGTAACCAGGCCTTTAGCAAACGAACCTTGCCCTGTCCAGCCCGCCTCGATCATGGCCAAGGCTATTCAGTAAAGTCTGGGATCACCCTGCGAACAAGTGCAAGGCCTTGTTCCTGTCATCCTGGAACCGTTCAATTACCCGGGTTGAAGAGGGCGAGACGGACTTCCGTATTTTGAGCGCGAAGCCCATCAGGGAAAAGATGTTTCGCGGGGCGCCGCCGCTTTGATTTGCATAGCCGTCCTCGCCGAGAATGACGTCTTTGTTTCATCCTGCTCTAAGGGGTTGCGCCACCGCCAAAAGATTCTCGTTGAGATTGGAAGCGACGGCGGTCGATGCCGATCGATGGGAGACTTCCGGAGCGGTGGCGACGTAGTGGAAATTAATCACCAAACGATCAATCTCGAGACTGGTTATCTGTCTTTAACTTGTTGATACTATTGGTGGAGCCAGGCGGAATCGAACCGCCGACCTCTTCAATGCCATTGAAGCGCTCTCCCAACTGAGCTATGACCCCGAACCGTTAGAAATCTCGCCAATCCAGAATTCCGGCCATGTTCATTCGGCCAAGTCCATTCGGCGATGTCCGCGCGGCAATGTCCATATGGGCTGGACTTTTGTCACCGGCGGCCCGGACGCACGGAACCACACGGCGGCTGTGTATAGCCTTACCCGCCATGCTTCACAAGCCGGACGTCAGCGTTCTTCCTCCTCGCCGATCTCGCCATCGATGAGATCGCCGACATCGTCGTTATCCTCTTCTTCTTCCTCGAGAAAGGGATCGTCGGCGGGTTCAATCTCGACATCATCTTCCGCCGCGACCACCACCTTGTCCTCGCCGGGATCGGCTTCCTCAAGCGAAACCAGCTCCGCGACCGGTGCCACTTCGGTTTCATCCTCTTCGGCCGCGGCGGCGCTTTGGGCCGCGCGCGACAACGGCAGGGCCTGGGAAACCGTCCCGCATTTCGGACAGACGATAGGGGATTTGTTGAGATCGAAATAACGCGTGCCGCAGTTCTGGCAATGGTGCTTATTACCGAGTTCGGGTTTGGCCACGGAACCTACCTCTGGAAGGAACGACTTTGCGGTCCGGTTAGTGATGCAAAGCCCGGCTGTCAAATGGAAGTTGAATTAGGGCGCCGGTTTGATGACAGGATCCCTTTTGCCATGTTACGAGCATTGAGAACCGCGCCGGAACCCAGGGATTGGCTTGTTTACGCTCGATTATTCATTTGGGAGGCGTCCATGGAGGCGCTAGCGCCGGGGCTCGCGGCGCGGGCCGGGGGGCCCTTGCGCGGCCGGGTACGCCCTCCGGGCGATAAGTCGATTTCGCACAGGGCCCTGATTCTCGGGCTCCTCTGCCTCGGCGAGACCAAAATCGAGGGTTTGCTCGAAGGCGACGATGTACTGCGCACCGCTGCTGCCTGCGCCGCGCTTGGCGCGAGCGTGGAACGCTGCGGCGAAGGGCGCTGGCTTGTCCGGGGCTGCGGGATCGGGACGCTGCTTGCGCCGCGCGACATCCTCGATTTCGGCAATTCCGGCACGGGCATGCGTTTGATGATGGGCGTTACGGGCGGCCATGCGATAACCGCCTGTTTCGACGGCGATGCCTCCTTGCGAAAACGCCCCATGCAACGGATTCTCGACCCTCTCGGCTTGATGGGCGCCGAGGTCTTGTCGCAATCGCCTGGCGGGCGCTGCCCGGTTCTGATCAAAGGGACCGGCGAGCCCGTTCCAATCGCCTTCTCGCCGCCGGTGGCCTCGGCACAGATCAAATCGGCGGTGCTCCTCGCCGGTCTCAATTCGCCTGGCCGCACGACCGTGAGCGAGGCCTCGGCGACCCGCGACCACACCGAAAAAATGCTGAAACATTTCGGCGCCTCTATCTCGGTCGAGCCCTTCGAAACCCATGGCCAAAAAATTAGCCTCGAAGGCCGCCCCGAATTGCGGCCGGCGCGGGTGATCGTGCCGTCTGACCCTTCCTCCGCCGCGTTCCCCCTGGTTGCCGCGACAATCGTGCCGGGTTCCGACATCACCATCGAGGGGATGATGATGAACCCTTTGCGCACCGGACTCCTGACGACCCTGCTCGAAATGGGCGCCGATATCGCGATCCTCGACCGCCGCGATGAAGGCGGCGAGGAGGTCGCCGATCTCCGCGTGCGCGGCGCTGACCTCAAGGGCGTCGATGTGCCCGCCGCCCGCGCGCCTTCGATGATCGACGAATATCCCATTCTCGCGGTCGCGGCCGCCTTTGCCTCGGGGGAGACGCGGATGCGCGGCCTTGCCGAGCTGAGGGTCAAGGAATCCGACCGGCTTGGCGCGGTCGCGGCGGGCTTGCGGGAGGCAGGCGTCGCCCATCACATCGAAGGTGACGATCTGATCGTCGAGGGCCGCGCTGGCGGTGTCGCGGGAGGAGGGGTGGTTGCGACTCATCTCGACCATCGCATCGCGATGAGTTTTCTTTGCCTTGGCCTTGCCTCGCGCCGCCCGATGGCGATCGATGATTGCCGCATGATCGCGACGAGTTTTCCAAAATTCCGTTTCCTTATGGAGCAGCTGGGGGCGCGGTTCCAATGATCATCGCCATCGATGGCCCGGCCGCCTCGGGGAAAGGGACGCTCGCGCGCAAACTCGCGCGGCATCTCGGCCTGCCGCATCTCGACACTGGCCTGCTTTACCGGGCGACGGCGCGGGCTTTGATGGAGCAAGACCGCAATCTTGCCGACACGGACGCAGCGGTCGCCGCCGCGCGAGGCCTGGCCCTCACGGATTTCGATGAAGCTTGCCTGCGCGGCCGCACGATGGCGGAAGCGGCCTCGATCGTCGCCGCGATCCCGGAAGTCCGAGCGGCCCTGGTCGAACTCCAGCGCGCCTTCGCCAGCCGCCCCGGCGGCGCCGTCCTCGATGGCCGCGATATTGGCACCGTGATTTGTCCGGAGGCTAGCCCCAAAATATTCGTCACCGCGAGCGCGGACGCGCGGGCAACGCGGCGCGCCTTGGAACTGCAAGCCAGGGGCGAAAGGGCCGACTATGCCGCCGTCCTCGCCGAAATCATCAAGCGCGACGAGCGCGACAAAAACCGCGCTACGGCACCCTTGATGGCGGCCGCGGACGCCATCGTGCTTGATACGACCACGCTCGATGTCGAGGCGGTCTTCAAGGCGGCGCTCGCGATCGTTATGCGTTGCGCGGCCCGCAGCACGGCAGGCGTTGCCGGGCGCTGATGGGCCAGACATCAGTTTTGTCCGGTTTCAGCGTCCAATCGGACAAAACTGTTTCACGTGAAACATTTTGGTACGATTGACACTCTGCGCAAACCACTGTCGCAAGGCGCGTGGAAGTTCGAAGCCAGGATTTGGCACTAGGCGAAGGGCGCAATACACTGCAAGCTTGCCCCAACTTTTAATGCAGCATCATCTCGCCGCGCGCCATGGCGAGGTGATGCCATTGATGGTGGTGGCCGCTCACCATAATGCCGATGAAGCCGAGGCCGCGAATATGCGGCACCTCCTTCGGATCGCTTGAGGTGACCGTGAGCAGCACGCCATTTGGCTGTGACTCGTTCTTGGCGTTCCAGCCATGCGGATGTTTACGCTCGATGTAGCGGGCATGCGCCGGGATCATGCGCTGGATCGCCTCAAGCGTGCGGCCATCTCCGGTCACGGTAATCTCAAGCCCGCCGTCAACCGGCTTTGCGGCGGCCTCGGCTTTGAGCGTCACTTCGTTCATGTCGATAAGATGCTGGCGTAGCGCTTCGAGATTGACCTTGGACCAGTCGGTCTTGGGATCGGCCTCGAGAATCCGGACAATTTCCTGAACGGCGCCATAGGCATCCTGGCCCGCTAGCGTCGCATCGACCGGCGAAGGCTTGGGGTCGGGCATGCCCGTCATGAGCTCTGCATGATGCTGCATCATGCCTGGCATCGCATGATCCGTCATGGGGGGCGGTGGCGGCGGTGCTGCTCCGGGTGGAATGCCCTGCGCGGAGACGGCGCCGCTGGAGAAAGCAAGGGCGGCAAGGGTGAAGGCGGCAGCAACCGCGCATCCGCGGAGGAAGGAGGGCATGCAAACCTCGCGAAACTGACGTTGCGGAATACTATTCAAGGTAAAACTCGGCCGGTGCGATTTGGTTCAAACGCGCCTCTGATTTCGCGGTACCAAGTTTCACGGCCTCTCTTGGGCGGCAGGGGCAACGATCCCTTGCCGAATCTTGGGCCAGCGGCCATGCTGACGACCGAACGGTTGGGAGGCGCCGCTGGTTGAGATTACAAACAGCGAGGAATTGAAGGCGTGGCTGCAAAAGCAGCCGCGCGAGATAGGAGTCGCGCTTGCGACACGCGCTGCTTTGCGCGTCTTGCCCATGGCATGGACCGCGAGGGGCGCAGATTTGGAAGACGATTGGTTTTCCCTCCTCGTTTTGCCGATGTTTCGTGCCGCGACCGCCGCTTGGGCTGCTGGAGCCAGCACCTTTAACGCGGATGCCGCGCATGTCGCCGCAAATGCCGCCTCCGACGTTGCCGCCGTCATCGCCGGTGACATCGTTGACGCCTCGGATGCATCCAGCGACGCCGCTTCCTCCGCCTTTGCCGCTGTTGATGACCCCATCGGTGCCGTAGCGTTCGCCGCCGCCGCCGCCACCGCCGCCGCCGCCACCGCGTTTTGGTCCGCCGTTTCCATCGACGCTACACGTGTGGAAGACTGCTGGAGTGTTTCCGAAATCACCGGTTCACAGCTATGGCCTCAAGGTCAACCGGAACTGTTCCAGTCCTTGTGGCTGGAAATGAAAACAATGCTACTCGCCGCGAGACAGGATTGGCTGGTATGGATCCATTGGTACGATCTTCGTCTCGCCGGCCGCATCAGGGAGGAGGTGCTTGAACTCGCTTATACGCAGATTGATGACGACCTTTGGAACCAAGGCCCGGCAATCGTCAACGCAGAGATCAAACGGCGGATCGAGGAGCTTGAACGAGTAGCGCCCGTGCCGCCGGAACCTTCACCCGAACTCGGACCAGTTCTGCAGGTCACGGAACGAGGGCTCGAAATTATTTCGCAGCCTTCCGAAGGCGATTTTGAAGAACAACTTCAAAAAGCCCTTTACGACCGCTTGCGGCGTCTTTTGCCTGAGCTAACAGACGCTACGCATCGAGTGGCCAACGCGCATCCCGCACTTGACCACATTATTTCTGAATATTCGGATCTTATCGCGCGACCATTTGATCAGTTGGACGTGGCGTCGTTGTGGGCTGTGGGAACCGGCTTATTGGCATTTCGTGCCGCGTTCACCAATCAACCGAGCGGTACGATGACTGAACCGCTCGAACCGGGTCATTTGGCGATGCTACAGCAAGCCGCCGAAATGCACGGCGGATTCATCCTCGGCTTTCCAAAAGGGTGGGAATTAACGGAGCGGGCGGATCGCACGCGCCTATCGCCGGAAATCATTGCTCAAATAGCGCCTCCCGCTAGGCGAATCCTTGAGGGGTTAGCTCGAGCAAACGATTTCGTCGAATCCCGCACACGAAAGTTCTTTGCAGCAGTCGATGAGAGCCTTATCGTTCATGGCTGGGGGACGGCGCGAATAGGCCATGCTATCTACGTTACCACAAGAAACAGTATAATCGCTCTTGGTAAATATCTGATTTTAGCGAACATCGGCTGTGCGGCGATATTAGGGAAACCTATATTACCTGCACTGGATTTAGACGCTCATACATCCCAACTGATTGTTGAATTTGTGATGCATCACGCGCAGGAGGTGCTGAGCTTTGCGGAGCCATTCCCTGAATTGAGAAATTGGATCGGCTTCGTCATCGATCACATCGATCGGGAAAAATGATCATCGAACTACAATCGAGTGCACCCCTAAACAGCACATCACCACCAGCGCATTCATCGAATTTTAACGCATCGACGGCCCTAATGGGCCGCCAGCATTTGTAACCGGACATCCGGTTTCGATGTTCGCAGCGTATTTTTGATTTCAACACATCTCTTCACGCTGCCGCCGCCGGTCCCATTCATGGCAAGGCGCCGCTGGCGTGCCGGTCCGCAAAGGATGCGCAAGATGATCCCCTTGCGCTTAAAGGGTTTTGCGCTGCGCTTGCCAGGCACGCCGCGCGGCCTTCTGCTCAGAGACATGTCCGGAGAAGAGCGGTTATGCCCTATTTCGGCCAGGAGCCTGTGCTTACGTTCTCCGATGACGCGGGGGACATGCGGCTGTCCGTTTTCAAGGATCGTGCCGAATTCGAAAACTGGCTGCAAAGCCAGCCGCGCGAGTTGCTAACGCTGCTCGCGGCGCGTGCGGCTATGCGTGTCTTGCCCTTCACGCAAATGGGGAAGGGCGAGGACTGCCGGGACCGCCTCCACCTGCCGCTGTTTTGCGCGGTGGCCGTTGCATGGTTTTCGGCAAAATATCCAGCCCTTGAAACAGACCTCGCTTCGCAAGCCGCGGCGGCGCTCTCGGCCGCCTTCTCCAATCCCGCGGTGGCGGCGCAACTGCGGCCCTTTTTTTCGCCCGAGATCTTCTTTTGCCATCGCTTGGCGCATGCCAGCGAGGAGGCGGCGCGGGACGCTATTCGCTTGGCGATGCGCGGCCAGGCAGGCGCCGCCGCCGCGGCAGCCATTGAATGGGATGCCTCCGCGAAGGCGAGCGGCAAATTGGTGCCCGATATTCTCGCGCGCAAATTATGGCCGGCCGCAAGGCCGCGCTGGATCGTGGAATTGTGGAAGGAATTGAAGCAAGACCTTCTCGCCGCGCAAGAGGACTGGGACGTCTGGACCGATTGGTACGAGACGCGGGTGCAAGGCAAAGCCTTTGACAAAGAAGGCGAGACGGCGATTCTCAGGATTGCGGCGGAACATTGGGAGCACGGCCCCAAAATCGTGAATCGCGAGATCAAAGGCTTTTTCGGCAGACAGATACCAAACCAGCGCCGCGAAAAAAGGCGAACGCCATCATCGGCGCCCAGCGTGCCGCCGCTGCGCCCGGCCGCGCTGGAACCGGCCTGGTCGGGTGGAAGATTGATGTTGCCGCCACTTGCGGCCCAGAGCGACAGCGATGCCGTGGTGCTGGTGACGGCGTTGAAGCTATTGCGCGAGGAGGTCTCCAGCCTTGCAGCTGCCGCCGATGGCGAGAGCGCCATTGATCTCAGATCGATTGCTTGCCTGCGGAGCATCGCCGCCCGCGTTCCCGCTTTTGCTCCCTCCCAGAGTCAATTGTTTTATCTGGCCCATTTGACCGAGTTTCTCAAAGCCTATGAAAATACGGTCAATAACAACTGGCCGCCTGATTTTGCGGCGCGCTTTGCGGCGTTGATCTTTCGTTTTGATCAGACGGTTCAGCAGTTTCCGAAATGGCGCGACTTCGTCAGCAATGCGCAGAAGGATCAGCTCACGTTGGGGCAAGCCGCCGAGGTTCCTGCTCTGGCGGATAGGATCATTGCGGCGCTGCGCGAGAACGAGGCGCGAAATCTGATCGACCCGGCGATCCCCGCCGCGCTCGAAATTTTTCAAGCGCCTTTGCAAATCAATAGCACGCGGTCCAGGCAGCAAATCGCCGGCCACGCAGAAGCAAGCATGCTGCTTCTGGCAAATGACCTGCTCTTATCGATTGATAACATCGCCAAGCGGACGGCCGGAGCCGCGCTGGAGACTAAAAATACCGCAGGCCCGGACAGGCACATGGCATTTGCGAATGAAGCTCTTTCCTTTGGCGACAAAGACGCTGGACAGGCCAATCTTTGGATGATCCGGAAATTATCGAAGATTATGGCCAGCACGCGAACCGGGGCGCTGCATTCCAAATTTTTCTGGCTTAAGCCTATCATGGGTTTGCTCGATCCCCAATCTCAAGGGATCGCCTTTAGGCCACTCGTCCCTTGAGGGGATATGGCGGTTGCATTCACGATATGCCTTCGCCGTTCCGTTTCAGGCTGGCTCCGTCTCCGCCGCTGCGGCCCTTTATACACGGGGAAAAGCCGGGCGGTTGATTCGGCGCTGGCGCCGGCACGCTTTTCGGCGATAGGATGGAGGAAATTTTTTAAGAACATAACACGGGTTCGAGCCATGGTCTTCTTTTCCCGCTTCGGATATTTGGCCGCGGTCTTTTTTCTGGTGGCCGCCTTTATCGCGGGGGGCGTGGGCGCCGCTTACCATCTGCATCGCGAGTCCACGAGCGTTTTATTGTTTTTATTCTGGGGGCCACCCTGCATTTATTACGGCAGAACCCTCGACCATCCCGGCAAGTCGAGCTACTTCTTCGGGCTTCGCCTGGAATATTGGGGCTATGGGCTCATCGCCTTCGGACTCCTCAACGTCTATCTCAACTGGCCCAGCGTCTCCCGCGATTGGCTCGCCGTTGTATAGACGATCGCGGCTCTCGGTTACCCGGAGCGTTGCGGATCGCGAAGCGTTGATGGCGAAGGCGAAGACTTGCGTTGCGCCAAGCCGGCGAAGTCCATACACTCGGCGCGACAATCCTCGACGATAAGGGGAAGGGCCAATGAGGAAGCTCGGAGAGGAAGGCGGCGGCGCGGGACAGGGGCAGGCCGGAGGCAGCGGGCCTAGGCAGCCGGAGAAAACCCCGGCCCGGTCCTGGCGCTCTGCCGGGGGCGTGTTCTTGATCAGCGCGGCCCTGACAGTCTTTTGCTTTTTGGGCCACATTGGCTATCTCATGCTCGTCGAGCCTTCGCCATACTCAACGCTCTCGCGGGAGAGTATGATTGAATATTCGAGTATCCCGTTGTTCATCGGATTGCTATCTTTTCTGGTGGCCATATTGAGTTTTAGAAAAATCGAATTTTACTCCACCGGCCAGATTATCGCGTTTATGTTCGTGATTGTGTTTGGCAGCCTGACCATTCACGGCCTTATCGGTTTTGCCATGCATTGGCTGCGGACGCCGTATGGCCTATAAGGCTTGTCCATCATCGGCCGTTTCGCTTGGACGGCCGTGAGATGACGTAAAATCCTATCCCATCATTGCGGAAATCTCCGTCAAACGATTGCTCTTTGTCCTGAGCTCATCGCCTTGGGCGCGGCTTTCCGTCGAGTGTAAGAGAGTGCTTCTTCCAAGCATCCTGTTTAAGGCCGTTTAAGGCTGTCGGACAAATCCCTTAAATTCCAGCATTCTACTCTATTTCCTGTTGAATGCCGTTGAAGGCCGTTGAACCCAAGCGACATTCCATTGTAAGATCAATTGTAAGATCAAAAGCGTGGAAGAGAACAATGGCGCGGGTGACGAACAAGCTTACGGCGCGGTCCGTAGCCGCCGCAAAACCGGGACGGCATGGCGATGGCAATGGTCTGTGGCTGGACGTCTCCAAGACCGGCCGCAAGGCATGGGTCTTTCGATACACTGCGCCACGCGGCGGCGTCCGTGAGACGGGGCTCGGCAGCGCGGCCAAAGTGCCGCTTGCACAAGCGCGCGAGAAAGCGCTCGCCTTTCATGCGCTCATTGCCAATGGAATCGACCCTATAGAGGACCGGCAGTCAGGGCAGGCGGCCGAGGCCGCCAAGCGCTCCTTTGGCCAAGCGGTGCTCGCCTATCATACCGCCAAGTCGCCGGGCTGGCGCAGCGGAAAGCATGCCGGCCAGTGGCTCGACAGCGTCAACCAATTCGCGGCGGCACTCTCCAATATGCCGGCCGATGAGGTTGACACAGGGGCCGTCCTGTCCGTCCTGCAACCGATCTGGCTTTCGAAGGGCGTGACGGCGGAGCGGGTGCGCGGTCGGATCGAGAGCGTCCTTGATTTTGCCAAGGTGAGCGGTTGGCGTTCGGGCGAGAACCCGGCCCGTTGGCGTGGCCATTTGGATCATCTCCTACCCAAATCCAAGCGAGCGCGTGAGCATCACGCCGCCATGGATTATCACGACGTCCCTGACTTTGTCGGTAAATTGCGAGCGCGCGACTCCTTCCCGGCCATGGCCCTCGAATATTTGATCGTAACAGCGGCGCGATCCGGCGAAGTGCTTGGCGCCACATGGCAGGAAATCGATAGGGAAACCCGCCTATGGGTCATCCCTGCATCGCGCATGAAAGCCGGGCGCGAACATCGTGTGCCGCTCTGTGCACGCGCGCTGTCGATCCTCGAAGCGCTGGCGCCAGTTAGAACAAACGCTTTTGTCTTTCCAGGGCGCCAGGGGCCGCTTGGCGTCAATGCCCTTGGCGCTGAACTTCGCAAAATGGGCGTCACCGGCGCTTCGCCGCACGGATTCCGAAGCGCGTTTCGCGATTGGGCAGGAAACGAAACAAATACGCCACGCGAAGTTTGCGAGGCGGCATTGGCTCACGCTGTCGGCAATTCGACCGAGCAAGCTTACCGCCGATCCGACGCCCTGGAAAAGCGCCGGGCTTTAATGGAAAGTTGGGCCGTTTATTGCGAGCCAAAGGATGCCTCGAACGTCGTCCAGTTCCGAGCATGACTTATCCACAACCAATTGGCGGCAACCATTTTGCAGTGCCAGAACGACTTAAGACGCGCGTGCGGTTAAGTACGCTTTAACCGCATGAGAGCGCCTCAATCTCTGTGCGTTGAACCCCTCCGCAGGTGGCGCAAATTGGGCTCCTAAATTCACAGGAGTCTTGACGTGCAACCTCAATCCACCCTCCAAGATTTTAGCCCCAAACCGAAGGCCCGCTCCCTGTCTGACGCCGAAATCATACTCGGGGTTAGCAAGGGAACTTTTTACAATTTGGAAAAGGCAGGGAAGCTTAAACTTACCCGCATCGGCGGCAGGACCTAGATATCAGAGTCCGAAATTGAGCGGCTTCTCGCTCAGAGCGAGCCGACACCGGCCGGGCTTGCAACTGGCAGGAAAGCGGGAAGGGCGTCCGCACAAGCGCGCCGCGCCTCCAAGGCGGAGGCATGATACGCCATGGCCCAGATATGCGAAAGGGCGCCGTCTGGACACGGCGCCCAATCGAAAACGTCATTTTTATCAGGTGACAATTTCGATCATAGCCAAAGTCCAACGGCCGCACAAGGCCGTCGAGAACTCATCCGTGATGCGCTTGCCGACAATTTTGAATTCGTCGTCATGTTTGGCGAAATGGCCCTCGTCGCACTCGACCACGAGAACGATCGCCATGTTGAGCGAATGTTCAATCAGCTCGTCAAAACCGTCTTGGGGTGCGCTGAAAACATCAAGGAGCTGATTGAAGCGCGCGAGGCGGGCGCATGACCTTGCACGGCGGCCGTGGAATGGCTCAAAAATCCATCGACCTGATCGAGAAATGCAAAACCATTCTGCAAGAAATCCAACCGACAACGGTTAGGTCCGTTTGCTATCAACTTTTCACGCGCGGCCTAATTTCAAGCATGAGCCGAAACGAAACGGCGAAGGTTTCCCGGCTCTTGGTTGTCGCGCGGGAAACCGGTGCGATTCCGTGGGAGCACATCGTCGATGAAACGCGCGAGGCCGAGCGAGTTTCGGGCTGGAGCGGATTGGGCGACTACAGCGAAACGATCCTCAGATCGTATAGGCGCGACTTTTGGGAATCGCAGCCGGAACGGATCGAAGTTTGGAGTGAGAAAGGCACCGTCAGGGGCATACTGGCCCCCATCCTGAATCGGTTCGCCGTCACTTTTCGTGTGCTTCATGGGTTCGGCTCCGCGACATCGATTCATGAAGTCGCGGGCGAAACCGAAGCTCGGGATCGCCCGCTTATTGTGCTTTACGCGGGTGATTACGATCCTTCCGGTTTGCACATGTCAGAACTCGATTTGCCGAGGCGGTTAGATCGCTACGGCGGCAACGTCTCGTTGTTTCGTATCGCACTGACCCAAGCTGATGTTGAAGCAGGCGATCTGCCATCATTCGAAGCCGGGACGAAACGCGGCGACCCGCGATTTAATTGGTTTGTCGAATACCACGGTTTTACGTGCTGGGAACTCGATGCGATGTCGCCGAACGTCCTTCGCGGCCGTCTCGAAGGCGAAATCATCAAGCGGCTTGACGTAGACGCCTGGCGGCATTGCCAAAAGACCGAAGCGGCCGAGCGAGAAAGTATGCAGGTCTTTTTCAAGCGATGGCCGCGCACGGAAGCAAATTCGAACAAGGTCGAAAATAGTCCGCCTGACGGAGGTGCGCCATGACCGCCCGCGTCCTCATAACCGGCGCACTTTTCAAAGCGCCCGAACAGCGAACTTCGAAAACCGGCAAGCCCTTTGTCGTTGCCACGATCAGAGTCAAAGACGGAGAGTCGCTGCAGTGGTGGAGAGTGACCTGTTTCTCGGAAAGCGCCCAGGCCGAACTCATGCGGCTTGGCGACGGTGACGCGGTCAGCATTCAAGGCCTACTGACGGCCGGGCTCTACGTGAAGGACGGCGGCGAAACGCGGATCACATTTTCAATCGTCGCCGACCAAGTGCTCGCGCTCCGGCAACCGGCGAAGGAGCGCAAGGCAAAAGACGCCAAGCCTGAACCTCCGCAAGATCCGCGCTCGCGGCAACAACGCTGCGCGGGCTCATGGACGCCCGGCGCTGGCCCCTCTGATGATATCCCGTTTTGAGGGTGCCATGACCGTAAGCAACGTCATCCAACATCCTTGCGCCCGCAATGAACGGCGTGCCATCCGCAAACAATGGCCAGCCGAATTCGATGATGGCGTTGTCTATGGGCTCACCGGAAAGGCCGATGGCCCGCGCGAGCCTGGAGGCTATCCCAAGGGGTTTCACGGCTGGCCGCTTGAACGCCGGAACGCCTGGTTCGCCGGAGCCAACTTCGGGTTGTTGGCCCGCAGCGAGAGAGAATCCAATGGCGAGATTTGATCCAATCGGGCGCAATAAACCCAGCGTGCCCGATCTGCAAAGGCGAGCCCGCATCGATGCAGAGTTCGCGGATTTGGCGAAGGATTCTCCCGTTCTCCAACCTCTAAGCGAATCAAAACAACAAATGCGCGATAATCCGCTTATAGACGATGGCTGCGTTCCGCCGGGCGAATCCGCGGCACTGACAAACCATGACAAAGCGCGCGGGGTAGTCCTGCCAGCGATCATTACGATTCGCGCCAGCGACATCAAACCGGAGCGCATAGATTGGCTTTGGAAAGGATTTCTAGCCAAGGGCAAACTACACCTTATTGCTGGCGTTCCTGAAGCTGGGAAAACAACGATAGCGCTCTCATTTGCGGCGGCAGTGTCATCCGGCGGAATGTGGCCGGACGGGACAACCGCGCCGCAAGGCAATGTCCTGATCTGGACCTCGGAAGATGATCCGGCCGACACTCTCGTGCCACGCTTAATGCGCATGGGCGCCGACTTGGACCGCATTCACTTCATTCGCCAAGCAAAGCAGCCAGACGGCAAACCACGACCGTTCAATCCCGCAATCGACATGCCAGGGTTGATACAAAGGGCTAAGGCGATAGGCAACGTGACGGTGCTCATCGTCGACCCGGTTGTAGCAGTGCTTCCCGGCAACCGGGACAGTCACAAAGCGGCCGAAACGCGCAACGGCCTCCAGCCCCTTCTCGATTTCACCGAGACTATAAAATGCGTCACCATCGGGATTGCACACCTCACAAAAGGAACGGCCGGAAAAGACCCCCTCGAACGCGTCAATGGCAGCGGTTCTTTCGGCCAACTGCCACGCGTTGTGCTTTTCGCGGCAAAAAATGAGGCCGAAGGAGACGATCAACCCGAGCGTATCATGGTCCGCGTCAAGAACAACATAGGGCCGTCCGGCGGCGGGTTTGGCTATCATATCGACGCGGCTCCACTCCTCGAATTTCCCGATATAGAAGCAACCCGGATTGTTTGGGAAAAGGCGTTAGAAGGAACCGCGCGCGACCTGCTGGCTGAAGCCGAGCCCGAAACCGGTGATAACCACGCCAAAGAGCGCCCACGCGAAAAAGCTGAACAGTTTTTGAAGAATGCCTTAGCAAACCATGAGCGTCCACAAACAGAAATCGAAGCCGAAGCAGAGCTAGCCGGGATATCATGGGCAACTGTCCGCCGAGCGTCGGCGCATCTCTTAGTTCATAAACGCCCCGTGAATAAACGATGGTTGTGGAGCCTTTAACAACAAACAAGGTGCTCAATCCCTACGACTTGAGCATGTGAGCATGTGAGCATGTGAGCACCTGCTCAAATCTGCATATAAAGTGAGCACCTGCTCATACCTAAGTTGTTGATATATATAGCAAGGTGCTCACATGCTCAATTCTGGGTGTTTACGCGCGCACGCGAGATAGCTCGCTAAGCCAGTCTCAAAATGCAAATGCAGCCGTGAGTGTGATGCTTCGGACGCAGAAGAGCCAGCTCCCAGCATTCTCAGACTGCTCGTCCGCTGGCTGGGTGAGCACCAGTCTTGCCACGCTGGCAGAAGACGGTGTCTCTTCCACGTGCTGCCACAAGCTGTTGAAAGCGCACCAGCTGGCGTGTCGCTGTTGGCTCCGGTCTTACAATCCGTCTTACAATCGCACCCCGGATGGTCGCGGCACCTCACCGATCGCTGGCTCCCTGGCGCTGTCCGTGGCGGCTGTGCTGGCCGGGAGGGCTCGATATCTGGCGAGGGCCGGGGTGGGGTGGTGGCCGGGGAAAAATGGCCGGCCAACAGCGCGGTCGACGTCTGCACTCGCGACATTTTTCTATATTTTTTGTGGTAACATATTGGAGCTGTTGAATAATTTGTACTACGCGCGCGCGATGTGGTATGATTTGGGGGATGAATTTTGGTTGGAGGCGGGGATGGTCCGGCGAATTCGGTACCGTGGGGAGCCATATTCGGTTGATATGGTGGCGCTTCGAAGGCTTGAGCGGCTGCGTAATTTTGCGGCGGCGATTGAGGTGCGCGACAACCCGGGGGACGGGAGCGCGGCGGCGAAGAAGGTGCGGCTTGACGCGATCCGGCGGATTGATCCGAAGGCCTGCAAGCGGGGGTTGAAGGTTGAGGGGTGATTTGCCGGGCCGGGGGAGGGGCTGCGGCTGGCTTGACGGGGGTTCTGGCCGCCATGCAGCGTCGTGGGGTTTTGGGGCGGCCTGAGGGCTTCGCTGAGTCATGCAACGCTCATGCGGGCCGGAATAGCACTACCATGCCAGGCCAGGAGGGGAGGATGGGCGACGAAGCCATCAATTTCGTCGCCTATTTGCTGCTCCCGCGCCATCGCGCGCCGGAATTCGAGATCGTAATCTGTTTTAATTCGTCCGATAGCTCTATCGGTAGAATGTCTCGCAGCCTTCCTGTAGTTGGCCATTGCGTCGAGGGTTAAGGCATGAGCGACGGCAAGCCGTGCATGAAGTTCGCCGCACTCATCCTGACTGACGCGCGGATGACAATCACCCGCCGCGTGGCCTGCGCCGGGCATGGAACAGGCTGCGATGAAAAGCGCGATAAGCAACCCGCTGCATTTTAGGTTCCTCTGAAAACGCCGCGTCAATTACGTCGCTTTAGATGATTTTCGAGGTAGTCGAGTGCCCTCGCGCTTTCTGCGGGGGTAGGGGCCGGGAATCGTAGCACTGGGTGAATAAGAGGGCCGGTGAACCTGTCGTCCGGCTCTCGCGAGCGTTCTTCATCCGTTAAAGGCGTTTCGCGGTTGCGAGGTTCCTGCGCATGAGCGCTGCCGATAAGCATGGAAAATAGTACGGCGGCATAAGCTAAGCGCTTCATCGTAATTTCTTCCAACAGATTGCCAGCCTCGTAACGAAACTCCCTCATTCTGGCCCTGTCAACCATGTGCGTTGCCGATGGCGCCGCTCCATCCGATGGTGGCGCATCGAATGGAGCAATTCATGGATACGGTTTGCAGCAAGGTTTTCCAGCTGAGGGGAGCGCCGGAGTTTTACCGCAAGATTGACGAATTCCGTCGCGCTGAACCGGACATTCCGCCTCGCGCCGAGGCGATTCGGCGGCTTGTCGAGGCGGGTCTCGCGGCCCGAGGTAGTCTTCATCAAGAAGTTCTGAGCGAGTTTGCGCCCCTCGGCGTGACGCCTGAGGCTCCGTATCGGCGTGGAGGGAAATGATGGCTGCCAAGTTGAAATACGTTTCGCCCACCGTTTCGGAGTTGGACAAGCTCAAAGCAGAGCGCCAGGCGCTTCGCGAGCAAATCGCCGAGCTGGAACGGCGGCGCGGTGCCGTGCAGGGCGCCTCGCTCGCTGTCTCTGACGCGCGGTCTCGCTTGCACGACTTCGAATACGACTCTGCACAAGTGGTGAAAGCGTGGTTTGACGGCGGTTGTCACGGCGGTCAGCCCGTCATCGACGCGAAGAAACATGCGGAATTGCGCGAAGCCGTTGAAGCGGTTTCCGCAGCCGAAAAAGCCGCCGAGCCTGCACTTGCGGAAATCACCGATCGAATCCGGTCCTTGCACGTCCGATTGCACGAGATCGTCCCCCAAATCGAAGTCGCGGCGGGTCGCGAATACCTCGCGGCCATCGCAGAGAAGGCCGCACGGCTTAAGGCGCTGCTCAAGGACGCCGGTTCGCTCAAAGGCGAGTTGAACGCGATCGCCGGAAAATTCGCGACTGGCAGCAAGCAGGACCCGCATGTTCGCCCTAGGAATTTGCATTTAGAATTTCTGTCGCAGGAGGCGAGGAACGTGCTCGCGGAGTCGGCCAGCTACATCAACGACAACGGGGCCGCTCAGAGGATCAGCGACGAGTGGGGCGAATTATTGAAATGAGCGCCTTTGGCCGCCTGATATGCCTTCTCGCGTTTCTGCCAGTCGTGGCCATGGCCCAGCAATGGAATCCTCCCGTTGTCGCAACGGCGGCGGGCTCGACGGGCGCGGTCGTGGCGGCGATGCCAGCGGTTCAAAGCAGGACGAACTGGCTTTGCGGTTTTGATGTCTCGGCAGCGGGTGGAACGGCAACGATCAGCCCGGTAACTATTGCCGGAACGCTCACGGGCAATTTGGTTTATCAAGGCATTTCGGCCGGTGGCCTGCCATTCGTCGTGAGGTTCAATCCTTGCCTTCCAGCGAGTGCTCAAAACTCCGCGATCAGCGTGACAACAACGGCGGACGGAACCGCGAGTGCGGTTGATGTTCAAGCATATGGATTTTTGCAACAATGAGCAGCGCGCCTATCGTCGAAATGACTGACGAAGATTTTGAGAAGGATCTTTTGCGCATTGAGCGGAGGGAACTCGCCGAAGCTGCGCAGCGAAAAGCAGATATTGCGGTGGGAAATCCGCGAAACCTTGCGGAATTTGCCCAAGAGGATTGCCCGTCGAGTCCGCCGATCGTCGAGCGCAAGGCAACACATTCGAGACCATTCCCAATGAACAGGGGCTTTGGTCAGCCTCAAAGCGAAGAGGAGATTTGATTATGGGCACGATTCCAGGCGGCCGTTAGGTGACCGGCAAGATCAAGAGCCAAGCGCACGCTCCGTCACCACATGATCGCTATAACCCGCGCCCGTCAGCGCGTCCCGGCAAGCCGTACCAGGTCGCAAAACCGCAGGTGAACAATTACGCCTCCCGCGAGGCCGAGCTCGCGGCGCATAGCCAAGCGCTCAGAACCGATCATCTGACGGGGGAAAAATATTGACATGCGCCGCCTCGGCAGCCGCAAGGTCGATCCACTGGAGGCTGCCGAGGTGCCGATGAGTCCTGAGGCGCGGGAGCACCTGAGAGACCTCAACCTCTCGTGCTGCGAACAGATTAGGCGGCTCATGGCGGACCAGACCGGACAGCCGGACCTGCAACTGATCGTGCCGGAACACGGGCCGCCGAGCGCGGTTTTCGAGGCGACTGGTTACGACCCTTATTCCGACCCCGACGCCTGGGATAAGAAACGATGGGACCGGGACAGCACGGGCAAGTTTGCCAAGTCGCGGCGAAGGTAATCGCAAGTATAGGGGATAGTAAAAATGGCTTTGATAAAAAATCTGAACGGCTCGGGCGCTCAAGTGGGGGCGGACTCCCGGGCAATCGCGGCGGCGAGGCAGGGCGTGCCCCCGGGCAGCGTGCAGATGGCTGGCCCGTGCTCTCATCCGCAATATGGATCGGCCGCAAAGCAGAAGGCCGCCGCGTCGGCAGGAGCCGCCCGGCAATCGGCCCCGGCCGCTGCGAACAAGACCTCACCATTCGCGGGAACAAGCAAATGACAGACAAGCCCCTGAGCGCCATGCAGAGACGCGAGATGTACCTCCAGGACGCCAGGCAGTATCACGGCACCCATCTGCCGAAGGATACGCATTGGAGCCTCGAACGATCCATCATTCTCCGGGGAGGCACGCCAACACCGGCCGCAACTCAGGCCAGCGAGCCGAAAATGAGCGCGACGGACCGGCGCATTCTCAATCTGCAAAAGCAGCGTGGAGGCTGAAATGCCCGCCCCTACGCTTCCCGAGCTCGCCAGGACGGCAAAGCGATTGCAAACGCGGCAGCCCCTCAGCAATGCCATGTTCGGCCGGGGCAGTCATACCCAGCCCGCGGCCGCCGTGCAGGAATTGAAGCGCGTGCCAAAGCCGGGCTCCGTCACGGTTGGCCTGTCGGCGACGCGGATCGTCCATAAGCCAAAGACTAGATAATGCCGTTCCTTGACGCCAAGGGTGTTCCGCTGCCGCCGCCCCGGCCACCTGAGCCGTTGCTTGACGAAAATATTGAACAGCCGGAGTTTGGCATAAACCCGGAGGCCGATCGCGATAAGATTGAACGGCAACCATCGGAGTCGTGGGATTCGGAAGGCGAGTTGAGTGACATCCCCAATCGCAGGCAGCCATGGGATTTCGAGCCAGGGAATTTTGTTGATCGGTTCAGTCGCATCAACGCAAGCCGGGCGGATATTCTTAAACTCCACTTCGGCCAGGCCTTGGGGCAAAGATTATTGGATCTGGATAGCCTGCGCAGGCTGCCTCCATTGATTTAGGGATGTGAATGCCGTTCCTTGATGAGCCGGCCGCTCCTTGGTGGCCCCGGGTTGACTTTTGGTACTTCAGGGCAATGTGCCCCCCCACGGGGTTTGCTTTCCCCGGAGAGTAACCCCGAGGCAACCATGTCAACTCATGCATTCGAGCTGCTATCGCGAGCCCGCAATGCGATTGAGGTATGCCACACGGCAGAGGGTCACCGCTTCAAGTTTTTTGTCATCACGAATGCGCACGGCAAGAAAATCTTATTTGAATCGGTTGAGGTTGTTGCCAAAGAAGGTGCTGCCCATACGCCGGAGTTCTTTTCCGGCAGTGCTCGCGCTTTTGCCGTCACGGTGGCCCATCGGTCTCACGCAATTGATTGAATGCGACGTGACCGGTAACTTTTCTTCGGTGCGTTGTCCCGACCAAGATAATTGGCGTGAAGGATAAGTGACTCGGACCACGCTCATAGCGCGGCGTCATCTGTCTCACCGGTACGGATTCGGATAGC
>CAYTRB010000056.1:0-19038 GCA_964440215.1 uncultured Methylocapsa sp.
CAAGATCATGCGTCAAGATAAAGAGAGCATGATCCCAAGAAGTTGCAGACTGTTTCCAAAGCCAAGCTATAAACCGGCCTAATGGCTATAGTCGCCGGGGATAAGCCGCCCCCTCCGGCTGAGCACCGGTCTGAAAGAAAACACCGGGCGCTGCCACGTGAACATGGAAACTCGGTGGCGGGTGTGGCAGCAGCTCGACCGGAGTCTAACCAGATCCGCTGCCCGGCCGGGGGTAAGCAGGAGTGAGAGACGATAAGTGCAGAGGCACAATATCTTGCCGCTCCGGCTTTGACCTTATCCGCTATTCATCATCTGGCAGGCCAGCTTCGCGATTAGGATTCTGTTTCTGGCGAAGCTGGCTGCTTGGTTGCTATTGCGGCGGTTAATATTTGAAGGTGATGCCTGCGCCTGCGGCCCAAGGGTCGAGCTGAACATTGGCCCGGATCGGGATGTTCAAATTCAGGAGATCACCGTTCAAGACAGTCGAGTAGATCAACTTCTTGATGTCCACGTAGACGCCCCAGTTTTGGGTCAGCATGTAATCGGCACCGGCTTGCATAACAAAGCCGAAATTCTGATCGATGCCGAGATTCGTGAGGATGCCGTCGTTGATATTGCCGAAATTGATCACATAGGCAGCGCCGGCGCCGACATAAGGCTGAAAGGCACCGAAGTTAGTGAAGTGGTATTGCGCGAGTAGCATGGCCGGCCCATAGCGCACGCTTCCCAAGAGATTCGTGCCGAGGAACGGCGTTAGAGAGAGGCCCGTCGTTTTGAGATGCGCAATGGGCGGCACGCCGGCCGACAAAGCGACCGCGATATTCGGCGTGATGAAATAGCCCGCCTCCAAGCCCAACGTATAATCCGGCCGGCTCACGACATTCCCGATCAGGCCCGAGACCCCTGCAAGAGGTGGGGTGGGCAGGAAGTTGAAGAAACCGCCTCCGGTCGACTCCGCGTCGATCTCCTTGAAAACACCGAGGGCGCCGACATGGACGAAGAAAACCGGCGCAGGCGGCGGAAGCGGTTCCGGCGTCGGGGGTAAATCCGCAGCATCGGCTCGTGTGATGGCGAGTGCTGCGACGAGCGCAACGGCCCAAACTTTGATAGCACCGGTCATGAACTCTCCCTCCATCTTTCTTATGAGGCTAGGGTTCACGCTTTATTGAGTTTTTGTCAAACGATCGGTGCTTGCCACAAGCGTTTGGATGCGCACTATGGCTTTTATGCCACGCTCTGACGCCGTCGGCCAGCGCTAAGGCCTATTTGATTCAGAACAATATGCGTTCAGCGGCATTGCTCTAACAGTTAACCAAAAGCTTATAACGTTGGTAAAAGCATCCTGCGCCATTGGAAACGCCAAAAACGAGGAGCTATCGGTATGAGATCCGCATTCGGCCGGAGATATGGGGGCCAGGCTCTGCTCATATATTTTGTTTTATTGCTTGGGTTTGGCTTTGGGATCTCCGGGGTCGCCGCGCATTCACGGCTGGTCCGGTCGGATCCTCCGGCACGTGCGGTGCTGGACACGGCGCCGAAAGAGTTGAAGCTGTGGTTCAATGAGGCCGTTGAGCCGGCCTTCGCTAAGATTTGGATCGATCCCGAACAAGGCGCGCAAATTGCGTTGATCAGCCACGGTGACAGTAGCGATCAGCGCCTTCTGATCGTCACGCTTCCCGATAATCTGCCGGCAGGGCCGGTGAATATCGGCTATCATGTTCTATCCGTCGACGGCCATACGGTCGAGGACAAGCTCTCCTTTACGATCAAGGCTCCGGCTTAGGGGCAATGCGGTCATGATCGATGCCTTAGCAATTGTTCGAGCCTTTGGAACTTTGGGCGCTGCGGTTGTCGTCGGTTCCGGGGTATTAATTTGGTACACCCGCGATGCCCTGGAGCCGGCTGGCGGTTCCATTTGGCGGCACCGGGTGGTGCTATCTGTTTTGGCCGCCTCTTTCGTCAGCGCCATCGCAATCGCGGTGGGAGTGATTGGGGCCGCCGCCGCGGCAGCCTATACATCGTTCTTTTCGGTCAATGGCACGATCATCCAGACTTTTCTCTTCCATACGGGGGTGGGCCGGATCACGATCGTTGAACTTGGCTGCGCGATGGCGGCTTGTATTCCTGCCGTTATTGCCTGCGTCACCTTCAAGAGATCATCGACATCTGACTTGGCTTTGTTGGCGGCCGCGGAGATCGCGGGCATTGGCCTCGCTACATTTCCCTTCAACAGCCATCCGGTAACACTTAATCAGCAGGTGGCCGGTCTATTGGCTTCGATTGCGCACCGGCTTGCCATGGCGGTTTGGGCTGGCGGCCTGCCCGCTCTGATTATGCTTATCGGCACCGGACCCGTTCCGGATGACACGCGGCGATTGGCGGTGGTCGTCCTGCGCCGTTTTTCGCAGCTCGCATCGATTTCGATGGGTGTCCTTCTGGTGAGCGGGGTGCTGTTGACCTGGTACCTTGTCGGGAATTTTCCGGGCATGATCGGAACCGAATACGGACGCCTCTTACTCCTCAAGCTTGCCATGCTCGGCGGTGTTCTTTTCATAGCCAGCGGACTGCAGCGCCAACTTTTGCCGATGCTTGAGCGGAAGCCGAGCGATTTCACGTTCCGGAGCTATGCCAACCGGGTCAAATTCGAGACCGTGCTCGCCGTCCTCATTATCGTTATCGCCTCCGATATGGGGGGATTGGCACCGCCCGAGCATGAGAACATTGTCTGGCCCTTGCCATTCCGCTTTTCCTTCGCGGCAACTTGGCTCATCCCCTGGGTCCCGACCCGTTTCGTCGGCGGCAGCGCGCTGATTTTGCTTGGTCTCGCGGTCCTCGTCGTAAGTCTTCTTCCAGCCCTCCGGCCGGCTTGGTTCCGGTTTCCCAAAAACGCCAGCCTTGGCGCGGGCGTTGTGGCCGTGCTGGCTGGCGGTGGGATCGCTTTTCCGGCGATCTCGGTGCAGGCCTATCCGGACACGTATCTCACGACGGATATTCCCTTTGCCGCGACATCGATCGCCGCCGGCCTCAAGCACTATGAAGACAATTGCACGGCCTGCCACGGTGTCAGCGGTCATGGTGATGGTCCTGCGTCTGCCGGCTTGCCGATCAAACCGGCCGATCTGTCGGCGCCGCATACAGCGTTGCACACCGCTGGCGACCTCTATTGGTGGATCACGCATGGCATTACCAATTCCCCAATGCCGGCCTTTGCCGATGTGCTCAACAATGACGATCGCTGGGACATCATCAATTTCCTTGGCGCTTTCGCGGTTGGCTACCAGGCACGCATCATCGAGAACAGGGTTCAGCCCGGGCAATACTGGCTGGGCCCCCCGGATTTCCAAATCACCGATGAAAATGGTACGAGCAGTCTACTCAGCGACTATCAGCGGAAGTCCGCTTTCCTAGTCGTGCTTTTTGCGTGCACGCCAGGGTCCATCGCGCAGGACACGGCGAGGCTCGAACAACTCCTCGCCGCCCGCGAGCGGCTGGCCGAATTCGGTGCCAAGATCGTTCTGGTGGCGCCAGGCAGCAAATGCGAGCCCATGCGCGCTCTTGCAATGGGCAAGATTTTTGTTTCCGATCACGACACCGCGGACGTGGCCGCCACCTATGGCTTGTACACGCGCAGCTTTCAAAACCGCCAGCAGACTTTGGTCAGGGTCCCTGAATTGCACGTCGAATTCCTCATCGACCGTTCAGGCTATATCCGGGCGCGCTGGCTTCCCGTGGAGGATGATAGCTGGAGCGATCCCGGTTTCATCGAATCCCAGCTTGAACTCCTGTCGCGCGAGCCGCCGGAACCGCCACCGCCGGATATTCACTCGCAGCACTAGATCACGATGAATTCGGATTGAACCCGACGCCGGCGTTTGAGTCTCCCCATACCTATGCCTATAACATTGCGGGCAGCACCCGATCCGGCGGGCGGTGGCCATCCATGAAAGTCCTAATGTTGATGATGACCTTCTCGCCCATGTCGATGCGGCCCTCCGCCGTCGCCGAGCCCATATGCGGCAACAGTGTGACCTTGCCCGCGTTGGCCAGTCTGACAAGCTTCTGCGAGACGGCCGGCTCATGCTCGAAAACGTCGAGCCCCGCGCCGGCCAGCTCATCCGTCTCGAGCATGCGGGTGAGTGCGGTCTCGTCGATGATTTCACCCCGCGCCGTATTGACGATGATCGCGTGCGCGCCGAGATATTTTAGCCGGCGCGCCGAGAGCAAATGATAGGTCGCGGGCGTGTGCGGACAATTGACCGAAATGATATCCATGCGGGCGAGCATCTGATCGAGAGATTCCCAATAGGTCGCGTTGAGCGCTTCCGCGATCGCGGCGGCGACGGGGCGCCTGTTATGGTAGTGTATCTGTAAGCCGAAGGCCTTGGCGCGCTGTGCGAGAGCCTGGCCGATGCGGCCCATGCCCACGATTCCGAGCCGTTTGCCGCTGATCCGGCGCCCAAGCATCCATGTTGGCGCCCAGCCGGTCCATTCGCCAGCGGGAATAACTTTTGCTCCTTCGACGATGCGCCGCGCCACGGCGAGGATCAGCGCCATCGTCATATCGGCCGTGTCGTCGGTCAGCACCCCCGGTGTATTGGTGACGGTCATCCCGCGGGCCATGGCGGCGGTTACGTCGATATTATCGACGCCATTACCGAAATTGGCGATGAGTTTCAACTGAGGCCCGGCGAGTTCTATGAGCTCGGCATCGAGCCTGTCGGTAACGGTTGGCACGATCACCTCGGCGGTGCCCAAGGCTTCGGCCAGAGTGCTGCGCGGCATTGGCTTGTCGTCGATATTGAGCCGCGTATCGAACAGCTCGCACATGCGGGTTTCAACGACACCGGGTAATTTGCGGGTTACGATAACGAGCGGCTTTTTCCGGCCCATTCTCCCTGTCCTTTAGACTCGCCGGATGCGATTTTCAAAAATGTCCGGATCGTGTGAAGGGATCCCAACTTCCCCTGGGGCGATCGCGTCGAGAGTGCTTGCCAACCGAATGAAATCCTCTGATCGAAAAAGATTCGGTCAGAGTCAAAGACGTGGAGCATGTCCTCACCGAAAAAGTTGAGCGGCTTTCACAGAACACGCTCCAACCGGTCTTCACCTGGCGTTAACACAGGGGAGGCACACAAGGGGAAGGCATCTCGTTTGCGTCTTAACTCATGGCCTCTGTAGCAGATGGCAGGTCAAAGACAAGAACGCTGGCGGAGCCCCGTTTCCGCTGGTCACGGTCCATGGTATGAGCCAAGCGCATTGCGGCACCGCAACAGGAATGAACCTCTGAGCCAATGACCAGAACGTTTTCGCATTGTATCGGTCTCGTCGTCTTGGCTGCCTTCTTCTGCGCTTTGGCCGCTGGCGAAACCGCACAAGCAGAGCAAATGGGTTCTGCGAGCGGCTTGCCTGTTCCGCGGTATGTAAGCCTAAAGTCCGATCGCGTGAATCTGCGTGAAGGTCCCTCGAAGGACCACCGGACCACATGGGTCTTTCAACGTGCCGGACTTCCGGTCGAGATCACCGCCGAATTTGAAATTTGGCGAAAGGTTCGCGATTCGGAAGGCACGGAAGGCTGGGTACTCCATTCGCTTCTTTCCGGGCGGCGGACGGCTCTGGTCGCGCCATGGAAAAAGGGAATCGATACGATCCTCTACACGAAGGCGAACACGAAATCGGCGCCGGTCGCCAAGTTGCAGGCCAATGTGATCGCAAGCGTGCGCGTCTGTGACGGCGCCTGGTGCCGGGTCTCGGGTGACGGCTTCGACGGCTATATCGAGCAATCTAATCTCTGGGGCGTCTATCCGAATGAAAAAATAGAGTGAGCGAAGGGCCAACGCAAAGCGAAGGACATATTCCGGTTTGTTGAACGGATTATCCCGGCGCGCGGGCTGCCTGCCGGAACCCCGGTTTTCGTTCACCCACGCGCTATTGGCCGGGCGGCAAACTCAATCAATTGTCTTTGGCGTGGCCAGTCAAACTCGCCCATTTCTCCTGGAGTGTGGCCGATAGGGTCTTGATATTGTGACCGACCACGTCCCAATTGACGAATGGACGGTCGAAGCTTCCTTCAGCGCCACTGGTATTGCGGATCGTATCGGACACGTATGCCGCACCGATAGTAAGAATAATTCCAACTATTATCCCGAAAAACATGCGCATCCGAGCCCCTTTTTGCCGTGATTCGCTTAACCCCGGACTTTCATCTGAGTCTAGCTTTTGTCTTTGCTTGTGGTCAAGCGCGATGTGTCTTTTTGCAACGTCGCAACATAATGGTAGAGGTTACGCCTCTCATCTCAGTATCGGAAGCGAGCATCAGGCCAGGGAACGGAAGCGCCATTGTTGCGTTCACCGATAGGCGTATACGGCATGCGGAATGTCCTAATACGAGTTCCTGTCTATGAAGACGGCCGGATTCTCGGGAGGTGCCTTCGCATGGGGCCGTCATTGTCACGACGGATGAGGACATATTATGACCGCTGAAACTGTACGGCGTGAGGTCCGGTCTTCCGCGGAGCTTCAAGAAGTCTGTTTGCGGACCTTGAAGAAATGCCCTGGGTTCGAACGCGTCGATGCGATTGTGATTCAACCGCGCGACCATAACGATGGAGCCGCAAACTGGACCGTGGCGGCGGTCCGGCCGCGTGTCGATAATCAGTTTCTCAGGGGCGCGCGCGAGACGATCGGGCTTTTGCAGCAAACCTATCAGTTGAATCCGGTCGAGGTGCAAACGCGCGGCGCCAAACGCCGCGGCTAGAGCCTGATCCCAAACAGTTGCAGAGTTTTGGGCAAGGTCATGCGGCATTATTTCATGCGGCAATATTATGAACGCGTTACCATGCGCAATTCCTCATGGTGTTCCTTCGTTTGATTTGCAGCTTCGTTGTCACGAAACGATGTTCCGTTTTCAGGACACATTGCCGCGCTTCCCGTGCGATTTTGACGCGGGGGAGCCGCTTTATTTCAAATTGTGAACGAATATTGATGGTTGCCCCCACCTTCTTCAGGGAGATAGGCTACGAGCGGCTGGCATAAGCTGCCGTTTAGGCTTATCCATTTATCGGTGCTGGCTCCCCGAGTGTTTCCCGATCGCATGGGATTTCCGAATCGAAGCGGAATTGCTCGAAATCATGGCGTTGGAACGCGCGGGATTGAGAAAAGCTTAGCGGCATTTTCTGGGTGTTCGAGAGCGCTTGCCCACCTGAGGGAATCGGCTGATCGAAAAGGAATCGTTCAGATTCAAAGAGTTAGAGCATGTTCTGATCGAAAAAGGCGCTTAGCTTTTTCGGATCATGCTCTAGGTCTCCGTTGCTTTGGCAAAAAGGGGCCTGGGTTTTGATCAACGCGCATATTCTCGGGACTGGCGCCTATGCTCCGAAGCGGATTTTGACAAACCAGGATCTCGCGGAGCTGGTCGATACCACCGATGCCTGGATTACCGGGCGCACCGGCATTAAACAGCGCCGGATCGCGGCGGAAGGCGAAGTCACTTCGGATATGGCCGTTATCGCGGCGCGCCACGCGCTGGCGATGGCTGGCACAAAGGCCGAGGATCTCGACATGATCATCGTCGCCACGGTCTCGGCTGACATGCCGTTGCCGTCTTGCGCGGTTATCATTCAAGCCAAGCTCGGTGCCGCGCGGGCTTTTGCCTTCGATGTTTCGGCGGCTTGCGCGGGTTCTCTTTACGCGTTGAGCATCGCCGACCAATTCATCAAGACCGGCCGAGCGAGCCGCATTCTCGTCATCGGCGCCGAACTGTTAAGCCGTCTCGTCGATTGGAGCGACCGCAACACCTGCGTTCTGTTTGGCGATGCGGCAGGCGCGATGGTTGTCGGGCCGGCCCCGGACCAGGGACGCGGGCTCCTCTCGACACATCTTCATTCCGACGGGACGGCTGCTGGCATTTTGTCGATCCGAGGCGGCGGCAGCCAGCATCCTCAGTCTGCGGACGTGCTGGCCCGGAAGCTGGATAAGATCACGATGAACGGGCGCGAGATCTATAAGTTCGCGGTCCGCGTGCTGCCGCAGGTCATTCTCGAAGCGCTCGATGCGAATGGGCTTTCCGTTTCCGACATCGACCATATTGTCCCGCATCAAGCGAATGCGCGGATTGTCGAGTCGGTTTTGGAGAGACTTGGCGTTCCCCTCGAAAAATGCTGGATGAACCTCGATCGCTACGGCAATACGTCGAGTGCCTCGCTGCCGATTTCGCTCGATGAGGCGAATAGGGCCGGCCGCCTGAAACCCGGCAATCTCATCGCCATGATGGCGATCGGCGCCGGTATGACATGGGGCAGCGCTTTGATGCGATGGTAGCTGGCCCCAAGCAGGTACCCAAGCCGTGGGGAACCCAAGTGGTGTTTGTTTCGAGGCCGGTTATTTGGCGACGACGACCTTGCTGGCAGCAGCGACGATGGCTTTCTTGAAGTCTCCTTCGATCGTCACCGCGAAATTGTAATGGTATTTGGAAAACGGCGCGGTGCGGAACGGTTTGTTGCTGCGCCAGCCGACCAGGATCGCGCCAATTGCCGGTTTATTCGGCGCCATGACGAGAGCGCCGCCGGAGGCGCCGTCTCCGGTTTCGCAATCGAACGAAAATTCCCGCGTTCCTTCGGCGCCTACTGCCAGCTGATCATGCAGGCGGCATTTTTCCATCGACAGTTTGCGCCCGTCGCCCCAGTCGATGTGGCCGCGTGCAACAAATTCAACCGGTGTGTTGGGGCCCGCCGTATCGGCGAGGCTGAAGGGCGTGACATCATCGACTGGATGCGTCAGACGGGCGACGGCCCAGTCATGAACGGCCTCGATCGCATATGGATCGGTGCTGCCGGCAACGATCGAGCCAAGGTCGATCGGCACCCGCATCTCCTTGCCATGGTTCTCTAAAGCGAAGTAGCAGGTCTTGGCGCGCGGCGCCCCTTTTTCATCGAAAAATACATGCGCCGCGGTGGTAATGATATCGTTGGCGAGCGTGAGCTGGCCTGCCCCATGCGCCTCCCCGCATTCAACGAGCCCGGAGCCCGAGAAACGGGTGCGGAGCTCGGCCGCGTTGAGTTTTTGCTCGGCGGCGAACTCTTCCACGCTGCGCCGGCTGTTTCTGCCGAAGACGACAACCGGCACGATCTGGTCTGGCGCCACCTCGGGCCGTTGTTGCGAGATGAGCGGTACGGCGGACGCGGGGACGGACGCACCAAAAAGGAAGACGCAAACGGCTGCGGTGTGCATGCCACCCCTTTGGACCATCTCGTTTTCTCCTGTCATTATGGATGCGGCGCGAGCTTAGGATAGCGCGCCGCCCTCAATCAAGCGGAGCCGGGATCCTATTTGCCCAATGCGAAAACAAAAAGGCGGGATCCTGGCGGTTATTGTTCACGGATAATTCCCAGTAAATTTTGGTCAGTGGCATCTCTTCCGGCCGGCCTCTGTGCCTCTGGTAAGGCGCAAGCGGCAGACTACGCCCGCATCCTTTTGCGAGGCTCGCGCGGACGCTCCGGCTTGCGTTTTCCGGCAAAATTAAGACAAATGTGGCAAGCGCGCCGGAGGCCGGCGCGCCGATGTTCCAGTGCCGGGCCGCTCCACGCCAGGCCTTGTCTTCGAGGCCACGGTGTCGCTTTCGCTCCTTGCTCAATATGAAGACATGGTGACCGCCGGTCACCTTGAGCGAAACGCCAATCAGGAAGATGTCTTGTGCCGGCTGGAGGACTTGCGCGTCTTGCTGAGCTTCGAGTCCACGCGAAACCCAGGCGTTTTTGGCTGGCTCACGGGCTCTGGACGCAGAGAGCCGCTGGCCCGCGGCCTCTATATCTGGGGTGACGCCGGGCGTGGCAAGACCATGCTGATGGATCTGTTTTTCGAAGGCACGCCGGTCGCGCGCAAAACCCGCGTGCATTTTCATGGTTTCATGGCCAATGTTCACGCCTTCATCCACGCTTGGCGCCAGGAGCGACGCAAGGATTTAGCCAAGGGCGACGATCCGGTCGCGGCGGTCGCGGAAGCCATCGCCCAAAAGTCCTGGCTTTTGTGTTTCGACGAGCTCAGCGTCACCGACATCGCGGATGCGATGATCCTTGGCCGCCTGTTCGAGGCTTTGTTCGCCCGTGGCGTCGTGATCGTCGCGACGTCCAATGTGCGTCCAGACCTCCTCTACCAGGATGGTCTCAACCGGGCGCTCTTCCTGCCATTCATCGCCATGATCGAAGAGAGAATGCAAATTGTGTGCCTAGAGACAAGCGCCGACTACCGGCTGCAAAAACTGCGCGATCACGCGGTGTATTTCGTGCCCCCGGACGCCCGCGCGGCGGCGGCGCTCACCAGCGCTTTCCGGCGTCTGACCGGTAAGGAGCGCGGCGCGCCCCTGACCCTCGATGTGCTTGGCCACGCGGTGCACGTGCCGGAGGCCTGCGCCAATGTGGCACGCTTTGGCTTTCCCGATCTTTGTGAAAGGCCGCTCGGGGCCGCCGATTTCCTCGAACTCGCGCGGCGGTTCCACACCGTGGTCCTCGATGCGATCCCGGTCATTGCCCCGGATCGGCGCGACATAGCCAAGCGTTTCATCACGCTGATCGACACTTTCTACGACCGGCATGTGAAGCTGATCGCCTCCGCCGAGGCGGAACCCGCAGAGCTTTTTCTTGGCACCGGAGGCTTTGTCGCCTTCGAGTTCAAGCGCGCCGCCTCGCGTCTCATCGAAATGAGCTCGGTGGACTATCTCGCTTTGCCGCATGGCCCGGTCGCATCCATCGGCTCCGGCGATGCGAGCGGCCTTGTGGAAACCTGAACCGGCAGGCCAAATGATTTCCGCGTTTGACTTAATTTGCGAGCAAATTATTCTCTCCCATGGCTCCGTTCACGGTCTGGATCATGATCGCTTCACGTTCGGCGGCTCATGGTCTAGAGTTTTCCGTGGATGGCGAAACAGAAGGACGGATGGTTCATGGCGCGCAGCAAAATCGCATTGATCGGAGCCGGTCAGATCGGCGGAACCCTGGCGCATCTCGCGGCACTGAAAGAGCTGGGCGATATCGTTCTCTTCGACATCGCGGAAGGGACGCCGCAAGGCAAGGCGCTGGATCTTGCGCAATCGGGTCCGGTCAACGGTTTCAATGCGGCGCTCGCGGGGGCGAACAGCTATGAGGCGATCGTCGGCGCCGACGTCGTCATCGTGACGGCCGGGGTGCCGCGCAAGCCCGGGATGAGCCGCGACGATCTGCTCGGCATCAACCTCAAGGTCATGGAAGCGGTCGGCGCCGGCATCAAGCACTATGCGCCGAGCGCCTTTGTCATCTGCATCACCAATCCGCTCGATGCGATGGTTTGGGCTTTGCAAAAAACCTCGCATTTTCCGGCGAACAAAATCGTCGGCATGGCGGGCGTTTTGGATTCGGCGCGGTTCCGCTATTTCCTCTCCGAGGAATTCAAGGTCTCGGTCGAAGACGTCACCGCTTTCGTTCTCGGCGGCCACGGCGATGACATGGTGCCATCCGTGCGCTATTCCACCGTGGCCGGAATTCCCCTGCCCGATTTGGTCAAGCTCGGCTGGACCACGCAAGCACGGCTCGACGCGATCATTGACCGGACCCGCAAGGGCGGCGGCGAGATCGTCGGCCTTTTGAAGACGGGGTCTGCCTTCTACGCACCGGCAGCGTCGGCGATCGCCATGGCCGAGTCCTATCTCAAGGACAAGCGCCGGGTGTTTCCTTGCGCGGCGCAGCTCAACGGCGAATATGGGGTCAAGGATCTCTATGTCGGGGTGCCAGTGGTGATCGGCGCCAATGGCGTCGAGAAAATTGTCGAGGTCACCCTCGATCCTGCCGAAAAGCAGATGTTTGAAAAATCGGTTGCCTCCGTGCAAGGCCTGGTCGAGGCGTGCAAGACGATCAACCCGGCCCTCGCCGGCTGATTGGGCTCGGCGGCCGAGCCGGGAAAAGGTGCGGCACCCTTCCGGAGCAGACAAAAGTTCACGCTTGTCGGGTACAAAGATCCGCCAACCCCGGTTTTCTTCTGCTTGGGCACTTCTTGCGCATATTCTGCTGCCGCAAACCGCGTTGAACTGGCGCGAAAGCTGCTAGGATAGCGTCAACCCCCAGAGAACCGTCTACCGGCAGAGGTTCGGCTACCCGCCAAGCGAACAGCCGGGAAAAGGGACCGGACATGAATATTCACGAGTACCAGGCAAAAGCGGTCCTCAAGGAATTCGGTGTTCCGGTCGCGCGCGGGATTGCGGTGCTGCGCGCTGCCGATGCCGGAGCCGCAGCGGCGGAACTCGGCGGTCCGGTGTGGGTCGTGAAGTCGCAAATCCATGCGGGAGGGCGCGGCAAGGGCAAGTTCAAGGAGCCTGAGGCGGGCACCAAGGGAGGCGTGCGAATCGCCAAATCCGTGGCTGAGGTTGAGAGCTTTGTTGGCGAAATGCTCGGGCGGACCCTCGTCACCGCGCAGACCGGCCCCGCCGGCAAGCAGGTCAACCGGATTTATCTCGAAGACGGCGCTGCGATCACCCAGGAGTTCTATCTTTCCCTCCTGGTCGACCGTCAGGCCAGCCGCGTCGCTTTCGTGGTTTCGACCGAAGGCGGCATGAACATCGAGGAGGTCGCGCATCATACACCGGAAAGAATCACCAGTTTCACGGTCGATCCGGCGACGGGGATCATGCCGCACCACGGCCGCGCCGTCGCCAAGGCGCTTGGCCTTTCGGGCGATCTCGCCAAACAGGCGGAGAAACTAACCGCGCAGCTCTACGAGGCCTTCGTCGCCAAGGATATGTCGATGCTGGAAATCAATCCGTTGATCGTCTCGGCGGAAGGGCGGTTCCAATGCCTCGATGCCAAAATCGCATTCGATTCGAATGCGCTTTACCGGCATCCCGAGATCGCCGCCTTGCGCGACGAAAGCGAGGAGGACCCGCGGGAAATCGAGGCGTCGAAACATGATTTGAACTATATCGCGCTCTCCGGCACGATCGGCTGCATGGTCAATGGCGCCGGGCTTGCCATGGCGACGATGGACATCATCAAAACCTATGGCGCCGAGCCCGCGAATTTCCTCGATGTCGGCGGCGGCGCCACGAAGGACAGAGTGGCGGAAGCCTTCAAGATCATCACCGCCGACAGCCAAGTCAAAGGCATATTGGTGAATATTTTCGGCGGCATCATGAAATGCGACGTGATCGCCGAGGGCGTCGTCGCCGCGGTCAAGGAAACCGGCCTCGAAGTGCCGCTCGTCGTGCGGCTGGAAGGAACGAATGTCGAACTCGGCAAGAAAATCATCGCGCAATCGGGCCTGAACGTCATCCCCGCCGACGATCTCGACGATGCCGCCCAGAAAATCGTCACCGCGGCCGGGGAGGCGTGACGCCATGGCGATCCTCGTCAACAAGAACACGAAGGTCATTTGCCAGGGCTTTACCGGCAAGAACGGGACGTTCCATTCCGAGCAGGCGATCGCCTATGGGACAAGAATGGTCGGCGGTGTCTCGCCCGGCAAGGGCGGCGCCGCCCATCTCGGCCTGCCGGTCTATGATACGGTCGCCGAGGCGCGTGAGGCGACCGGCGCTGAGGCCAGTGTCATCTATGTTCCGCCGCCCGCCGCCGCCGATGCGATCTGCGAGGCGATCGATGCCGAAATTCCCTTGATCGTCTGTATCACCGAGGGCATCCCGGTCGCCGACATGATCAAGGTCAAACGGGCGCTCTCGGGCTCCGGCTCACGCCTCATCGGGCCGAACTGCCCGGGCGTCATGACTGCCGGCGAATGCAAGATCGGCATCATGCCCGGCAATATCTTCAAGCCCGGCTCGGTTGGCATTGTCTCGCGCTCGGGAACCTTGACCTATGAGGCGGTCTTTCAAACGACGCAGGAAGGGCTTGGCCAGACGACCGCGGTCGGCATCGGCGGCGACCCGGTCAAGGGCGCCGAATTCATCGAGATTCTGGAAATGTTCCTGGCCGACGACGCCACGCAATCGATCGTCATGATCGGCGAAATCGGCGGCTCGGCCGAGGAAGACGCCGCGCAATTCATTGCCGACGAGGCAAAACGCGGCCGCAAGAAGCCGATCGTCGGCTTTATCGCGGGCCGCACCGCGCCGCCCGGACGGCGGATGGGCCATGCCGGCGCGATCATCTCGGGCGGCAAGGGCGGCGCCGAAGACAAAATCGCCGTAATGGAAGCCTCCGGGATTGCCGTGTCGCCTTCGCCGGCTCGGCTCGGCAAGACGCTTGCCGGCGTGCTGCGCGGATCACCCAAACCTTGAGAAAATCGGTAAACGTCCGCATGGAGAGTGAAAAAGGTTTAACGCCTTGGGTCCAATAAAAAGATAAAACCCGGCTTTGATGGAAGCCCAGGCGTTGCCTGCTGGCGCGGCAAAGGCCACGCCAGGTGTTGTTTAGCAGTCTGGATTTGCCCCGGCGGGAACCAAAAGGTTCGTCTGTCAAGACTTGAATTGCAAGATTTGAATCGCAAGCTTCAAAGCAAGTCTTGGATTGGAACTCTTGGATCGGCGGGGATTAGTCCCGAAGGAGATGATGATGGCGCGGCGGGATGCGAATGGAACACCCAATGGTTCGGGCGGCGCCGCGGGCGGCCGTTCGGCGCCGAACGCGGCCTTCGCGCGGACGGCGTTTCTGGATGGCGGCAACGCTGCCTATATCGAGCAGCTGCAGGAGAGCTTTCGGCGCGACCCCGCCTCGCTCGACCCCTCATGGCGGGACTTCTTCGGCGAGATTGCCGATGATGGCGCCGCGGTCGCGGCGGCGGCGCGGGGGCCCGCCTGGAAACAGACTGGCTGGCCCCTCGCGGGCAGTGGTGAACTCGTGTCCGCGCTCGACGGCAATTGGGCGGAAACAGAGACGCGGATAAGCACCAAGCTCAAGGGGGAAACCGGCGAGCGCGGCCAGCTTTCGCAGGTCGATCTTCTCCGCGCCACCCGCGACTCCATCCACGCCCTGATGATGATCCGCGCCTATCGCATGCGCGGTCATCTGCACGCCAATCTCGATCCGCTCGGGCTCGAGCCGCCAAAGGACCACGAGGAACTGCATCCGGCGGCCTATGGATTTTCGGAAGCCGATTACACAAGGCCAATCTTCATCGATGGCGTGCTTGGGCTCAAATATGCCACCGTCCCCGAGATGCTCAAGATTTTGCGGCGGACCTATTGCGGCACCATCGGCTTCGAATTCATGCATATCTCCGATCCCTCCGAGAAGAGCTGGCTGCAGCAGCGGATCGAAGGCCCGGACAAGGAGATTAGCTTCACCAAGGAAGGCAAGCGCGCCATATTGACGAAGCTCGTCGAGTCGGAGGGATTCGAGAAATTCCTCGACGTGAAATATACGGGCACGAAACGGTTTGGCCTGGATGGCGCCGAAGCCATGGTGCCGGCGCTTGAACAGATCATCAAGCGCGGCGGCGCCTTGGGGGTCCAGGACATCGTCTTTGGCATGGCGCATCGCGGCCGCCTCAATGTGCTGTCCCAGGTCATGGGCAAGCAGCACCGGGCGATTTTCAATGAATTCAAGGGCGGATCGTTTAAGCCCGACGACGTCGAAGGCTCGGGCGACGTCAAATATCATCTTGGCGCTTCGTCCGACCGCGACTTCGACAACAATAGGGTCCATCTTTCGCTGACCGCGAACCCCTCGCATCTTGAGATCGTCGATCCCGTCGTTCTCGGCAAGGTGCGCGCCAAGCAGGATCAATTGCACGATGTCGTCGAGCGCAAGAAAGTGCTGCCTCTGCTGATCCATGGCGACGCGGCTTTCGCCGGTCAGGGTGTGATCGCCGAATGCTTCGGCCTGTCTGGGCTCAAGGGCTACCGGACCGGCGGGTCGATCCATTTCATCATCAACAATCAGATCGGTTTCACCACCACGCCGCGGCATTCGCGGTCCTCGCCCTATCCCTCGGACACCGCCAAAATGATCGAGGCGCCGATCATTCACGTCAACGGCGACGATCCGGAAGCCGTTGTCTATGCCGCGAAGGTCGCGACCGAGTTCCGGCAAAAATTCCACAAGCCGGTGGTCATCGACATGTTCTGCTACCGCCGGTTTGGCCACAATGAGGGGGACGAGCCGTCGTTCACCCAGCCGTTGATGTACAAGATAATCCGCGCCCACAAGACGACCTTACAGATCTATACCGAGAAGCTGGTCGGCGAGGGGGTTATCACCGACGGCGAGGTTGCCAAGCTGCAAGCCAATTGGTGGCATCATTTGGAAACCTCGATGCAAGCGAGCCAAGCCTTTACGCCGAGCAAGGCCGATTGGCTCGATGGCCGCTGGGCGGGGCTGCGGGCGGCACCCTCGAGCGCCGAGGATGACCGCCGCGGCCGCACCGGAGTCGACCGCGAGAGGCTCACCGAAATCGGGATTCGCCTCACCACGGTGCCGGAAGGTTTCGAGCTCCATCGCACGCTGCGGCGGCTCGTCGACAATCGCCGCAAAATGATCGAGACCGGCGAGGGGATCGATTGGGCGATGGGCGAGGCGCTGGCTTTCGGGGCCCTTGTCGACGAAGGCTATCCGGTGCGTCTCTCGGGTCAAGACAGCGAGCGCGGCACGTTTTCGTCACGCCATTCGGTCCTGATCGATCAGGAGACGGAAGCGCGCTATATCCCTTTGAACAATATCCGCGACGAGCAGGCGCATTTCGAAGTCATCAACTCGATGCTGTCGGAAGAGGCCGTGCTTGGCTTCGAATATGGCTATTCGCTTGCCGAGCCCAATGCGCTCGTTTTGTGGGAGGCGCAGTTCGGCGATTTCGCCAATGGCGCGCAGGTCCTGTTCGACCAGTTCATCTCGTCCGGAGAGCGCAAATGGCTGCGCATGTCGGCTCTCGTCTGCCTCCTGCCGCATGGCTTCGAGGGGCAGGGGCCGGAACATTCCTCGGCGCGGCTCGAGCGCTATCTGCAACTCTGCGCCGAAGACAATATGCAAGTGGCGAATTGCACGACGCCCGCCAATTATTTCCACATCTTGCGGCGTCAATTGCTGCGCGACATCCGCAAACCGCTGATCCTGATGACGCCGAAATCGCTTCTGCGCCACAAGCGCGCGGTCTCGAGGCTCGAGGAGTTCGCGATCGGCGCCTCTTTCCATCGATTTTTGCTGGATGACGCCGAGATGGCGCCGGACTCGACGATCGCCCTCGTGGAGGATGCCAAGATCCGCCGGGTGGTTTTGTGTTCGGGGAAAGTCTATTACGATCTTTTCGAAGAGCGCGAAAAGCGCGGCATCAACGATGTCTACCTCCTGCGCATCGAGCAGCTCTATCCCTTCCCGCTCAAAGCCCTCATCTCGGCCTTGGCGCGGTTCAAGGCGGCTGACGTGTTCTGGTGCCAGGAAGAGCCGAAGAACATGGGCGCCTGGAGCTTCGTCGAACCTTATCTGGAGTGGGTGCTGTCGCAGGCTGGCGGCAAAAGCAAGCGGCCGATTTACGCGGGCAGGCCCGCCGCCGCTTCCCCCGCGACTGGGATGCTATCGAAGCATGTGGCGCAAATGCAGACCTTCCTCAATGAGGTTTTCGCGGCTTGAACCGCGGCAAGCGCCCGGTTTTCGGCAAGACTCGCGCGGCTCGCGATAATCTTACAAAAATCGCAGGCATTTTCGATAAGATCATGCAAAACAAGAGAGGCAGACCATGAGCAACGCAATTTGAAACGCACCGGTTGAAGTGCTCTTCTTGAATCGATCTTGGGCGAGAAACAAGCCGGAAGGCGTATTGGACGGGACAAATGGCAACTGAAATCCGCGTGCCCGCCTTGGGCGAGTCGGTCACCGAAGCAACCATCGGACGCTGGTTCAAGAAACCGGGCGAGCCGGTCGTCGCCGACGAACCCATCGTCGAACTCGAAACCGACAAGGTGACCCTCGAAGTCAACGCGCCGGCGTCGGGAATCCTCGCCGAGATCATCGCCAAGGACGGCGAGACGGTCGGCGCCGGGGCGCTGCTCGGCCAGATCGGCGACGGCGCCGTCGCGCCGCTCAAAGCGGAAACCAAGGCCGAAACCAAGCCGGTTGCGCCGCCTTCGAGTCCCGCGCCAGCCCCAACACCTGCGCCCGCGCGCGAAATGCCCGCCTCGCCCGCCGCCGCCAAGATCGCCGCCGATCATGCCATCGATCCGGCCACAGTGGAGGGCTCCGGCAAGCGCGGCCAAGTCCTGAAAGGCGATGTCCTCGACGCTCTCGCGAAAGCCCCGGCTCCGGCCCCAAGTCCGGAGCCCAAACCGGCGCCCGCTCCCGCCCCCGTCCCGTTGCCTCTCCGGACTCCGGCGCCAGCCGTCGCGGAGGAGCGAGAGGAGCGCGTTCCGATAACGCGGCTGCGGCAAACCATCGCGCGGCGCCTCAAGGACGCCCAAAATACCGCGGCCATGCTGACGACCTTCAACGAGGCCGACATGACCGGAATCATGGCGATGCGCGCCCGCTACAAGGACGCCTTCGAAAAGAAGCACGGCGCCAAACTCGGCTTCATGGGATTTTTCGTTAAGGCCTGCGTCGGCGCGCTGAAGGAGGTGCCCTCGGTCAACGCCGAGATCGACGGGGCTGATGTCATCTATAAGAATTATTATCACCTTGGCGTTGCCGTCGGCACCGACAAGGGCTTGGTCGTCCCTGTCGTGCGCGATTGCGACAAATTGGGTGTCGCCGCCATCGAGAAGACGATCGCCGATCTGGGCCAGCGGGCTCGCGCGGGCCAGCTCAAAATCGAGGAGATGCAGGGCGGCACCTTCACCATCACCAATGGCGGTGTCTATGGCTCGTTGATGTCGACGCCGATCCTCAACGCGCCGCAATCGGGCATTTTGGGCATGCACAAAATTCAGGAACGCCCGGTCGCGATCGGCGGCAAGATCGAAATCCGCCCGATGATGTATCTCGCGCTCACCTATGATCATCGCCTCGTCGACGGCAAGGAAGCGGTGACCTTTTTGGTCCGGGTCAAGGACGCGCTGGAAGACCCGGCGCGGCTGGTGCTGGATATATAATACAAAAAGGGGTTGCCGTGGCATTTGGACCGAACCCGCCGCCTATCCAAGTG
>CAYTRB010000057.1:0-18827 GCA_964440215.1 uncultured Methylocapsa sp.
TGCCAATGAGGTCGACAACCAAAACGGTCGCGCCGAACCGCCGCATTTGGAAAATGCCCTGTTGCGCGATGATCGCGCCAGCTAGAAAATTAATCAGGGCAATGATGGGCGCCCCGCGCAGGGCGATGCTTTCCATCTGCACGATAAGAGAGGTTCCGCGAAAATGCGATGGGCTCACCAGGCATTTTCCAATTGCCGCGATAACTTCACCGAGAAAGCCTACGCCCCTGTAGAGATCGGTTCCCGCGGAAACCACGCTCTCGCCAATATCGGCAACAAGACGGACAGCGTAAGAACCGTGTGGCGCGTTCGGCACGGCCAGCGTCCGGAAGCGGGCTTCGCGGAGCAGGATCTCATATTCCGGCCGGATCGATTCAAGTCGTGCATCGACGCCCTTGGCATCAAGAGCCTGGCGGGCCCGGTCGATGAGCCAAGCCCCCGCCGTATCGAGCCGCACGACCCGGCCAAGATCAAGAATGACCCGGCGCGCGCCTGCGCTCGCCGCAAGAAGCCCGTCCGCCCGCGCCTCGATCGCGGCCGAGGCATCCACGGTCCAATGACCGCCAAGGCTGAGCCGCACGGCATCACCCGAGCGTTGGCTGGAAAACTCCGGACCCTCCGGTACATCCATTCTTGGTGCTCCGCCTCATTCTCAACAAGTCGCGGCAACAATATCGACATCAACAATTGCGGTTTGACAGCGAGTTAAGGCAAAGTCGAGGCAAACCGATAAAAACCTCTCCGTAGCAATGACAATAAGCGTAATGCGTCAAGGGATGCTGGCATTCCGTGACTTGTTGCACGAAAGTCACGGAATTCAATAATCGCGGCGTTTCACTGAGCCTAACCTATACCAATTACGATAATTGCTTGACTCTATAAAGGTCATGATTGCATTTTCGATGACGAAATCGTTATTGACGGTCCTAAGGCGCAACACGTGCGAGCGGTTTGTCTCCAATCACCCCGCCATCGGGTTTTTTCGCGGAACCCCGCGAGAGGCTGGACGCGTGCGCTCCGTTGTTCCCTCATCCTGTTTGCTTGTCTTGCGCAATTGTTGGGGCCCGCGCAACACCGGCATGCGCCAGGTTTAGCCTCGCATACCATCGTCTTCACCACTCTCGCCACGGACTCCGGGCTTACCCTCGCGAGCTTCGATGCGGAGAAATCCGGGGTCCGCTGCCAGGCGGATTTAACCAACGCTGGCTCCCATGATGACGGCACCCCGCCGCCATGCCCACACGACAATTGCCCGTGTTGCCCGCCCGTGCATGCAACGGCCGGGATATTGCCTGCCGACACAACGCGGGTGGCCTATGCGCCGCGTCTGTCCGAAGCCGTCGCGCCGCCTGCGCTCCTCGGCACATTTACGCGGTTTGCGGCTTTTGCCGGGCAGCCGCGCGCGCCTCCAATCCTGATCTGAACGAAGAGCATCCGCCGTCTCAAGCCGCAAGCTCGCGGCCGATTGCGGCTATCACGCACTTTCAGATCGAGGATTCATCATGTCTTACAAAGCATCCCTGGGTTGCGCCAGCGCGTTCGCCGCCGTGGCCACTTTCGCCGGATCTGCCTTCGCGGCCGACCTTGCCCCGGCCCCGCCGCCGCCCCCGCCCTTCACCTGGACAGGTGTCTATCTCGGCGGTCAGATCGGCGGCGCCTGGGGCAATGACAACTACTACTACAACACATTTGATCCAATAAGCGGCCTCGTGTCCAACCCCGACGCCAGCATCGCCCCGAGCGGGGTGATCGGCGGTGCCCATGCCGGCTTCAACTATCAGATCGATAAACCCAATGGAGGATTTGTCATTGGCGTCGAAGGTTCGGTCGATGGGCTCAGCTTGAGCAAGACCGTTTCGACGCCCTATGCCGCCTTCGGCGGTGGCTCCGTCTCCGCATCCACGAACACCGAAATCCAGGGTTCGATTCGCGGCCGCTTCGGCATCGCCTGGGACCGGCTCCTCGCCTATGCCACCGGCGGCGTCGCGTTCGGCGGCTTCAACACCAACTACTCGTTCGTAGGAAACTCAAGCGGAGCACTCCCCGGCGGCGCCTTCTTCGGCTCGAACAGCTTTTCGAACAGCCGCGTGGGCTGGACGGCCGGCGGCGGCATCAACTATGCGGTCACCAACAATTGGTCGGTCTTCGCCGAATACCGCTACACGAGTTTTGGCACGGTTGGGAATACCTTCCTTGGCAGCGCGGTGTTTAGCACCGTTCCAGGCCTGGCGAGTGGCGCTTTATTCTCAAACCACACGTTAAACCAAAGCCAGGTGCAGGTAGGCTTCAGCTACAAGTTCGACACGCCGCTGCCAGCGCCGGACTTCTCAATATTTTAAACCAGGCATTGCTGCCCGGCTCAAACAAACCAAAGCAAAACCAGGCATCGAAGCCGGATATTTGCTTGAGCAATCCAAACCAAATTCTCTCTTCAACGGAGAAGTCCTATGTGCAAACAATTCCTCCTTGTATCGGCTGGCGTGATCGCCATGACCGGTTCGGCTTTCGCGGCTGACCTCGCGCCGCCCCCTCCTCCGCCGCCCCCGCCCTTCACCTGGTCGGGTGTCTATCTCGGCGGCCAGATCGGTTACGCCGGGGCTAAAGACAACGTGTCTTGGTCCGGAACCGACGCCAATACCCCTAGCCTTAATATCGTCGGCGGTTCCTTCGGCGAGGGCCCATCAGGGGTCATCGGCGGCGCTCATCTTGGCTGGAACATCCAGCCTAACCCGTGGTTTGTATTCGGCATAGAAGCGACCGTGGACGGCGCGGGCTTGAGTAAAAGCGTCATGGCACCTTTGGTGGACACCGCGGGAGGCACCTTCGGGAGCCTGGCGGCCAGCGCCAACGCAAGTGTCCAGGGGTCCGTCCGCGGACGCCTCGGCATTGCCTTCGGCCGCGTCCTTCTCTACGGCACCGGCGGCGTCGCCATAACCAACTACAACACCACTTATGTCGATAGCACCGGATTCTTCACTACCTTTCCGGGCACCAATGATACAATTTCGATCACCCGCGCGGGCTTCACGGCTGGCGGCGGTATCGAATATGCGATCACCGACAATTGGTCGGTGCGGGCGGAATACCGCTACTCAAATTTCGGCCATGTCACGGACTTTCCGTTCAGCAATCCGAACGCCGTCGTTTCGTTCAATCAGAACGCCCCTTCACCGGCCCCCGCGGGCGGCTTTGTTGTGGCCCAACATTATCTGAACGAAAGCCAGGTCCAAGTCGGATTTAGCTACAGGTTCGACATGATGGTGCCGCCGCCGCCTGCTCCGCCGCCGCCACCTATCGTCACGAAATAGCGCGCCAAGCAACCCACTTTTTCAGATCGAGGATTAACGATCATGTCTCACAAAACGTCCCTGGCTTGCGCTGGCGCATTCGCCGCAGCGGCCATTCTCGCCGGCATCAGCCCGGCTTCCGCACATACCATCATTGGTAACAGGGTCTTTCCTGCCACGCTCACAATCGATGATCCAGGCGTCGATGACGAATTGACCGTTCCGGCGTTCGCCTATTCGTTCGGTTCCGCTAACAATTACACTTTTCCTCCTGTGCCCGCATCACAAAGCTACGAGTTCAATTTCTTCTACGGGAAAAGAATAACCTCCGATCTTGAACTTTCCATCGACAGCACGTTCCTGCATCAGGTCAATCCGCGCGCGAATGGCTGGGAGGGAATCGAGACAGAGGTCAAGGACCAAGTCATGGTCAGCGCGGAGCACGAATTCGTTGTGTCCTTGGGTGTTTCACAAGCCTGGGGCGGCACGGGCAATCCAAATGCCGGCGCTCCTCAATATACGACCATCACCCCGAAGATCTTCCTCGGCAAGGGTTTCGGAGATGCTCCGTGGGATTGGCTGCGCCCCGTCGCGGTCACCGGCGAAATCGACTATGACGTGCCGACAGTGCCGAATATCGTGACCGGCGTAGATTCCTTTAACAACCCTATAATTTCTCAAACACCCACTACCGTGGACTTCGGTTTCACAATTCAATACAGCCTGCTCTACATGAACGGCTATGTTCAACAGGTGCCGGAGTTTCTCAGAAACCTCGTACCCACATTTGAGGCGGTATTCACTTCCCCGGTTTCGAATATCGGCCCTTCGGGTATCAATTCCGTCCCTGGTACGCATGAAACCACCGGCGTCTTCGGCCCCGGGCTCTACTACATAGCGCATGATTATGAACTCGGCATCTACGGCGCGTTTCCGATCAATCAAGCAAGCGGCAAGCATCCCGGTGTGTATGCGATCGTCGATTTCTTCCTTGACGATCTCTTCCCAAATACGCTTGGCAAACCAATCTTTGGCCCGCAGGAATCCACCGCCTTCGATCCCTGGCATGCTTTTAAACAGTGAGGACGCCATCATGCAAAAGCTCTTGAAATCTTTCGTCGTCACCGTTTTGGCTTCCTCCTTGGCCACGACGGCAGCCTTCGCCCATGCCTTCCTTGATCACGCGACCCCGGCCGTCGGAGCGACGGTTTCCGGTTCGCCGAGTGAACTCGTACTCTCTTTCACCCAGGGCGTTGTCACAGCCTTCTCGAGCGTGTCGGTCTCCGGTGACGGCGGCTCTGTTCCCGCCTCAAAGCCGGTCAACGATCCTTCCAATCAACAGATCATCCATGTGCGGCTTGGCCACGCGCTGAAGCCCGGCAGCTACACGGTGACCTGGCATGTGCTGTCCGTCGATACGCACCGGACCGAGGGAAGCTACCGCTTTACTGTCAGCTGATCATGAGCCTGGTTCGCGAGAGCCAGGCTCTTCAGGCCGCATAGCTGTATCAAGGTTGGCGGCACAAAGGAAAGCACACGCGACAGCTCCGCCGAGGGAACCGAGATGGTTTCATTCGCCGGAGCTTGTTTCGCATCGATCGCGCCCGGCGCGCGGGCTTGCCACGCCATCTGCCCATGGCAAGCCTCATCGGCTTAATGCGAGTATTTCAATCGTCGGCAGACAACAAGGATAGTTGGATATGCTCGCGGTCTTCTACCCCCTCGCCGCCTTGCGGTGGATCCATTTCATCTCCGTGTTCGTGCTGTTCGGCTCCTCGTTCTTTTGGTTTTACATGGGATCCGAGCGGCTGTCTGCCGGTCCCGGCGGATTGCCACGCGCGCTTCGCGCAACAGCCATCCTGCTGCGAGTCGCCGCTCCCCTGGCGTTGGTTACCGGCATCGGCTGGCTCGCCTGTATCTTGATCAACAGCACGGATGACATTTACAGCGTCGTCAATCCCGAGGATCTGCAGCTTTACTTCTTTGAAACGCCGTTTGGCCTGGTGTCGATCGTCCGCATTGCGCTGCTCGTGCTTGCCGTCATTGTCGCATTCCTGCCCTGGACGAACCGCGCTTGGTTCTCCGCACTCCTCCACATCGGCGCCCTGCTTTTGATCAGCCAGGCCTGGCTCGGCCATGCCGCCGAAGGGGGCGCTGGGCTTTACGGGGCCATCATGATCACGGTCTATAGCATCCATGCACTCGCCGCGGCTGCCTGGGTGGGCGGCCTGCCGCCGCTGCTCTTCGCGCTCGTGGAGCAACGCCACTTCGGCCCTCATGAAGCACGCGAGTGGAGCGTCGATATATTGTCCCGCTATTCCTTGATGGGAATGGTATCGGTGACTTTGATCGTCGCAAGCGGCATCGCCAACGCCGGCTTCCGCGTCGTCGGCTCCTTCGACAAGCTCTTCGACACCTCCTATGGGAATGTGCTGTTCACGAAAATCGGGGTCGTCGCCGTCATGCTTGTCTTGGCTTCCTTCAACCGTTTCATAGCCATGCCAAGGCTGCGCGCCGCGTCGCTGAAAGGAATGGGGCAAATCAACAGGCTTCGCTACAGCGTAGGGTTTGAAGTCGTGCTGGGCCTCGCCGTCCTTGGCGTTGCGGCCGTCCTAGGCATCACGCCGCCGCCGCAATGAGAGCCAAACAGGCGGCGGCTGCCGGTGAATGTCCTGCTGGGCCGTTAAAGCACAGGATCATGTCGCAAATCTGCTGTGCTGTGGCACCAAGTTCATCGGGAATTCATATGCCCCGGGCTTGCACGAGGCTGGTTTGATCAATCAAAAGTGTGGCACGAGATAACAAGGCTTCCCGTGGATCGTCGCGAATTCCTTGCCGGGGCTGGATGTTTTGCTGTCGTCGCCTCGACGTCACGAGCTTATGCCAAGTTTGGGGGTGGCGCGTTCCTCGATCACGCGGTCCCGGGCGTCGGATTGACCGTAAACCGCTCCCCACGCGAACTCAGGCTTCATTTTGATCTAGGCGTGATCGCAGCCTTGTCCAGCGTGGAGGTCATAACTTCCACCGGCGCTGCGATTCCGGTGAGCAAGCCCATCAATGATCCTTCCGACCAGCAATTTGTGATCGTCAGGCTCGGGCGTGTGCTAGGATCGGGCACCTATAGGGTGAGCTGGCATATGATCTCGATCAATAAGCGTCCGACCTCTGGCTCATTCCAGTTTACGGTTTCGTGAGCCGGCCATACGTTGTTCATGATAATGGCGCTATTCCCAAAAACACAGAACCAAACCTTAATAGTAGCCCATAATGTTGCTTGCTCAAAATCCCTGCGCCGTACCTAACTCCGCCACGCAATAGTCTATTTGCGAAGACCGTCAATCGTACCAATATGTTTCACGTGAAACATTTTTGTCCGATTGGAGCATCGTTCCGGACAAAACTGAGGGCTCAGCCATCAGTGCTTCCTGAGACGCGGCGGCGGCACGACAAGCTCCAACTCATTGATTTTGAGCGCGTCCCTGCATACGGATCTTCCCCGAATTGACTCAGGGAACTCTGGCCAGTAGCTACGTTTCATTTACGAACGCACAAGGACGAAGCTCATGCTGCCTGACCCTTTGGTCTCTAGGCATTACGATCTTCCAACAATCTGGTTTCATTGGGCGGTCGCTCTTCTCGTCCTTGTCCAATGGGTGATTGCGCAGGTTATCGATTGGTTTCCGTCAGGCATGCCTAGGGTCGAAGCGCGATCGGTTCATATCAGCCTCGGTCTCTGCCTCGCTATTCTGCTCGCTGCGCGGATTCTTTGGCGGGCAACACGGGGACGCGTACTCCCTCCAGCCGATAAAGGCGCGTTACAAACCTTGGTGAAAACGGTGCATTATGCGCTCTACGCTCTTTTGATCGCCATGGTGCTCGTTGGCATCTTCCTCGTCTATGTGCGTGGCGATAATTTCTTTGGCCTGTTTACTGTTCCGGCGTTCGACCCCAACAACAAAGCACTGCGCGACAACATCGGAGAATTGCATGGCACGATCGCGACGATCATTCTCATCCTTGCCGGCCTCCACGCCTCGGCTGGCCTGATTCATCATTATCTGTGGCATGATGGAGTCTTGCGGCGCATGCTGCCGGGCGCTAATTAAGTCTCCTGCGGCGCTTCTGGCGCTCGAAAGGGCTCGGCGTTTCCGCAGCCGGGGTTCAACCTTTGGTGGTTCATGCCGGCGACGCCGCATATCGAAAAGCACTTTCTTGCCTCGGCCCTGGTCCGCGATATTGTCATCGGGATGGCGGATGGGCTCACCGTTCCTTTCGCCCTCGCGGCCGGTCTTGCCGGAGCGGTTTCCTCGACAGCCATCATCATTACCGCTGGTCTCGCCGAAGTGGCAGCTGGCGCACTCGCCATGGGGCTCGGCGGCTATCTCGCCGCGCGCACGGATCTCGAACACTACCGCTCCGAACTCCAACGCGAAAAAACTGAAATAAAGGAAGTGCCGGAAACCGAGCGCGCGGAAGTGCGCCTCATTCTGCGCAAGCAGGGCCTCGATCCCGCCTTGGCAGATAAGGTGACGGAAGCGCTAACTTGCGATCCGGAACGCTGGATCCATTTCATGATGCGTTTCGAGCTTGGCTTGGAAGAGCCGGTGCCGGGCCGCGAACTTAAGAGCGCCTTGACAATCGGCGGCGCTTACATCTTTGGCGGTCTCATTCCCTTATTGCCTTATTTTTTCTTGGCCGAGGTTTCGCGGGCGCTTCCGCTCTCGATCGCACTGACCCTCGCCGCGCTGCTGATCTTCGGCGGCATCAAGGGGCAGATGACCGGCGTCACGCCACTGCGCAGCGCGTTTCAAACGGCACTCATAGGCTCTCTCGCCGCGGCCGCCGCCTTTGTCATAGCGCGGCTGGTTGGCCGTTGATTTTTAACTTTTCGTTTCGTCGCATGATCTTATCCAAAGCCTCGGCGGCACTTTGGGATCGTGCTACAGTATTCGACTGACTCCTTTCGATTTCAGCTCATGCCCAATCTGACCATTACCGTCGAGCGCTTCCCCATCCATGGCAAATTCGTGATTGCGCGTGGTGCCAAGACGGAAGCTGTCGTCGTCGTGGCAACGATCGAAGACAAGGGCTTTCGCGGACGCGGCGAAAGCGTTCCCTATGCCCGTTACGGCGAGACGGTCGAATCCGTCCTCGCCCAAATCGCCTCGGTACGGACCCAACTCGAGGCGGGCGCGGATCGCAACCGTCTCCAAAGCCTGCTTCCGCCAGGTGCCGCCCGCAACGCACTCGATTGCGCGCTGTGGGATTTGGACGCCAAACGATGCGGTGTTGCGGCTCACGTGCTCGCGGGCGTTCCGCCTCCGGTGCCGGTGGTGACGGCCTTCACGATCTCGGCCGGCAGCCCGGCCGAAATGGCGGCGGCGGCAGCCAGAGCGGGCGGGCGGCCTCTTCTCAAAATAAAACTTGCGGGGGAAGACGATCCGGCTCGGATCACGGCGGTGCGCGCCGCGGCACCCGGCACGACACTGATTGTCGATGCCAATGAGGCCTGGCCGCAGGCCGATCTCGAACGCTATCTTGAAGCTTGCGCCGAGGCTGGCGTCGTCTTGGTCGAGCAGCCGCTGCCCGCGGACAAGGATGCGGCTCTCGCCCGAATCCAGCATATCGTGCCGATCTGCGCCGACGAGAGCGTTCATGATCGCACCGGGCTCGAAGCCCTGCGTGCACGCTACGACGCAATCAATGTCAAACTCGACAAGACCGGCGGCCTGACCGAGGCTTTGGCCTTGGTAAACCTTGCCCAAGCCCTCGGCTTCGAACTCATGATCGGCTGCATGGTTGCAAGCTCGCTGGCGATGGCGCCGGCGCTCTTGCTGGCTGAACGCGCGCGTTTCGTCGATCTCGATGGCCCGCTTCTGCTGGCGTGTGATCGGCCAGGCGGGCTCGCCTACAAGGGCTCGATCGTTCATCCGCAGACGCGGGAATTTTGGGGATAGATCCCGTTTTCTGCCCGGAATAATCACCAAGAACGCCGATTCGACGTTAAGAACCGCGCGACCTAATAAAGACTGGTCATTGTGCGATGAAGGAGGAGTGTGATACGGACGGAATCGACGGACAATCCCTATGATTTTTTAGCATGATCGATAAGAATCAATAAGTTACCTATATACTCTCATGCTGTTTATTAACTATTTGCGCAGTGCTGGCTTCGAGGCATAGCGTTCCTTGTTCTCATATTGCATGGATCATGGCCCCGCAAATGTCGCAATTTTGCAACAGCGTGATATTATCGCAACGCGAATTCGGACAGTCAGAACATCATAACCGGTGGCCTGACCTTAACATCTCTTGCGGCCGGCAACCCAATGGCGGGTGATCAAAAAGCGGCGCGGCATAATGTGGGGGGAAAAACTGGCCAACCCCGTTTCACGGCCCGTTTCGGGCTCGTGGCAGTTATTCTCGCGCTGTTCATCGGGCTCGTCAGTTTTCTGATTTTTTCCGGCTACACGCCGGTCGTGCCAACACCGCCCGTCGTAATCGGTCTTTTCGTCGCAAATATTCTTTGCATTCTCCTCGTCTTCTTTTTTGTCCTCGCCGAGGCCTATGCACTTTTCACGGCGCGCCGGGCGGGTGTCGCCGGGGCAGAGCTGCATATAAGGATTGTCGGACTTTTCTCGATTGTTGCCGCCGCGCCGGCGCTTTTGATGGCATGGGTCGGGTCCGTCACGCTCGAGCGCAGTCTCAATCCGGCCTTCATGCAGGACGGACGCGGTTTCGTGCAAAATACCATCGAAGCTGCAAATTTATTTCGTGATGGTCAATGCACGTCGCTGGTCCATGAGGCGAGGCTCACGGCGACGGATCTCGATCGGGCCAGGCCTTTGTTTGAGTTTGACCGATCGGTTTTTCGAGATTTTTTCACGTCGCGGGCACGGTTTCTCAGCTTCACCGCCGCGGCACTTATCAAATCCGATGGAACCGTGGTCGAAACTGTCGACACCGGCGCCAGAAGCGGCAATGCCGTGGTCCGGCCTGAGCCGGGCGATTTCGAAGACGCAAAAAAAGACGAAATCACTTGCCTGATCCTCAAAGAAGGGCCGACCTTTGTGGCCTTGCGGTTGCTCAATTCTTTTCCGGACACGTATTTATATGTCGCCCGGCCGGTCCATCCGTTCACGGTGGATTTTCCAGATCAAGCCGCAAGGATGGTCGCGCTTTACGATGATTTCGACCAACACCGCAGCCGGATCAGGATTGCTTTCGCGACCATGTTCGTCCTGATCGCCCTGATCATGCTCTTGTCGGCAACCTGGCTCGGTCTTTCCTTCGCCGACAGTCTTGTCGCGCCGATCCGGCGGCTGATCGCGGCGACCGATGAAGTCGCGTCCGGCAATCTCCATGTGCATGTGGCGGTGCGCAAGTCGGAGGGCGATCTTGCCCATCTTGGCGAAACCTTCAACAAAATGACCTCGGAACTGAGCCTTCAGCAGCATCGGCTGATCGCGGCAAGCAAGCTCATCGACGAGCGGCGTCTCTTCACCGAGGCGGTTCTTTCCGGCGTTCCGGTCGCAGTCGTGGGCGTTGGACCGAAAGGTGAAATTACCGCGCTTAATCCGTCCGCTGAAAAACTGCTCCCGCAAGGCGGCGAACCGGCCGAACGGATCGCCGGTCAATCGATCGCAACCGTGCTTCCGGAAATAGAAAGCATGTTGGGGGAGGCGCGTTCCAGCCAATCCCGCTTGGTCCAGGGACAAATTTCGCTTTCCCGCGGCGGGCTCGACCGTCTTTTCAATGTGAGCATCACCAGCGCGCCAAGCGAACGCGCCGACAAAAGCTACGTCGTGACGCTTGACGATATCACGGATCTCGTCACCGCCCAGCGGACGGCGGCCTGGGCCGATGTCGCCCGCCGCATCGCCCATGAAATCAAAAACCCGCTGACACCAATCCAGCTTTCCGCTGAACGGCTGAAACGCAAATACGGACGCCTGATCGAACAAGACCGTGATATTTTCGATCAATGCACCGACACGATCGTCAGGCAGGTCGACGACATTAAGCGGATGGTGGATGAGTTTTCCTCTTTTGCGCGGATGCCAAAACCTCGCCTCGAAAGCGACGACCTTGGCGAATGCGTGCGCCAGGTCCTGTTTTTGATGCGGGTCGCGCACCCCGATATCGTGTTTGAAGACCGTTTGCCGCCGGACCCGGTCCATGTCCCGTTCGACAGGCGGCTTTTGTCCCAAGCACTGACCAACATTGTCAAAAACGCGACCGAGGGGATTGCGGCTTATGCGGGTGAACCCGGCTTCCAGGGCAAGATATCCGTGGCGGTCGCGGTTGCCGGACGCGTCGTTTCCATCGACGTGATCGACAATGGCATGGGCTTTCCAAAAGAGAACCGGCAAAGGCTTCTTGAACCCTATATGACGACACGCGCGGACGGGACAGGGCTTGGTCTCCCGATCGTTGCCAAAATCCTCGCCGATCACGGCGGCGGACTAGAATTGCGGGACGCCCCGGCAGGGCGTGGTGCCTGGGTCCGGATGTTTTTTCCTTTGGGGGAGGCTCTTGACGGGCACGGTCCAGCAGAACAGGACCTTGACCGGACGGCCGAGAAAATCATGCCGGCCGAAACCAGTAGAGGAGCGTGAAAGACTTCATGGCAAGCGATATCCTCATAGTGGACGATGAAGCCGACATCCGTGACATTGTTTCAGGGATCCTGTCGGACGAAGGCCATGGCACGCGAACGGCCAAGAATTCCGACGAGGCCTTGGCCGCGATTGGCGCACGGCGTCCAACCCTCGTCTTCCTCGATATATGGCTGCAAGGATCGAGACTCGACGGTCTTCAATTGCTGAAAATCATCAAGGAGCAGAATCCGTCGCTTCCGGTCGTCATGATTTCCGGTCACGGCAATATCGAGACGGCGGTCTCCGCGATAAAACTCGGCGCCTATGATTTCATTGAAAAGCCGTTCAAGGCGGACCGTCTGGTGCTGGTCGCGGAGCGCGCGCTCGAAGCCTCGCGATTGAAGCGCGAAGTGACGGAACTGCGCACCCGCGCGGGCCGGAGCAACAAGATCATCGGCAAATCGACCATGATCAATCAATTGCGTCAGATCGTCGAGCGCGTTGGACCCGCCAATTCACGCGTTCTGATCACCGGCGCGCCGGGCGCCGGCAAGGAACTCGCGGCGCGCGGCATCCATGATGCATCCATGCGAGCCGACGGTCCTTTCATTACCATCAACGCGGCGACAATCGCGCCGGAAACCATGGAAATGGAATTGTTCGGGGTTGAAGCCAAGGACGGAATCAGCCGCAAGGTCGGCGCCCTCGAAGAAGCCCACGGGGGCACCCTCTACCTCGATGAAATCGCCGATATGCCCAAGGAGACTCAGGGCAAAATCCTGCGGGTTCTGGTCGAACAGAATTTTCTTCGCGTTGGCGGATCGACCCGCGTCCATGTCGACGTCCGCCTAATTTCATCGAGCTCACGCGATCTCCCGAAGCTGATCGCCGAGGGTTCATTTCGCGAGGATCTTTTCCATCGCCTTGCTGTCGTCCCGGTTCGCGTTCCCTCGGTCAGCGAACACCGCGAGGATATTGTCGAACTCATCAGCTATTTCATGGAGCAGCTTTCGATTTCAACCGGCATGCCCAAGCGCTTGATCGCCGACGACGCCATGGCGGTTCTGCAATCGCATGATTGGCCCGGCAATGTAAGACAGTTGCGCAACAACGTGGAGCGGCTGATGATTCTTGCCAGCGGCGATCCCGAGGCACCGATTACCGCCGACATGCTGCCGGCCGAGATCGGCGCACTTGTTCCGTCGACGCCGAATAGCTCCGGGGGCGAAAAATTGATGAACCTTGCTCTGCGGGAAGCCCGGGAAGTCTTCGAGCGTGAATATCTCGTCGCCCAGCTCAACCGGTTCGGCGGCAACATTTCGCGCACCGCCGAATTCATCGGCATGGAACGCTCGGCTTTGCACCGCAAGCTGAAGTCGTTGCAGGTTGAATGAAATTACGCTTTGAAAGCGGAGACCAGTTTGGCGGCCGTGGTCATGGACATGCTGTGAAAAGTGATTAGGGCGCGATCTCCCGGAATGTCATGCAGCACCGTAAAATGCGGGCCTTGAGACGTTCGTTGAAGCCTGGGGTGCTAAGCCTCCTGGATACGGCCGTCATGGCTGTCGCTGGCTCGGCGCCGGCCTATTCGATCACTGCCAGCACCGCGGCCCTCATCGCTGCCGTTGGGATCGCGGGTCCGGCGGCACTCTCTGTTGCCTTCCTGCCGATGATCGGCATCACCATCGCATTCTCCTATCTCAACCTGTGGCGATCGGATGCCGGCGCCGCCTATGCCTGGGTCGGGCGCGCCATCCATCCGGCACTCGGTTTCATCGCGGGTTGGGCGCTGCTTAGCCTCTCCACGATCTTTATGGTCGCCGCGGCGCTGCCTGCTGGTGAGGCGACGCTCGAACTGGTCGCACCGGACCGGCTCCATGACGTGCTTTGGGCAACCGGAATCGGCGCCGTCTGGTTCCTTGGCGTGCTTGCGCTTGTCACATGCGGAATCACCGCGACCGCCAAAGTGCAGGTCGCACTGACCTTGTTCGAAGTCGGCGCCTTGATCCTGGTCAGCGGACTAGCGATCTGGAACGCCCGCGCGGCACCGGCCGAAATCTTCTCCTGGGACTGGTTCTTCCCCTCCGCCTTCGGCTCATTCGACTCCTTCTGCGCCGGGATGCTGGTCGCGATCTTTTATTATTTCGGCTGGGACGTGGCGTCCAACCTCGCGGAAGAGACAGCGAACGCCAAGAGAGCGGCGGGGCTCGGCGGTATCCTTGGCGTACTGGTGATTGTCGCCCTGTTCCTTCTGGCGCAAGCCGCGATCCAAATGGCCCTGACGTCCGACCAGATCCAGGCGAACGCCGCGAATTTGCTTCCAGCCCTCGGCCATGTCGCACTCGGTGCGCCTTGGAGCGCGATCGCCGTGCTTACCGTAATGGTGAGCGCGGTTGCCACGCTTCAGACGCAGCTCATCCAATGCACAAGACTGTTGTTCTCGATGGCGCGTGATCAGGTGATCAGCGAGCCGATGGGCTGGCTGCATCCGCGCTTCCAAACGCCCTGGCTCGCGGGCATTGCTGTTGCCGCCGTCTCGCTTCTCCTGTTCGCCGCCTCGGCCACCGTGCCAAGCGTCAAGCAATTGATGAGCGATCTCATCAATGCGATCGGCGTGCAGGTCTCATTCTACTATGCGTTGGCCGGCATCGCCTGCGTTTGGTATTACCGGAATGTTCTTTTCATCAGTTGGAGGATGCTCATGTTCGCCGGAATCGTCCCGCTGACATCGGCGATTTTCGTCGCCTGCGTCGGGTTATACGAGCTGCCGCAGCTCGGCTTTCGTGTCTCCGTCATGAGCGTCGGCACAATTCTCATCGGCATCGTGCCGCTCTACTATTATCGCTGGCGCTATAATAGCCGCTTCTACACCGATCCGCCGGAAGCTGCTGGAGCTAGGAAAACGCCATGATGATCGCATCGACGGCGAGCGACTCGCCGGGTTGAACATAGATTTTATCAATCGTCGCATCGAATTCGGCACATACAGCGGTTTCCATTTTCATTGCCTCGATGATGCAGAGGATTTCGCCGGACCTTACCCTTTGGCCGGCGGCCACGGAGATCGATTTGACGAGGCAAGGCATCGGACATCGCAGAAAATTGGATCCAGCTCCCGTCTTCTTCTCCCGCATGAGTTGGGCCAGCGCCGCCTCCCGCCTTGTGTAGACGCGCGCCTCTTCAGCAAAGCCGCCATGCGCCAAATAGGTACCGTTGAGAATGGGGCGCAGCCGTACCAAAATTCTTTCGCCATCGATCGTGCCGTCCCAAACAGGCAGCCCCGGCACCCAGCCAGAGAGGCAAAGGCGCGCGCGGCCGGTCTTCTCAAATCGTACGATTAGTCCGTCATGCTTGTCATCAAGACTGACGTCATGCCGGAATTTGCCGAGCATGACCACGCGATCCCGCGCGAATTTGACCGGATGCGCGGTCCTCATCTGGCCCGAGATTGCCCGCTTGCGTTCGTTCATCACATGATCGGTGGCGGCCGCCACACAAGCGAGAAGTTCCGCTGCTTCTCCTTGCGGGGCAAGCGGCGCGAAACCATGCGGATACTCCTCGGCGATAAAGCGCGTCGACAGATCACCCGCGCGAAAACGCTTATGGCTCATCATGGCGGCAAGAAAAGGAATATTGCTGGCGACACCCTCGATGACGAAGGCATCGATGGCTTGCGCCTGCGCTTCAATCGCGGCGGTTCGATCCGCAGCATGGGTTATGAGCTTTGCGATCAGCGAATCATAAAGGATCGAGACTTCGCTGCCTTCACGGACGCCTGAATCGATGCGCAGCACCGCGCCCGTGTTTATGCTGCCGCCCGGAGGCCTATAGGTCTTGAGGCGTCCGGCCGATGGGAGAAAATTCCGCGTTGGATCTTCGGCCAGGATGCGGCACTCAATCGCCCAGCCTTCAAGACGAACATCGGTTTGCGCAATAGACAGTCTCTCGCCAGTGGCCGATCTGATCATTTGCTCGACGAGATCGATGCCGGTAATCATCTCGGTTACCGGGTGCTCGACTTGCAGACGGGTGTTCATTTCGAGAAAATAAAAGCTCCCATCTTGAGCAACGATGAATTCGACGGTTCCGGCGGAATCATAATTTACGGCGCGGGCGAGAGCGATCGCCTGTTTGCCCATAGCGTGGCGGGTCTCCTCGCCGATGAAAGGAGAAGGTGCCTCCTCAATGATTTTTTGATGGCGGCGCTGGATCGAACATTCCCGCTCGCCAAGATGAATGATGTTGCCGTGCTTATCACCCAGGATCTGGATTTCGATGTGACGCGGATCGGCGATGAATTTTTCGATGAAAACACGGCCATCGCCAAACGCGCTCTTGGCTTCCGAGGAGGCGCGGGCAAAGCCCTCGGCAATCCCTTCCGCCGATTCAACAATGCGCATCCCTTTGCCGCCGCCGCCGGCCGAGGCCTTGATCATCACCGGATAGCCGATTGTCTCGGCGATCGCTACCGCCCCTGCCGCGTCGTCAATGACGCCGGGAAAGCCTGGCACAATTGCGACGCCTTCGGATTGCGCGAGCCGTTTGGATTTGATCTTATCGCCCATCGCCTCGATGGCTTCGATATTGGGGCCGATAAAGCCGATATTGTTGGCTTCGAGCGCCCGTGCGAAAACCGCCTGCTCCGACAAAAACCCATAGCCCGGGTGGACCGCTCCGGCGCCCGTCGCCTTACAGGCGGCGATAATATTTTCAATGACGAGATAGCTGTCTTTTGCTGGCGGCGGCCCGATCCGCACCGCCTCTTCCGCCAACTCCACATGCGGCGCGTCCTGATCGGCATCGGAATAAACGGCAACCGTCGCAATCCCCATTCGCCGCGCGGTTTTGATCACCCGGCAGGCGATCTCGCCACGGTTCGCGATGAGGATTTTCTTGAACATGTTGGCCCCGGACCAGCCGCGCATCATCGAGGATGGCAGCCATTACCATGTCGCCTGCCATGCTTGTAGGCAAGCCAGAGGGTTCGTTTACCGCACAGAATTGATGGCATGAGCTAGACAATAGAAAGCCCGGCCACAAGCGCGGGTGCTTATTTCATTCAAAATTTCTGCGATAGTCCGGCGAATAAGCCTCGCCGCGGCCCGTATTGCGGCGCGAACACGCCGATGCCGCTGCCGCTCCTGATCTGATAGAGCGTGTCGAAGACATTCACCACATCGAAGCGAAGCGTGAGAGGCTTCATGTTCCAGCCCGTGAACTCGTGTGTGAGACCAACATTGAACTGTGCATAAGGCTGTTCGTGGCTGATGTTGGCGTCGCCGCTGCGCAAGCCGCTGCCGTAGAACATATCGGTGCTAAACCGTGTGCCGTTCCAGAGGTAGGATAGGCCCACCGAGCCCGTCAACATTTGGGTGTGATCCGTGTAGACGAAGTGGCTTTGGATATATTGGAACTCTGTTAGGCCGCCGAGATCGGCGAGTGGCGTGGTGTTGTCGAACAAATATTGGTTGGACACCACGTCGCTAGCTTTCTGCTGGGCGGCGGCAAAATTGACGTAGGCCTGGAAATTACCGCTGGTGAATTTCCCTTTGAGCTCGACGCCTTTATTGTAGCCCTTCGCATAATTGAAGGCGCTCAAGACCAGCGCCTGGCCGAAATTTCCATTGTCGATGAGGTCATTCGCGATCTTGTAATAGCCGTCGATACCCACCTCGAGCGTGCCGCAGCCATGCTCCCCTGGGGAAGGCGGCATGAGCATGAGTGGTGCCAGCGTGCTGCATTCCATTGGAATCTCCTGGGACACACCGGCATCGAAATAATGCGACCGCTCCGGCTGCACCGGATCATTGAGAAATTGGGAGGGCGCTCCTGTCGTATTCCGGAATAAGCCGATATCGGCCGGCGCGGCCTCCACGAGCACCGGCGGTGTGAAGTAGCGCGCGTAGCCAGCATGCCATGTCGTGTTTTCGGATGGCGTGTAAGTGAAACTGAGGCGCGGACTCAGTTGATCGGCCTCGACATATTGGACCATCTGGTCGAAGCGCAGGCCGGTATTCATCGTGAGTTGATCTGTGATTTTCCACTCGTCCTGACCGTAGACGCCCATAAGCAAGCCGAGCTTCGAGCTTGAATCGTTTATTCCCTCAGGCGGTCCATTATCGGAGCCGTCGCAGACGGTGCAGGGCTCGACGATGGAGAAATTGTTAACCGCTGCCTTTTCGCCACTGACCACAAAACCGGCGCGAACAATATTGGCTGGGTTGACCTTATATGAGCCGTCGCCCTGGAGGCCGTTGGTGTAGGAGGTGCGGGTAACGTTCGATGCGATGCCGTTCAACAGCATGTCGCCGACGACATCCGGCGTGAATTGCAAATTGTTGTAGCGGGTGAAATAGGCGAGCTGCCCGTCGAAGCCGTTGATCGATTTCTGCAGAGCCAACACCCCGTAATGGGTGACCTCGATCTGATTCTCGTTCAGCTGTGCTGAATTGAAAGTGGTGATTCCGAAGGCGTTGGTAATTGGAGGATTTCCCATCTGCCCGACCGGCTGGCCGGGGACGTCTGGAATCTGGAATGCGTTGATCGCGGTTCCCATGATCAGGCTCAGGCGGGTTGTGTTGTCGAGGAACGCCGAGATGTAGCCGAAGCCTTTTTCCTGCCGGGAGAAATCATGGATGGGGTTCACGCTCGGCATTGAGTTTTCGATTCCTTCCAAGGTCTGCACATAGCGTCCGGTGAAGTAGTATTGGATGCCCGGAAAGCAGTTCGCGCTCGATATTCCGGGAGCGGGCGTGGCGGAACCGCAATTGCCTCCGGACGTTCCGCCATATTCCAAGAGCGGCGCGATGGTTCCACGGCTGCCGCCGTAAGGGCTGATGCTGCCACTGTTGTTGAAGACATCCGTCCGGGTTGTGATGTCGACGAGGCCGACCGTGCGGAGCCCGAACTCGGCTGGCAGCGCACCAGTGACGAGGGAGAT
>CAYTRB010000058.1:0-18630 GCA_964440215.1 uncultured Methylocapsa sp.
GCATACATTTCAAGCGAATAGTCACACATTTGTGTCACTCCTAATGTCTCGAGACGGTTGCATCCCCTTCCGTGCATAGACGGCCCGTTGCAATAGCAAATTGATAGCCGCGGCCGGCTTCGGAGCTAGGGAGATCGATAGCCCCCCATGAAGGGAGGGGAAGCGTGGAAGCCTCTCAGGGCCAGTAGGCTCGATCCATGAGAAAACGCTAGCATGAGCGTGTTGGACCGGGCCGCATCCGGCGGCTGCCGGATGCTCCACTTAGGCTCGAACGCTTAAAACAAATTTAGGTTTCCAAGCATTCGTGCTTTTACGTATGCTACCGCAACCTTATGCCGCGTCAAGCCTTTTTGCTATGGTGAAGAACATTACTGTTGGCAGCGCGAGAATTTCCTAAATTTTCCTGGCGATGACGATAAACGTTTATCATTTACTCCCCGTCACAGGCAGATCCGGGCGTGCGCCCCATTCGGCCCACGAGCCATCGTAAAGAATCACATCGCTTTTGCCGATGGTCTTCAAGGCCAGCAAAAGAATCGCGGCGGTCACACCAGAGCCGCAGGTCGTGATCACGGGGCGTTCGAAGTCAATTCCAGCTTGCGCGAAGAGAGGCTTGATTGCGGCCGCCGGTTTGATTTCACCCGCCGCGGCCACCTCGCCCCAAGGCAGATTGAGGCTGCTCGGAATATGACCCGAGCGCAATCCGGGGCGCGGCTCGGCGGCCTCGCCGCGAAACCTTGCGGCCGCGCGCGCATCGAGGATCTGCGCTGAACCGGTTTCGCTTGCCCGTAGAACATCCTTGGAATCGGCAACGGCGGCGCTATCGAAATTCACGGTGAATTGCCGGGGCACGCGCCGAACTTCACCTTGTTCAAGAGGACGCCCCTCCGTCTGCCATCGCGGCAGACCGCCCGCGAGGATTTTGACGTCCCGCGCGCCGAACACCCGCAAGGTCCACCAGACGCGGGCTCCTCCTTGCAAGTTGGAGGAATCATAGACGACAAAGCGCATCCCGTCGCCGAGGCCGAGCTTCTCCATCGCGCTAGCGAACGCAGCGGGTTGCGGCAGCATATGCGGCAAGTCCGTCGTATGATCGGCGATCGCATCGATGTCGAAGAAAACCGCGCCTGGAATATGCCCATCGAGATACTCCGCCTTGGCGTTGCGTTTGTCGGTGGGCAGCAAAAATGTGGCGTCGATCACTGCGACATCGGGCGCCTCCAGATTTTCGGCAAGCCATGTGGTCGAGACGAAGAAAGAGTCTTGCGGGACGGCTGTCATGCACCTGCCTCATATTTCACGCGGCGTTTCGCGGCGGAATCTCGCTTCATTAAATGTAAACTGAATCCTGTCACGGTTTATTATACTTCAACGGACTAGGGTCTGTTGAGGATAACTGGAAATCGATATTCCGCCCGAATCTCGTTCTAAACTTTAAGAATTGATCATGATGAATTTGGCTTGAGTCAGTCCAAAATCATCGCGAGCGCGCCGAAGATGAGGCTCTCTCGTGTTCCGCAACCAGGAAATTTATCCGGCGGCGGCCTTCGTGATCTGGGCTGTTTCAATCTGCTGCATCGTTATTTATTACGGCTGAGATTGCCATTCAATGCACGTCCCGTCACCTCAGTCCCACTGATCTGGACGGACTCAAAATGTCAGACTTAAAGCCTCCGCCTGTCGAAAAAGCCGGGCAGCTTTACCGGGACATGCTCATCTGGAATAGGCTCAAATGCAAAGCGTTGGAGCGGCCATTCAAACGAAGTCCGGTTTGATCGCCGGCTTGCGTTCCATCCAGCCAGGAACCGGCAAGTTTTTCGCGTGCAGAAATTCCGGGTTAAAGAGTTTCGATTGATAGCGCGCGCCGGAATCGGCAAGGATGGTCACAATCGTGTGGCCAGGCCCGAGATCCTTCGCGAGCCGGATCGCGCCCGCGATATTGATGCCTGACGAGCCGCCAAGCAGCAGGCCTTCATTCTCGGCAAGATCGAACACAATGGGCAAGGCTTCCTCATCCGGGATTTGATAGGCAAGATCGATGGGCGCATCGACGAGATTGGCGGTGATCCGGCCTTGGCCGATCCCTTCGGTGATCGAGGAGCCGGACGATTTCAGCTCGCCGCTCGTGTAATAGGAATAGAGGGCGGCGCCCAAAGGATCGGAAATGGCGATCTTTATGCGAGGGTTCTTGACCTTCAGCGCCAAGGCGACGCCGGCCAGCGTTCCGCCGGTCCCAACGGCGCAAGTGAAACCGTCGATCTTGCCTTCCGTCTGATCCCAAATTTCGGGGCCCGTCGTCTCGAAATGGCCTTGGCGGTTGGCAATATTATCGAATTGATTGGCCCAGATCGCGCCCGCCTCATACTCCTTGGCAAGCCGTGTGGCGAGGCGGCCGGAGAGTTTCACGTAATTATTGGGGTCGGAATAGGCGACCGCCGGAACCTCGATCAGTTCGGCGCCTTGCAGCCGCAGCAGATCTTTCTTTTCCTGGCTCTGGGTGTCGGGAATAACGATTACCGTCTTATAGCCCAAGGCATTGGCGACCAATGCGAGGCCGATCCCAGTATTGCCCGCGGTGCCTTCGACGATCAAACCGCCAGGCCGCAAGCTCCCCCGTGCGATCGCGTCATTCACAATGGCGAGCGCGGCGCGGTCTTTCACCGATCCGCCGGGATTCATGAACTCCGCTTTGCCCAAAATCGCGCAGCCGGTCAGTTCCGACGCGTGGCGCAGCTTAATGAGAGGGGTTTTCCCGATCGCTTCAATGACATCCGCCGCTATGCTCATTTCAGTCAAGAATCCTCACCGGTGTTCGAAAATATACGGGCTGCCAGGGTGCTCTGTCGAGCACCAAGACTTTCCCGCGGCCAATAAGGAAGGCGTCCTTATCCAACCCCGGCAATCGAGGTTTTTCCAGAAACCTCGCGATGCAAGGGAGTTTTTCCGCGGCTTGCGGGGAAAACCAGGACCGGGGGTTGCGCCAGCCAGCCCCGGGCGACCGCCGGCGAAATGACGGGGCGCCCGAGGAATCACTCACAGCCGCGCAATCGGGCGAAACCTTATTTTATGGCCGCTTCGTAGCGTTCCGCGACATAATCCCAATTCACGAGATTATCGACGAAAGCCTTGAGATAATCGGGCCGCCGGTTACGATAGTCTATGTAATAAGTATGTTCCCATACATCGACGGTCAAAATCGGAACGGCCCCCTGAATCAGCGGATTTTCGGCATTCCCTGTCTTCGCGACGGCGATCTTGCCATCCTTGACGACTAGCCATGCCCAGCCGGAGCCGAACTGCGTGGTGCCGGCCTGCACCAATTCTTGCTTGACCTTTTCTATGGATCCAAATGATTCAATGAGCGCCTTTTCGAGGCTGCCTGGAACTTTGCTACCGCCATTTGGCTTGATTGATTTCCAATATTCGGAATGGTTATAATGCTGCGCCGCATTATTGAACAGCGGTACATTCTTCCCGTGGGTTTCTTTAACGATTTCTTCCAAGGACTTGCCTTCGAGACCGCTGTCCTTCAAAAGATTATTGGCGGTGGTCACGTAGGTCGCATGATGCTTGTCGTGATGAAATTCGAGCGTCTCCTTGGAGAGATACGGCTGCAGCGAATCGTAAGGATAGGTAAGGTCGGGCAATGTAAACGCCATCTGGGACTCCTCGTCAGTTTTAGCCAATAGGGGGATGCTCTGGGCCGCCGCCATGGGAAGCCCCATAAGTAGACGGCCTTGACCAGCGCGGCAACCATTTCGGCGGCGGGATGTCCGGCAGGCGGCGCGCTAGAACGAGAGTGCGAGAGTGCGAGAGTGAATGAACGGCCGCGCGAGATCGGACTTCGCCCATTGTGCCGTTCATGGGCTAGCGTCAGGATATAATAGGCTGTTTATGCTCGCTGGTTGAGGCGTGGAAGAAAAATGAGCTATCTGGTCCTTGCTCTGGGATTTTTTCTCTCGCTGTGCGGAGCCATGGCGATCGTCGCGGGCTATGGAATCATTCAGGTTGAACGTGGCTGGGCCACTTTCATCGCCGGATCCACGGCATTCTCTTGCGGCATTGTGACGCTGGCCCTCGGGCTCATCTTAGGCAGACTCATCAGTCTGCATGCCCTGATAAAATCCGAGAAAGGCTTAACCGAGAAAAGCTTGACCGAGAAAGGCTTGGCGCCGCCGATGCGCCCGATGCGCTCCAACCTCGCGGCCGCGCGCAACTTCTTGAAGTCTCGCACGACAGTGTTGCCCGCCGCAAGGGGATCATCGGAGGCTGATTATTCCTCGCAGAAAGGTCCGCAGATATCGCGAGAGACTTGGAAATCGGCCCAAACAACGGTGGAGCTGCCGCCTGAACCGGACTTCGTCATACCCGCCGAGGTTACGGTGGCAAAGGCGCAGGATAAGCAGGATAAGACGGAAACGCGGCCCGCTTCCGTTCCAGCAGAAGAGGAGCCCGCGGAATTCGTCTGGCACGCAGAGAGCGAACCCGGTCTCTTCGATGAGGACGAGGCTGGAACAGCCGATAAAATAGAAAGGCTGCCCATAGAACAGCCCTTTCCAGACTCATCCTACAACCCCCGAACGTCCGAGGCGCAATCCAGAGCAGACGTTACTTGGCCGGCCGAACCCGTTTCGATTGATCGAATCTTCGAGGAAGAGTTTCTCCTCTCGCTGAATCCCTCGCTGGTTTCGCGAAACGAAGACGCGGAGCTTGCACCTGAAACGAGCGAACCAGCAAGCCCATCCCCTGAGCCGCCAATCGTCGCGGAAGCCATAACCGCCGCTGTTCCGGAACCTTCGTCGGAACCGCCGGAGCCTGCTTCCAGCACTGGCCAAGAGGAACTCGCCATCGTTGGACAATATGAGTCAGCGGGAACGTCTTACATAATGTATTCGGACGGTTCCATCGAAGCGCGGGCCGCACATGCGGTGTTTCACTTTAAATCCATGGCCGAACTTAAGACTTTCTTGGAATCCGAAGCCCCGACTTCGCAAGACTAGATATTTTGACGCTCTGAAACCCGCCCTCGACGCAAATGAGGGCAAAGGCGTGTTGCAGTGCGACTTCCTTCAGATGGTCAAGCCGTCCCGGCGCGCCGCCATGTCCGGCGCCCATGTTAGTCTTGAGCAGAATTGGACTATCCCCGGTTGTCATGGCGCGAAGCTTTGTCACCCATTTTAGCGGCTCCCAATAGGTGACGCGCGGATCGGTCAGGCCGCCGAACGCCAGAATTGGCGGGTAAGGTTTGGCTTCGATATTGTCGTAGGGCGAATAGGAACGCATGACATCAAAGGCCGCCTTGTCAACGATCGGATTGCCCCATTCAAGCCATTCCGGCGGCGTCAAAGGCAAGTTCGCATCGAGCATTGTGTTTAAGACATCGACAAATGGCACGTCCGCAATAATGCCGGCGAATAATTCGGGAGCGAGATTGACGGCGGCGCCCACGAGCATGCCGCCGGCGCTGCCCCCCTCCGCCACGATCCGCCCGGCGCGCGTGTAGCCGCTCTCAATGAGATGGCGCGCCGCACTGATGAAATCGGTGAAGGTGTTGCGCTTCTTGGTCAGTTTTCCATCCGTGTACCAGTGCCAGCCCTTGTCGGTGCCGCCGCGAACATGCGCGATCGCATAAACGAACCCGCGATCGACGAGGCTCAGCCGGGCCGCGGAAAATGAAGCGGGGACATGCGTGCCATAAGCGCCATAGCCATAGAGCAACACGGGAGCGGATTGGTCCAATACTAGACCCGCGCGATAAAGGAGCGAGATTGGAATTTGTTCGCCGTCTTGAGCCGTCGCGTAGAGCCGCCGCGTCACATAGCGGGAAGGATCGTGACCCGAGGGAATAATCTGACGCTTGCGGAGAACCCGTTCGCGGTTAGTAAGATTATAATCATAGGTTTCCCATGGCGTCGTCATCGACGAATAGGTAAATCTCAATGTGTCCGTCTCATATTCAAGACGTTCATCGAGACCGAGCGAATAGGCTTCTTCTGCGAAAGCGATGTTATGTTCCTCGCCGCTTGCGAAATCCCGGATGACGATGCGCGGCAAGCCGGCGGCGCGCTCGATGCGCACGAGATAATCAGGAAACACCGTCATCTTGATGATCAGGCGGCCGCGCTGGTGCGGGACTTCATCGGTCCAGGATAGTTTTCCGAGACTCGCCAGAGGCGCGCTCACGATTTTGAAATCTTCGGCACCGCCGGCGTTGGTGCGGACAATAAGCCGGTCGCCATGATGCTCGACATCATAATGCTGACCCGGCGCGCGCGGCTCGACGAGCCAGGGCGTTGCATGAGCGTCAGCGAGATCGATCAATTGGATTTCGGACGAATCGTGATCGTCCACGCTGATGAATGCAAAGCGCCCCGAAGCGCTGCGTCTGATATGAATGAACAAGCCAGGATCGCGCTCCTCGAACACCCGCACGTCGTCTGAGGGATCGGCTCCAATCACGTGCCTGAACACCTCTGCGGGCCGGTGATTCTCATCGGTCCGCACATAATAAAATCCACTGGAATCCGCCATCCACACGAGACTGCCGTCGGTATCGGTGATCACCTCCTTGCTGGCCGCTGCCATGCCCTCGGCGCCCGCTTGAAGCGGGCCGAGGTCGCGGATATGGATCGCATAAAGCTCCGAGCCCGTCGCGTCGGCGCTCCAGGCCAGCCTGGCGTGATCCGGGGAGTGACTGGCAGCCTCGATGTCGAAGAAGCTCTTGCCGCGCGCTTCCGCATCGCCATCGAGAAGAATTTCGGCCGCCCCGCCGGAGCGCTGGACGCGGCAAAAGACCGGGTGCTGCCCGCCCGTCTTGTGGCTCGCGAAATAGAGCCACGGACCGTCCGGGCGGGGTACTTCGGTATCATCTTCCTTGATCCGTCCGCGCATCTCCTTAAAGAGCGTTTCCCGCAATTTCTCAGCCGGCGCGAGCTTGGCCCGCGCATAGTCGTTCTCAGCCTCAAGCACAGCACGGATATCGCCGGGCAAGGCGGCAGGATCACGCAAAACGTCCTGCCAGTTCTCGGCTTTGAGCCATGTATAGTCGTCGCTAAAGATGACCCCATGCAAACTTGTGTCCGCGCGGCGCTTCTCGACCGCCGGCGGCGCCTTTTGTGGAACAATATCAGACCGTTGAAGCTTGCGCATTCATTACTCTTCCATTTGGGCGGCTTGGAAGCCACCCTGCCGCCCACCATACTGGTCTGGCAAAGCTTGATGCCATAGCCGTAGCGTTATTCAGGCGCAATCCACATCTTTCAGAGTTTTTTTTATTTCAAGCAATAAAGTGTAGGCATTGCTACTTGCGGAAGTTCCGTGTTGCCTTTAGAAAGGCTAGAAGTTCTTGATAGTTGATTCGCAAAAATCGCTTAAAAGAGCTTTTGTCTAGCCGGTCTTCCCGCGATGGGTAGATATAGGCCCTCGCTATTTAACCCGTATACTACCGGCGACATTTTACTATTCGAGGATATCGAGCGCCATGAGCGAAGTCGCAAGTTCCAACAGTTTTCTCGAGCTAGCCGCGGATATTGTTTCCGCCTATGTCAGCAACAATTCTGTGCCAGCCAATGATCTGCCGACCTTGATCAATGACGTGCATTCGGCATTGTTGCGTGTCACCTCGGGTACAGCGGTCGTGGTGGCTGAAACGCCAAAGCCAGCCGTGCCAGCCAAGAAATCAATCACACGAGAGTTTCTCGTCTGCTTGGAAGATGGGCGAAAATTCAAGTCGTTGAAGCGGCATCTGCGTACACAATACAATATGTCTCCCGACGAATACCGGGAGAAATGGGGTCTCCCGCCAGATTATCCGATGGTGGCGCCAGATTACGCCAAAGCGCGTTCAAACCTTGCCAAACAAATGGGTCTTGGCCAACAACGCCGGCGTAAGCGGTAATTAGACAGGCGCGGGAATGGGCCTAGTCTTGCGCCTGTTACGGCTTTTCTTTTCGTGGCTCTCAGTCGCTACGGAATTTCAGCGACCCCGGCGTCTGGCTGCATGGGGAGAACGTACGATGAAGGAAACGCCTCTTGTTGCCAGCATCGCTCCTCATCATTAGAGCTGTCTGATTGTACGCCGCGCCGGCGGCTCTATTTCTTTGATTTGACGCACGATCTTATCCAAAAAGCCTGCAACTTTTCGGGATCATCCTCTAGATGGCGGAGCGTGCGTCGTTCTTGATACGCTCGACCATCGAACGTACGCCATTCGAGCGCTGTGGCGTCAGATGTGCCGCAAGATCGAGGCTATCGAACAATCCCTCGGCATCAGTGGCAAGGATACGCGAAGCCGTCTGGCCGGAATAAAGGGTCAAGATTAGAGCCACTAGCCCGCGCACGATATGCGCATCGCTATCACCCTTGAGGTAGAGGACCGGGCATCCAGACAAATCCGTTTCGACGCGGGTCTCGAGCCACACCTGGCTGACGCAGCCACGCACTTTATTGTTTTCGTTATGAGCGGCGTCGTCCAACGGTTCGAGACCGCGGCCGAGTTCGATCAAATAACGATAGCGGTCCTCCCACTCATCGAGGAAATTAAAGTTCTCAACAATCTCGTCGATCTTAGCGGCGGTCTGAACCTCCGGCATCAATCTCTCACCCCATGCTGGCGCGGCGCGCATAGCGCCAGAAAAGTCTTGCCTTTACACTGGTTTGCTTTCACGCACCGGTGCCGGCGGCTGTATCCCTTAGACCGCGATCGCTGCAAATTGAACCGCTCCCGGTCTTCCACTGTTGTTTATTGCATAATCTTAGCCAATAAACCTGCCTGCCCCAATTCTTAACTTCTAAAGAAATGGAGAAAATTTGAGGGATTCCGTATCAATCCTACGCGACCGGGATGCGCCTCGGGTCTACCCTCCATACTTAGTTTGTCGCGGTCCCTTCATCAACCGGCGCAGCACCTTAATGAAGCAAGTCTTGTACCGCCAAACACCTTAAACTATACAGGAATAAGCCCCTCTCCGGCAAGAGCTTGGCGAGAACCTCCTCGGCTGGGCTGGAGTTGGTAAAGAATTGCTTCCGATTCGGATGGGACGGTGGCGGTGTCCGGCCCGCGTGTTCCCCTCATTGCTCCTGCATCTGGCTCGACTTGTTTGCGGCAAGATCGGTTTCAGGGATGACTTGGCAACGGCTTTTATACCATAGGACAATTTTCCGGCCGTTAACGCCGCGCAGGCTAGGCTTGGCCAAAGTTAAAGGGATTTGGTTAAGAAGCCTCTGGCAAGGTCCGAGTGGCCGTCGAATCCTTAAGCCCGGATCGAAGCGGCACGAAACGGAGTGCAGTCTTGAGCTTGCTGCCGAGTCTGATAGCGGCGATGATCTTCGCGAGTGCCGCGGGAGCCGGTTTTGTCCGTTTTCGGACCATGCGCAACAAAGCGGCGAAAGCGCTGGCTGGGCATGACGACAAACTCGCCGAGACTATCGGCTGCCTCATCCTCCGCTGCAATGGGTCGGGGTCGGTCACATCCGTCAGTTCGAATTGCATGGCCTTGTTCGGCCTGCCGCCAAGCGACTTGATGGGACGCAGGTTTTTCGAACGTGTCCAGGTCGCCGACAGACCAGCTTTTCTGAAGGCGATTTCAGATGCCCGCGCCGGCCCCGTCACGATCGGCGCGGCCCTGCGCTGGCGCAGCTCCCCCCAGGTTCCCCGTGGCGATTACGCCGAACCGGTTTATCTTTGGTTCGAAATGCGGGCGCACCGAGGCAGGGAATTTTACGCGCCCGGAGCGGGATACCATAACGATGATGCTATCGCCGTGCTTCGCGACGTGACGGAGGCCAAGCGCCGGGAGGAGGCGCTCGATGCCGCGCGCGCCGCCGCCGAGGAAGCGACCCTCGGGAAGGAATATTTTCTAGCCCATGCGGGCCACGAATTGCGCACGCCACTCAATGCGATTGTTGGCTTTTCGGAGCTGCTCGGCAACCCGCGTTTGGCCCCTCTCGCTGTCGACAAACAACGTGAATACGCGAGGATCATCCATCAATCGGGACTGCATCTTCTCGCCGTCGTCAATTCGCTCCTGAACATGTCAAAGATCCAGTCCGGCGCATTGGCGATAGAGCTTGAGCCGTTTGCCGTGGCGCCGCTGATCAATCTTTGTTGCGATATGGTGAAACTGCGTGCCAAGAACAGTGGGGTCGAGCTTCTGCGTGCCTATCCAGAAAATCTTGACGAGATCACTGGCGATAAACGCGCCTGCGCCCAGATTCTCATTAATCTGCTATCAAATGCGATCAAGTTCACACCTCCCAATGGGAGCGTGGCAATCAGCGCGACAACGGAACCGGATTTCCTTTTGATCCTGGTGGCCGATACGGGGATAGGAATAGCCGAACCCGATCTCTCCCATCTCGGCGATCCATTCTTTCAGGCCAAAGCGTTACCGGACCGGCAAGACAAAGGAACTGGCCTTGGCCTTTCGATCGTGCGCGGTCTCGTCGGTCTGCAAGGAGGCACAATCACCGTGGCGAGTGAGCCCGACAGGGGGACCTGCGTCCATGTGCGTCTGCCGCTCGATTGCCGTGGTTTGGCCGCTAAGGCGGGAACCCCGGCCAAGATAGAGATACTGACGCGCTTGCCTGTCCACGATCACCATGACCTTAACAAGCAAATGACGGTGCAGAAAATTGCGTGAAGCCTTGGCCGCCACTGATCATGATTTCGTTTTGCGCGAAGCTATGCCGAAACTGAAATTCTTGCGCGATACGCTGCAGTCCGTGCGAAGGCGCGGATTACGCCGGGCAGCACGGCGAGGCCGCCGTTATTTGAACGCCGTTGCCGCCGGCTTTTTCGTCGTGACGGCGGCCATCATTCTCCTCAATGCACTCGCCTGGCAAAGGACCCGCCATCCAGCGCCGCTCTTCGCGCGCGCCGCTCCTTCTGCCCAGTCAAGGGAGCCAAGGATCGCCGAGATGATCATGGTTCCAGCGCCTCGGCCGCAGGCCGCCGTTACACCGGCCCAGGCCCACGACAAGCCAATGGAAAAGCCACCCGCGCCAAAATCCCAGTTCGAAAAGCCGCCGCCGGAGATGCCAGCGGGCGAGCACCCGCGCCAGACCCGCGTCACCGCTTCGCCGGAAAAGCCACAGGATAAAATTTCACAATTGCTCAAGACGCCAGCCGCTCCACGCGCCGGGTCCACACCAGCGGCCAGAGGACTTGCAACGCCCAGCAAAGCGGTGCTGACGGCGCAGCGCGCGCTTGTCAAATTGGGATTTGTTCTAAACCCCAACGGCATCGCCGGGGAAACGACGCGGCGCGCGATAGAAAGCTACGAACGCGATCATGGACTTCCCGTTCGGGGCGAGCTCACGCCCGCTCTTATGCGTCGATTGAGCACCGAAACCGGCATTGCCGGCAAGAAATGAAGCCATCGGCTGGCGTGCATTATGAAAGGGCCGATTGGTTCATCGGGTTTTGACGTAGTCTTATATATCGCATGATCTTGCCCGAAAAGTCTGCAACTTTCCGGGATCACGCTCTGCCAGCATGTTTCACTCGTACCATTTTTGTCCTATTAAGGCCTGCGTCCGCCGCGCAGGGGAGTTCCCCGTGAGAGGCAAAAACCAATTCCGGCTCGCATCGCGAGGGGAACCATGCCACAAAATCCTCCAAGCTTGACGATCGGGACCGAAAAGGTGTGCTTTATTATCATCAAGGCACGCGAATTCGATGCGAAGGACGCGGTGACCGATCCGGACGATGCCTCCAATGCGACGGACGACGGTATGATCTCCGTCTTGGAGGATCATCGCGACGACCCGGTCGCCGGTGAGATCCGCGGCTTTATTGGCGCCATGAACGAGGATGAGCAAATCGATCTCGTCGCCTTGACATGGCTCGGACGCGGCGACGGCACGATCGAGGACTGGGATGAATTACGCGCCGAAGCCGCGCGGGCTCACAATAAACGCACGGCCGCCTATCTGCTTGGCATTCCTCTTCTCCCCGATTACCTCGAGGAAGCTCTATCGCTCTTTGACAGATCCTGCGATGATGTAGAAATGAGTCATTTATGATTTTGTTCCGAAACGAGGCCACCGCGATGGCGGGATGCGGCGGCAGCTAGGCATCTGCGTGCCAGTGCCCTGCGCGAACGTGGACCGTGTCTCATTTTGAATTTCCGCGGTGCGTGGGAAAGCGCCATTGTCCGAAAGGAATTGAGCGCGAGCCCGCCGGATCGATAGGTTTCGCAAGATGCTCATCGTCCGCCCCATATGGAGACATGACGGTGGCATCGGTTCAACAAAGGGCTGGAGTGCCGAGCCCGATCGACTTCCACGACCTTGCTCAGGCACGCTCGTGGGTGGACGAGACTGTTACGCGACGACCGTGCCGGCCGCGTTTTCTTGAAGCCTTTTCGGCCGCACTGAGCACCTACTTCGAGCAACCTTTCTCTGTTGTTGAATTGGGTTCGGGTCCAGGACACCTCGCCAAGGTGGTGCTCGCTCGGTGTAAGGTGGCAGCCTATGCAGCCGTGGATTTTTCCGATGCAATGCATACAATTGCCCGCGAACATTTGGGACAAGCTGCCAGTGCGGTCAGTTTTGTGCTTGCCGACTTCCGCGAATCAAATTGGGCCGGCCCTATGGCCTCGGTCGATGCCGTCATCACCATGCAGGCGGCTCATGAGGTTCGGCACAAAAGCCGCCTACCAGCATTGTTCGGGCAGATACGCGATGTTGTGCGCCCTGGCGGGCTATTCTTGTTCTGTGATCACTATGCGGAAACCGGAAGCACAAAGAACAGTGAACTTTTTCTTTGGCCAGACGAACAGCCGGCCCTTTTGGCCGAGGCTGGCTTTTCTGAGGTCGTGCGGCTGCTCGATGATGGTGGCATGGCCCTCTACTCCGCCCAGCGCCATTGACGAATAGCAAACTGGCTGGAAGTGCTCCCGCCAACTCATGACAGCCAATTTTGCCTATAAAGCGAAAGCCTAACTTCAAACATGAGACACTATCCGGACGGGATAATATTTGACAAAATCTATGGACTTATTTATATTATGCTTGATCCAAACCTCGGGGGAACAATGGCTCTTGAGTGCCAGCCAAGCTAGCGCTCGAGTCAAATCATATTTGGTGAACGCCGAGAGCCAATCCGCATGGCAGCAATGGCCGTAGCGCTCGTGCCCGAGTTCAGATAATAATATTTAATAGCTAGATGGAGTGCCTCATGGCGGGCGTGCGGTCCCTTGTCGACCATTATCCCCTAAGCGCCTCTGTTGATTGGGCTACAAAGCGCAACCGCGACCCGATTCTGGACCTGTTCAAGCAACTCTTCCCGGCGTCCGGCGACGCTCTCGAACTGGCGAGCGGCAGCGGCGCCCATATCAACTATTTCGCGCCGCATTTTCCGCACATCCGGTTTCAACCCTCCGATTACGACAAAGACCTGTTCGAGGCGACCCGGAAAATGCAAGCCGAGAGCGCCAATGCCAATGTCTGGGACCCCGTCCACATCGACCTCGCCAAGCCGGAGACCTGGCCGGACGCCACGGCGCATCGCTACGATGTCGTCTTCGCCATCAATGTGTTGCACGTCGCGCCAATCGCGATTGCTGAAGGCGTGGTGCAGATTGCCGCGCGGATTCTGAAGGACACCGGCTTCCTGGCGATTTACGGCCCGTTTATGATGGACGGGAAATATACGTCGCCATCGAGCGAGGCTTTCGACCAAGAATTACGCGCCGCGAATGCGCCGGAATGGGGATTGAAGGATATCAGGGATGTCGAAAAAGCCGCCAACACGCATGGCATCATCCTGACCCAGCAGTTGGCTCTGCCGGCCGACCATTTTATGCTTGTTTTCGGCAGGCCATGAGCCTTGCTCACGAAAGCAGCGGATATGGCGCCGGTTTTAAGGCCGTTCATGCCACATATCTGTCCGGCAATTCCATCGGGCCGCCATAATAGCTGATGTAGCGCTCTTCCAGTTCGGCGAGCGGCATGATCGTGAAGACGTCGGTCGTTCGAAACTGCGGATCGATCACCGCGCCATCGCCGAATTTCGCCCCGGCGCGTAAATAAGCCTTGAGCAGGGGAGGCAGCGCGGCCACGCTCTTACGCGCATCGATCGCGTTGCCGTCCAGGATCGCCATCTCCAAGCCCCGCCCTTTGAGCGGCCTGACGCTCCATTCTCCGCTCGCCAGCGCGTGGTGATGCAGGAAGCTCAACGGCAGAGAGAGAGCTAGCGGATTCACTCCGGGAAGGCTCGCGCAGCCGATGAGCACATCGATACGATGATATTTCGCGTAAGACCAAAGGCCGCGCCATAAAAGCTCGATAACGCGCTTTGATCGATAGTCCTCATGGACGCAAGAGCGGCCGAGTTCCAAGAAGCGCTTGCCGGGATGGCGGGCCAGCAAGGGGGCGATATCGAATTCGGTTTCGCTGTAAAAGCCTTGGTGTCTTGCCGCAACATCCCCGCGAAGCAGGCGATAGACACCAACGACTTTCGGTTTCCTGCGGCCTAAGCGATTGTGTTGATCTCTATCGATGACAAGCAGGTGATCGCAGAATTTATCGAATGGACAGACATCCCGCCTCGTCAACGCGGCGCCTTGGTGAGGAATGGCCTGGCCTTCTTCGTAAAAGACCTTGAACCGCAGCCGCTGCGCCTTGCGGATCTCCCGGCACGTCATTGCGAGCCGGACTTCAAACGGTCCAAATCGCCCAAGGACCGCCGGAAGACCGGACAAATCTCGCGCTATGCGCTTTGGTTTTATGAAGGAAGCCGTATGCTTGACAACCGCGCCGAAACCGAAAGGCGTTGCGATGTTCCACATAAACCGGCGAATCTCTTCTCAAGACGTGGGGTGCGAATTTAGAAGCCGGATACGAAGCTTTGATGACGAAATGGGGGGCTCCATGAGGAGGACAAGCGGCGGCATGGTCTGCTCCCACTGTCATCAAACTGATGGCTAGCGATTGTAAACGGAGCGAATCGCACTGCCAACCTGCGGTGAATCATGGCTTATCTTCGCGCCATTGCACTCATTTTTGCCTCGCTCTTTTTCTTATGTCTCGCTCCCTTGCAATGGGTCGCGCTGCGATGGCGCTGGCCTCTGCGCCTTTGGCTTCCCGTCGCGTTCAGCCGGACCCTCGCCACATTAGTCCGTCTGGATGTTGTCACCGACAGCACAAAGCAGCCGGATGGGCCTCGTCTCATAGTTGCAAATCATCTGTCTTGGCTTGACATACTGGCGATTTGCAGCGTCGAGCCTGTGTGTTTCGTCGCCAAGCAAGAGATTGGGTCTTGGCCGGTCTGTTCCACTTTCGCGCGCCTGCAGGAAACTGTTTTCGTGGATCGCCAGCGGCGCCGCTCGATCCCCGGCGCCAATGCGGCCATGGCCCAAAGAATGCTCGCGGGCCGCCCCATGCTGCTTTTCCCGGAAGCGACGACCGGAGACGGCTTGGCGCTTCGCAAATTTCATAGCTCGCATTTGGCCGCCGCGCGCGATCTCCTTGCCAAGGCGGACTGGGTCGACGCGGTCTGGGTGCAGCCGGTCGCAATCCGCTATTCAACACCCGCGGCGGCGTGGTTCGGCGATGCGGCCTTGCTTCCGCATCTTTGGTCCGTTCTCAAGGGCGGCCCGATCCGGTGCGATCTCGTCTTCGGCAAGCCGCTCGCCTATGCGCGGGGAGAAAATCGCAAGGCGATCACCCGTCACGCCGCATCCGCCATTGCCGGCATGCTCGCCTCCATGACGCGGCCGATCGAGCCAGATCTCGCGGCGGGGGCCGAGACGCCGGCCCTAAGTCCCCTCGCGGCGAATTCCTAATCTATGATCGATGACCGCTTCATCTGGAAGCGCGCGTGCCCTTGCTCTGTGTTTGTCTTGCCGCATGATCTTATCCAAAAAGTCCGCAACTTTTTGGGTTGATGAGTCGCGCCCTTTTCCTCATTCCCTGATTCGCGGCGTGCAAAGGGCAATGCACAATGTCCTTGTCCGGCCCTTGCCAGACTGTGCACATGGTTTTGTTACGTTTTGTAACGGGAATTGACAATATCTAATAAGCCCATGATAAGAAATCAATTTCTTTAGTTACGCGAGGTTCGAGCCAAGGGTTTCCCAGGCTAGCCCGGCGATCCCCTTTTGCTCCTACCGGCACATGATGCTATGCCACGATTAACTCATGTTGTATCCAATGCGGCCGAGAAGCGGCAAGCAAGAGAAGACCGCCTGATGCCGGACTTTCCAATCGCCTCGTGAACTCATCTGGACCACCGAACACGCACGTGCAAAAGACCCACAGCCTCGCTGACTATGCAACGAAGCGCTTCCGGCTCGCGGGAAAGGCTTACCTCGAACTGGGTGACCCTTTTTTCGCACCGATCGACACGTTACGGCGTGAAGCCGAGATCAATGGCCGCCGCTTCGTCAGTTTCGCCAACTATGATTATCTGGGGCTCGCCTCCCATCCGGCGATCAAGTCGGCGGCTTCAGTGGCGCTGGAGAAGTTGGGGATCGGCGCGCTTGGTTCCCGCCTAGTCGGCGGCGAGCGCTCCTCGCATCGCAATTTGGAGACCGGCCTTGCCAAATTCCTCGGGGTCGAGGAGGCTTTGACGCTGGTCAGCGGCTATCTCACCAATGTGACGACGATTTCGCATATCCTTGGATCGCATGATGGGCTTTTCATCGACGAATTGTCGCATAACAGCATCGTCAGCGGGGCCAAAGGGACGGCGGCCGAAACCATAATTTTCCGCCATAACGATCTCGACCATCTCGATTTTCTGCTGCACGAAAAGCGCGCCAATTACCGGAATGTGCTCATCGTCGCCGAGGGCCTCTACAGCATGGATGGCGATGTCGCCGACCTTGTCAGGCTTGTCGAACTCAAGGAGCGGCACAAGGCCTGGCTCTTGATCGACGAGGCGCATTCGATCGGTGTGCTGGGCGCCGAGGGACGCGGCCTTTGGGAACATGCGGGTGTCGATCCGCAACAAATCGATCTCATTATTGGCACTTTATCGAAGACTCTGTGCTCTTGCGGCGGTTTCGTCGCGGGCAAGGAGGCGGTGATCTCTTGGTTGCGCTATACGCTCCCTGGATTTGTCTATAGTGTCGGCCTCTCGCCCGTGATATCGGCGGCGGCGGAGACCGCCCTGCAATTGATGCAGCAAGAGACGTGGCGGATCGAGCGGCTGCGCCAAAACGCCGAACTCTTCGTGGATCTCGCGCATGATGTGGGGCTCGATACGGGCCCTGCCATCGGGCGTGGCGTCGTTCCTATCCTATTTTCCGACAGCCATGAGACACTGGCTGCTTCCAGTCATTTGATGGATCACGGCTATTATGTGCCGCCGATCATTCAAATCGGGGTCCCGAAAGACCAACCGCGTCTGCGTTTTTTCATTTCGGCTCTGCACACCGAGGCAGAGATTAGGGGTGTGACGGAACTCTTGGGCAAGCGGGCGACCCAGCGCGAAGCCCCTGCCCGTTCACTGAGCGCGGCGGGCTGACGGCGGCGCCAAGTTCCGGTTGGGAGCATTTCCAGTCGCCGGCCATAATTAACTTTCCTCAAAGATGCACTTTGCTCAAAGGTGCACTGTGCTCAAGCCCAGGATTGCGGCGCGACGTCCGGGCTCGACAAAAACAAGGCGGGGCCGATGGGCGGAAACAAGGATAAGATCGAGATCATTCCGGCGAGCGGACTGCGAAACTTTCTCTCTTTTTGCCAGGTCCCCCGGCTTATTTATAAGGGCCAGCCGGGCTTCGCGCCGCCACTCGATGCCGAGCGCTGGACCATGTTCGCGGGGAAGCTCAATCCGCATTTCAAGCTCGTCCAATCGCAAAACTGGCTCGCCCGCAAGAACGGCAAGCTTGCCGGGCGAATTTCCGCCCAGCTCTATAACGATGATTACACACCGCTTGGCGCGTCGCGGGCGCAATTCGGCTGTCTCGATGCAATTGACGACGACGCAATTGTCGCTGGCCTGACCGGCGCCGCCGAAGCTTGGCTGCGCCAGCATGGCGCCACGCTAATACATGGGCCTTTCTCGCCGTCCATCAACGCCGAGATGGGGTTGCTCGTCCAGGGGTACGACGCCGCGCCCATGGTGTTCATGCCGTGGAACCCGCCCTATTTGGTCGCGTCCTTGGAGCGCCAAGGCTACAGCAAAGCGCGCGACGTGATTTCCTACCGCTATGATGTCGGCGAAAAAGACCGGCAGGCCAGCCCAAGCATTATGGCGCGGCCGGAATGGAAAAAGAGGCTGAATATCCGGACGCTCGATCTTAAGAACATGGCGAAGGAAGCACAGATCATCGTCGATATATTCAACGATGCCTGGAGCGAAAATTGGGGCTTTGTTCCCTTCACGCTCGCCGAATTCATGTCGAGCGCCGACGGGCTCAAACTGGTGATGCCGCCGGAGGGCGGCTTTATGATCGAACTCGACGGCGAGCCGCAGGCTTTCGGCGTGATTCTGCCGAACCTGCATGAGATCACCGCCGATCTCGGCGGCCGTCTGTTTCCGTTCGGCCTGCCGCGCGTCATCTCGCGGATCCGCAACCACAAATTCAAGTCCGGGCGGCTCGCGCTGTTTGGCATCCGGCGCGCCTTGCATCGCAAGGCCGCGGGCGGCGCGGTCATTCTGGCTTTTATCGAGGAAATGCG
>CAYTRB010000059.1:0-18610 GCA_964440215.1 uncultured Methylocapsa sp.
GAACGCGCAAGGCAAGGGTTTCAAGCGATTTCAGGAAAACCCAGGCATTGAAGGGCGACAGGCAGGGACCGGTCTGCTTGTAAAGAGCATAGACCTCGTTTTCGATGATCTCACGTCTGCCCAGAATAACACCGCCGAGACATCGGCCGTGCCCGTCGATATGCTTTGTCGCCGAATAGACGACGCAATCGGCGCCATGTTGAAGCGGTTTTTGCAAAATCGGCGTCGCAAAGACATTGTCGACCACAAGACGCGCGCCATTTTCATGCGCGATGCCTGAGATTGCTGCGATATCATAGACTTCAAGACAGGGATTGGTCGGCGTTTCAAGAAACAAGAGCTTCGTTTCGGGCCGCATCGCCGCCCGCCATTGGTCAAGATCGCTGCCATCGACGAGGGTCGAGGTAACGCCAAAGCGCGGCAGCAAATCCTCGACCACATAGAGACAGGCCCCGAACATGGCTCTCGCCGCGACCACATGATCACCAGCCTTGAGCTGCGCCATGAGCGCCGTCGTGACGGCAGCCATGCCGCTCGACGTCGCGCGCGCCGCTTCCGCCCCTTCCAGCAAAGCCATCCGCTCCTCGAACATGGCGACGGTGGGATTGGAATAGCGGGAATACACATAGCCAGGCGCCGTGCCTTTCATGCGCGCCTCGGCCGTTTCCATGTCCGGGTAAGCATAGGCCTGGGTCAGGTATAGGGCTTCGGAGATTTCGCCAAACTGCGAGCGTGTGGTGCCGCCATGGACGAGCTGGGTCGCCGGATGCAGGGTTTTGATATCCGGCTTTTGCCCGCGAGCGCTCATTCCGGTCTCCATGTCGCAGTCTTTTGTTTCCGAATTGTCTACCCGTCGATGTAACATATCTCAAGTCCGTGGACAGCGGGGATTTCGCAAGAAGAGGCACGACGGGCGCTTCATTTCGTCCTAGGAGTGCTGCGCTGTCCCCTCCCCGCGAGGCATTCGAACACTGCCATGACCGCCGCATCGCTTTTTCATCTCGCCAGGCCGGACCATGACGGTGATGCTGGCGCGCCGCTGCTCGGAGCCAACGAGTTCGGCACGCAGTTTGGCTTGCTCCCCCGCGAAAAAATCGAGCTGATGGTGCGGCGCGGGATGATTTCGAGCCCGGAGATAGAAGAGGCGCAGTTTCAGCCGGCAAGCCTGGATCTTCGCTTGGGCGCACGGGCGTACCGGGTGCGTGCGAGTTTTCTGCCCGGCAAGGATTTCCCGGTCCGCGAGCGCCTCGACGCCCTGCGAAGCGCCGATGACGAAATCAACCTCGAGGGTAAGGGCGCCGTACTGGAGCGTGGCTGCGTTTATGTGATCCCGCTGATCGAGCATTTGAATCTGCCCGACAGCATTTCGGCGATCGCAAACCCCAAAAGCTCGACTGGGCGCCTCGATATTTTCACCCGCCTCATCACCGACAAATCGGATGTCTTCGACCGCGTGGCGCGCAGCTATGAAGGCCCGCTCTATGCCGAGGTCTCGCCGCGCAGCTTCAGCGTGCGGGTGCGCAGAGGCTCGAAACTCAATCAAATCCGCTTCCGCAGGCTGAACTCTCAACAGCTGGAGGGCAGCGATTTCGGCCTCAAGGAAAAAGAGCTCCGCGAACGCCATGAGAAAATCCCTCTCGTCGATGGCGATTTGGAACTGCGGCGGGGCGGGCTCGTGCTGCGGGTTGGCCTTGGCGCCGAACCCGTCGATGGGATCATCGGCTACAAGGCGCAGAAGCATGCTGATGTTCTCGATGTGGATCGGACAGACTACAGCATCGCCGACTATTGGGTGGAGGTCAGGGCGCGGCGCGACAAAAGGCTGATCCTCGACCCCGATGAGTTCTATATTCTCGCCTCCCGGGAAAAGCTTCAAATTCCGGCGGATTTGGCCGCAGAAATGGTTCCGATCGACCCGGCAATGGGCGAATTCCGGGTGCATTACGCAGGTTTTTTCGATCCCGGCTTTGGCGCCGGGGCAAACAATCGTCCATCCGCCCGCGCGGTTCTCGAAGTCCGCAGCTACGAGGTTCCGTTTTTTCTCGAGGACGGGCAAGTGATCGGCCGCCTCGTCTATGAGAAAATGGCCGAGGCGCCGCACCTCCTTTATGGCGCGAGCGCGGTCTCGAATTACCAAGGACAAGGGCTCAAGCTCTCGAAGCACTTCAGGATGGATTGAGGCCCATTTCCAATAAGTTACAGTCTTTTTGGTTAAGCTCATCAGGCCTCATGCCTGTGAGACAAGAAATCCCGCGCTATTTTTCCGCCGTATGCCTATAGTATATGAGCAAGAACATGGGCGGATCGCATGGCGGCGGGAGCCGAGATCGAACTCAAATTTCTGTTCGCGGAAAGAGATTCGACTAAAATCAAAACCCTGATTTCGGCGGCTTCCAGCGCGAAGCAGCAGGCCCAGCAACGGCTTCACGCAATCTATTTCGATACGCCGAATTGCGAGCTGTGGATGCACGGCTTCATCCTGCGGGTCCGCGCAAACGGAAAAAGCCACATTCAGACCGTCAAGCAGATGATGCCTTCCAGCATCCATCCAGGCGAATGGGAAGCGGAAACCGGCACGCTTGTCCCCAATTTGGAGCTCATCAAGGGTACGCCTCTCTCTCATCTCGCCGCCAAACCTTCCATCCGCGGCGCCTTGAGGACTGCCTTCGAAGTCAATGTCGAACGCACGTCCTATTTGATCGAGACGGGCGGAGGGGTCATCGAAGCGTCCCTCGACAAGGGCGCGATCGAAGCGAATGGCGAAAAGCTTGGCGTGCGCGAACTCGAACTCGAATTGAAAAGCGGCAACCGGCGCGCCTTATACAATCTTGCCCGCGCCTTTATATCGCAGGCGCCACTCCATCCAAGTCTAATTAGCAAAGCCGAACGCGGCCATCTTCTCGCCAAGGGCACCTGGGGCCGCGCGGCGAAAGGATCAAAGCCGCGCCTTCGCAAAGATATGACATGCGGGCAGGCGTTTCAGGAAATAGGCCGGACTTGTCTGCACGATTTTCATTTGAATTTGCTTGGCGTGGAGAAGCTCGACAATGAAGAGGCGGTTCACCAAGCGCGCGTCGCCCTCCGGCGGCTGCGTGCCAGCTTGGCGCTATTCAAACCCATGGTCTTCGACATTACATACCGGAAAATTCTCAGTGAGCTGAAATGGCTTGCTGGGCTGCTTGGCGCGGCGCGGGACTTGGACGTCCTCCAGGCGAACTTGCCGCGACTGGCCGCATGGTCTACGGCGGACACGCGGGCAAGAGAGCTCGCGAGCCATTGTGAAGCCGAGCGGCTGCGCGCCCGTCAGTGTGCCGTCGAATCCCTGAACAGCGAACGCGGCCGGATTTTGCTGCTCGATCTGGCGGTATGGCTTGAGGATGGACAGTGGCTAAGGCAGGCTTCCAGCGTCGCCGGAGAGCCGCTGCAAGGCTTCGTGAACCGCCGCCTCAAAAAGCGTCTTAAGAAATTCATAAGGGCCGGTGCCGGGCTCGCCCATCTCGCGCCCGGTCCGCGCCACAAAGTCCGTATCGAGGCGAAAGAGCTGCGCTACATGGCGGAACTCTTTGTCGATGTTCCAGCTGTCGCCAAGGATCGCAAGCGCTTAAACAAGCTCATCGATTGCTGCGAAAAGCTGCAGGGGGCGCTGGGTTTGATCCGCGACCAGGAGGCCGTGGCCCAATTTATGGAAAGTGAGGACTGGGGAAGCGTCGAAGCCGCCGGTGGCGATCCAAATCCCGCAATCTCGGCCACGAGTGAGCCTCCGCAAGCGGCAGGCGGCACTGAAAAGCAACTCAAAAAGGCGGTGCGCGCCTTTTTGCAAGTGGCTGCGAACGACGCGTTTTGAGGGGACGCCATACCTGCCCTGCGCACTGACCACGAAAGAGGGTGATTTAGATCGTGGTGTCGCTTTAGTGAGGACGACGTGGTGTTGGCGGCGTTTCATTTGGGGCGCGGCCTGAACAAACGTCAGCGCCTGGCGCCCGGCTCGGTGGTGAACCGCCAGTTGGCGTTGGCGTGCTTTTTGTTGTGGTCCGCCTCCCGGGCATCGATCGTGTTGTCGCGGGCTCGTTCAACGATCTTCAGTTAGACGGCCTTTCTTCCCGCTTCTGTAACATCCACCGCGACCGTCCGGCCGGGGCTCTGGAACAAGCCAGCGCGATCAACCTTGCCTCCGCCGCCCCGTCAAAGATGCACTTCCTCGCCGAGTTAGGAGCGTGCTTGCGGGTCAGGGCGGCCGCGAGCCCCTCTTCCCCCGCCGCGGTCTTGTCCCTGGCCACGAATCCGCTCCGTCATTGGGGCCGGCGCCATCGAGCCAGTGAATGGCCGCGGAATCAATGACAGAACTGACTAGCGTGCATCGAATAGACGTCCGCTCTGACGCAAAACCTGCAGCTCTTAAATTTGATCGACCGGCGCGATTCTTGCCGAAGTTCCTACCATTCTCATCCCTGTTTCACCGCGATCACCTCCATGCACACGCGGTAGCGTTCGCTGACGTGATATTCGACCGGCTGGAACCCGTGCTCTTGCAAAAGAGCATAAAGTCGCTTTCGGGAAAAATTGTGATAATGCTCGATCTCCCCCCAATAGGGATTGACGCCATTGGCATGCAGCAGACGCCAAACCATGTTCTCCGTGTTCGGCATCGACAGGAAAAGAACGCCACCTTGACGCAATAGCCTGTGGGCGGCGGTAAGCGCCGCTTTTGGAAACGGCATATGTTCCAGCACATCGGCCATGCTGATGACATTGAAACGATCGCAGTAATCGAGTTCCTCGACCGGCAAGCAATGCGCCTCGTAGCCAAGTTGCTTTAGCAATTGGACACTGTCTTTGCGGAGATCGAGTCCGGCCGGGACATAGCCCCATTCTTCCGCCGTGAAGAGCAGCGATCCGTTCCCGAAACCCACATCCAGCCAGTTTCCGCCAGGGGCATAGCGCGCAACACGTTCAACCATTCTTGACGAAACCGGGCGCTGACGTTCCATGTCATACCCGACCGTCTGGTTGGGCTGCGTCATGGAGAAAACTAGCGATGCAGCTTTTGCATCGAAGTAGCCTTCCGTGAAGACATGTCCGCAACTCCGGCACTCCTGCCAGTTCATAACCGGCGGAAGTCCGGCCCGGTATATCGGGTGCTTAGAACAATCAGCGCCAAGGATCACGGGTATATCGCTACCTTCGCAGAGAGGACATGCTTGGTAGATAATCCTCTTGATGGGCGGAGCAGACGAAGCCGCCGGCCCGGCGGTCAGGGACGGAGGAACTGCAAAGCCCATCGGTTCTTGGCCGTTCGCCCATCTCTCCCACATTTGAGTGAGTGCGGCCTCGTAGTGGCGGGTGTAGCGCGCGATATCGAAGAGAGGTGCATTCAGCCGGTTGCCGAGAAGTTTGTGCCGCAAGCCTTGCAAAAGCGCGTGTTCTCGCGCGAGGCGGAGGCCCAAGGCTTCGTAAGCTGCGGGTGAAAATGTGACCAGCTCAGGCAGGCCGACCGAATGCAGCAGACTGCCAGCGACACGTCCAGCGAACGTGTCCCCAGCGCAGGTTAGGACCGGGAGTCCGGCCCATAGGGCATCACTGGCTGTCGTATGCGCATTATAGGGCAGGGTATCGAGGAAGAGATCTGCAAGCCTGTGGCGTGCGAGATGCTCCGGCGAGGGCTGCCTCGGCGCGAAAACGATTCGCTGGGCATCGATACCTCGCCTAACAGCTTCGCCGCGAAGATTGTCCTTGACAATATCATTCGCTTCCAAGAGCCAAAGCACGCTTCCCGGAATTGCCATTAAGAAACGCATCCAGATGTCGAAAAACTGAGGCGTGATCTTGTAGCTATTGTTGAATGAGCAAAAAACGAAGCCTTGTTCCGGGAGGCCGCAATCGGCGCGCGTGGGGGTGATGTTCGAAACGAACCTCTTGCTGTCGTTAGGCTGATAGCAATCCGGAAGATGGACGACTTTCTCGCTATAGAAGCGCTGCTGGTCCATCGGCAGCACGAAAGGATCAGCGATCACATAGTCGATGAAAGGGGCGCCCATCGTTCCCGGGAAGCCAACGAAGCTCACTTGTACGGGCGCCGGCCGGCGCGCGGCAATCCCGGTGCGGGCGCTTTTCGTATAGCCTTTCAATTCAACGAGAATATCGATTTTATCAGCTTTGATACGCTTCGCAGCCTCGGTGTCCGTCATCGCCCGGAGATCGGTGAATTCGTCGAAGGCGGCGCGCAGCCGCGTACTGAGTTCGCTTCGGTCATCAGGCCCATGCGAATAGGCGGCGATTTCAAAGCTAGACCTGTCGTGGCGCTCGAAGAGCTCGGCCATGAGAAGCGCCGTAGCGTGACGGCAGAAATCGGCCGACAGATAGCCTATTCTGAGTTTTCTCGCACCCGCGTACTCTTCCCGCCGGTGCTCCATGGGAGGGAATGCGAAACTTGCAGCGAAGGAACGTGCGGTGTGCAATTGTTCGGCCGGGCTTAGCGCCATGCTGAGGACCGGGAAAGGATGCACTGGTTCACTCGCCGAGGCCATTAGATCGCGAAGCTCTTTTTCATCGGTGTCAATTCCATCCCAATCGCAAATGAATCGCCGTCTGTGATTGAGCCATACCCGTATCGCGAGCAGCTTCGGATTGAGCTTGACAGCGACGCCATAGGATTTGATCGCCTCCTTGAGCCGACCGAGGGCTTCGAGCGCCGCTCCCCTATTGGCGTGTGCTTCGGCGAGATCGGGGCGCAGGGAAATGGCTTGGTGATAGGCCTCTAGAGCCTCCTCGAATGCTTCCATGCCTTGCAGGACATTGCCGAGATTCGTGTAGGCTTCGGCGAAATCCGGCCGCAGCGCAAGCGCCCTCCGGAAGGCCTCGGCGGCTTGAGCCGGATGGCTCAGCTCCCTCAAAATATTGCCGAGGCTAAAATAGGGCTCGGCCGCATCGGGCCTACGCGCGATGATGCCATGGCAGACCGCGATTGCTTCCTCGGAACGGCCGAGTTTGCGAAGCACATTTGCGCAATTCGTATGAGCTTCGACAAAGCCTGGGTTGAGTGAAGCGGCCTCACGATACGCCGCGAGCGCCGCGTCGAGATGGCCTTCGTCCTCAAGGGCATTGCCGAGATTGGAATGGGCTTGTGAAAATTCCGGTGCGAGGACAATCGCTTGCCGTGTCGCGGCTATCGCCGCTGCGGCATTGCCGAGCGCGCGATGGATCGCGCCGAGATTGGAGAGGGCTTCCACATAATCGGGTTTGACGGCGAGGGCTTTCTCGATCCACGTTGCCGCTATTGCGTGCTCGCCGAACTTATGGGCGATCAATCCCAGGTGGTGGAGACAGACAAAGTGATCCGGCTCATGGGTTAGGATTTCCGAATAGGCCGCCTCCGCCTCCACGTAACGCTCCGCGCGAAAATATTCGAGCGCGCTGCCGAGGAGCTCCGCATCCGCGAATAACAGCGACGCGTTGTCGAGCGCGTTCTCTCCCTCATCTGGCACGCGCTTGCTTCCCAGTGCTGTCATAGCCGTCTCTTGCTCGGATCCTCGGGACAAGCGTGACGATAGGGGGTCGGGCTTGCGCCAAGCCTGCCGGGTATTTGCCCAATTTTGTCTGGCAATCGGACAAAAGTGTTTCGAGGCCTATGCGTATGTGGTTTGCGCCGCTTGCAATGTCTTGCTATCGGTGATTCCGTTCTACGTGTACTTATTTGGAGGGACTCATGGCATCTCGGAGGATTGGGTAGGAAGTCTTTCGGTTCGGCGCAAAATCTGAGCGTCAAACGTGCCTCGACGAGATTGCTTGATTGGTCGATTGTCCGCATGCGAATCAGGTTTTGGCGGAGCTCGTTCCGGCCCCTAAGGGCGTGTAGGCTAGGCCGCCCTTGGCAATGTTCAAAGCCCTCTTGCTAACGACTTAGGGGTGTTTGATCCGAGACTTTACTCAATCGCCTTGATCGCGGTACCGTGGGTCTTGTCTTGTATGAGGACACCACAGATATACGGGACATGCATACAAGGCGAAGCTGTTCATAAGGCGGGCGCCAAGGGCCGCGAATGCGATCCGCGCCTATTGACAGCGAGGCTCGAAACCGCAATCTCAAAGCCCATGTTGCATCGCGCAAGATTTTGACCCCTTGGTGAAGCTTAAGGTAACTCGCAACTCTAGATGTGGAAATTGCGCCGCCCCAATGCACCTTCTTTACGGCCGGTAGTGCCGGATGGGCTGCGAATTTATGCGGTCGGCGACATCCACGGCAGAGCGGATTTGCTCAAACACTTGTTTTCGCGGATCGATGAGGACATCAAAGACCACCCCATCGCGGATACCCTACACATATTTCTGGGCGACTACATCGACCGAGGGAAGGACTCCGCGGCGGTTTTGGAACTGTTGATAGGACGCGCCAAAGACCATCGCATGGCATGTCTCAAGGGCAACCATGAAATCTATCTTACGGAATTTCTAGAGAATCCGGGCGTTCTGAGCGCTTGGGCGCAATATGGAGCGTTACCGACGCTCTCATCTTACGGACTGAAACCAAACGTGAATGCGGGTCCCGAGGAACAGGCGGACCTTGCCGCCGACCTTAGCAGCGCCATGCCCCAAAGCCATGCTCGTTTCCTCGCCAGCCTAAAGCTGTCTTTCACCTGCGGGGACTTTTTCTTTGTGCATGCGGGCGTTCGGCCAGGCACGCCCCTGTCGCGCCAAATCGAATCGGATCTGCTTTGGATAAGAGAGGATTTTTTGTTACACGAAGAACCGTTCGAGAAAATTATCGTGCATGGCCACACGCCGGTCAAGGAGCCGGACGTGCGGAAAAACCGCATCAACATTGATACGGGCGCTTATGCGACCGGCCGCTTGACCTGTTTGAGATTGGAGCAAGATAAGATTCAATTTATTTAGAAATTGCACGGTTTGGCCGGGCCGGATCATGCTCTAAACTGCAGGGACGATTTTGCTATTCCGGTTGGCAAATCAAGCTCACATCAAACCCACATTCCCCAATCTCCTTACAAGGCTGAATTCCATGCTGTCGACGCCACCCAAGAAGCTGCGCCTGACTCTCCTGAGCCTTGGCATTCTCCTTGGACTCTCCGGCGTTTGGATGCTGGTTCCTCAACTGCTAAGTCCCAACGCCATTGGCCTCTCGTTCGATCGCAGGGGCGCCGAAGCAGCCTTGGCGCATAGAGCCCACGCGGTTCAGGCCGCGGAAACCGGCGTGATCAGGGGGGATCTCTGGACCAGCGCCGCGTTCACCGGCGCTCTTGCGATGTGGACCGAAAATGCGCCGGGCCCTGACCGGAAGAACGCCGAACAACTCGTACAAGTCAGGGCCAATGCGGAGAAAGCGCTGGCTCTCGCGCCCATCAATGGCGCGGCATGGCTCTTTTTGGCCATGCTTCCGTCGGCTGCGCCGGATGCCGAAAGCCGTATCGCCACGCTTCTCGAAATGTCCTATTTCACCGCACCGAATGCACCGGAGCTCGCCCCTTGGCGCCTCACAAGGTCGGCAACCTCAAGCGCGCTTGCGGACAAGGACATCCAGGAATTCATCAAAAGCGATATTCGGGAGCTTTTGAAACGGCCGCCGGAATTTCAACAAGCCATCATTGCAGCCTATCGCAGCGCTCTGCCGCAGAATAAGCCCATATTCGAATCGCTGGTCGTCGACGTCGATTCCGCCATGGCCCGATCGCTGCATCCCGGCCAGCCAAATTGATAAACCATCGAGCGGGTTTGGACCATCGCCGGGAAAACCGGCATTAAATTCGCTAGGCGTTCAAGCGCCTCCACGAGGATGAAGACCGTGATCACACTTTGTGAATGGAGCCTTGAAGCTTTCATGACCCCACTCTAGCAAAGTGAAATCCTTTCGCCCAGAACAGTCCCCGCTCAACCATGATCGCTTCAAGATGAAAAGCTCATGGTCTCACTCTCTTTGTTTGGTCACATGATCTTATCCAAAAAGTCCGCACCTTTTTTGCAGATCATGCTCTAGCCGAAGGCAGCAACAATGAAAAAGATCAAAGTTAAAAATCCGGTTGTCGAGCTCGATGGCGACGAAATGACTCGGATCATTTGGCATTACATACGCGACAAGCTCATTAATCCCTATCTCGACATCGCGCTCGAATATTATGACCTTTCGATCGAGAACCGGGACGCGACGAATGATCAGGTCACCGTTGAGGCCGCCCATGCCATAAAAAGGCACGGCGTTGGCGTCAAATGCGCCACCATCACTCCAGACGAAGCCCGGGTGGAGGAATTCAAGCTTAAGCAAATGTGGAAATCGCCGAATGGCACGATCCGCAATATCCTCGGCGGCGTGATTTTCCGCGAGCCCATCATTTGCCAGAACGTTCCGCGCCTCGTGCCCGGCTGGACACGGCCAATTGTCATCGGCCGCCATGCTTTCGGCGATCAATATGCCGCAACCGATTTCAAGGTTCCCAGCAAAGGCCGCGTCACCATCAAATTCGAAGGAGACGACGGCACGGTCATCGAACGAAAAGTCTACGATTATCCAGGTCCTGGCGTTTCTTTGTCGATGTATAATCTCGACGAATCGATACGCGATTTTGCCCGGGCCTCGATGAATTACGGGCTCAATCGCAAATATCCCGTCTATCTCTCAACGAAGAATACGATTTTGAAGTCCTATGACGGCCGCTTCAAGGATTTGTTCCAGGACGTTTACGAAACCGAATTCAAACCCGCTTTTGTTGAGGCCGGTATCACCTATGAGCATCGTCTGATCGACGATATGGTCGCCTCTTCGCTCAAATGGTCCGGCGGCTATGTCTGGGCCTGCAAGAACTATGACGGCGACGTCCAATCCGACACCGTCGCGCAAGGATTTGGATCGCTCGGCCTGATGACTTCTGTGCTCATGAGCCCGGACGGCAATACGGTCGAAGCCGAGGCCGCGCATGGCACCGTGACACGGCATTACCGGGAACATCAAAAGGGCAAGGAAACATCGACCAATTCTATCGCTTCGATTTTTGCCTGGACACGCGGGCTCTCGCATCGCGCGAAACTCGACGGCAATGCCGAACTTACGGCATTCGCGGAGTCGCTCGAAGTTACCTGCGTCGCAACGGTTGAGGCCGGCTATATGACTAAGGATCTTGCACTTCTGATCGGTGCCGATCAGCGGTGGCTGTCGACAACCGGTTTCCTTGATAAGATCGAAGAAAATTTGCGCGCCCGCGTGAGCGGGGGATAGGAAAATGCGCCGCAAAGTGAAATCAGGACCGCCATTCCGTAGGCCGTAACGGGCGAGCGATGCTGGACGATCAATTTCGTTGTCGCGCAGGAACTATGAAAACGGTCAGCAAGTTTTTGGACTCAGGCTCTAGCACAAGTTCTTTTTCCTTCGTACAAGACGGATTGATTCACAACAGCGCCCTGGCACAATGGTTCGAATGAAAGTCTTTCGCGTTGCCGTTTGTGCGTTCGGGCTTTGGATGCCTGGCATCCTTCTTCCTGCGTTCGGTCAAGACAGGATTGTCAACGTCTATGGGTGGAGCGACTACGTCGATCCCGAGGTCATGGCGGACTTTACCAAGGAGACCGGGATCAAGGTCGCCTATGATACTTACAATTCAGACGAGGCATTGGAGGCACAGTTCCAGACCGGAAAGACGGGTTTTGACGTCGTCATTGTCTCGGGCCGGGTGTTGCAAAGGCAAATTGCGGCGGGACACTTTCTAAAACTCGACAAAAGAAAACTTCCAAACAGCAAGACACTTTGGCCGGAAGTCATGGCGCATCTTGCGACCCATGATCCAGGCAACCAATTTGCGGTCAACTATATGTGGTTTACGGCGGGCATTGCATACAATGTCGAAATCGCCAAGGAACTTACGGGTGAGGCACAATCCAATGCTTCGCTCGCGGCCGCAGCCGCGCCCCTCCCTGCTGCCTTGTTCAATTCTTGGAACATTGTGTTCAAGCCGGAGAATGTAAAGAAATTCTCTGGCTGCGGCGTTGATTTCCTGGATCGCCCCGAAGATTTGTTCGCAATCGTGCTGCAATATTTGAGGCTGGATCCCGTTTCGATTCACCCAACCGATCTCAAGCGCGCCGCCGATGTTTTAAGCGGTATCCGGCGCGACGTGAAAAATTTCGGGACGTCTCCCTCTGACTATGCCGAGGCGTTGGCCAATGGCGATATTTGCCTGGCAGTCGGTTATTCCGGAGACAGTTTCCACGCGCGCGACCGCGCCCGCGAGGCGGAAAACGGGATCAAGATCGATTATGCCATTCCCAAGGAAGGCGCACCCATCCTGCTCGACAATCTCGCAATTCCAAAGGATGCCCCGCACGTCGAGGAAGCCTATGCATTCGTTGACTTCCTTTTGCGGCCGGAGATCGCCGCACGCAACACGAATTTTACCCATCTCGCCAATGGCGTCCTCGTGCCGAAATCCTTGATCGACAAAACCATCTCCGGCAACCCGTCCATTTACCCTGATGCCGCCGTCATGCAAAAGCTCTTCGTTCCCGGTTACCATGACCTGGCGACGCAAAGGGCCATCGCTCACGAATGGGAGCGAGTCAGAACGGGCAAGGAGCCGCGCTGAATGCGGGTTGAACGCCAGTGCATTTGGGTGATGCGGTTTGAATGGCGCCGTGATTCCCTCTTCTGGAGGAGTTAGACGGGCAAACGATCGTTGATGGACTCTATCACTTTGTTTTGTCGCATGCGCTTATCCCTTCCCTTTGCAAATTGTGTAAGAGGTTGAATTTTGCGACCGGTACGGCATGAGGTGCGCACCGGAAACCATCGTGTCAAACGGAGGATCGGCCCGATTGCGCGGTGCCATGGGAAGCTTGATCATGGCAGTTCCACCAATACACTTTAAGATCGGCTGACCGCCTTTGGCGGCGACCGCACAAGCGATCTATCGGACGGGTAGCAAGAGCGATGAAGATTCTAGCGGGTAACTCGAATAGGGCTCTGACGGAGGCCATCGCGGCCTATCTCGGCATTCCCTTGACCAAATGCCAGGTTCGCCGCTTCGCCGATATGGAGATTTTCGTCGAGATTCAGGAAAATGTGCGGGGTCAGGATGCATTCGTCGTTCAATCGACATCCTATCCGGCGAACGATCATTTGATGGAAGTGCTGATCATGACCGACGCGTTGCGGCGCGCCTCGGCCAGGCGCATCACCGCTGTGATTCCTTACTACGGCTACGCAAGGCAGGACCGCAAACCAGGCCCGCGCACGCCTATTTCAGCCAAGCTCGTCGCCAACCTCATCACGCGCGCCGGCGCCGATCGTGTTCTCACAGTGGATCTCCATGCCGGCCAAATTCAGGGCTTTTTCGATATTCCGACCGACAATCTCTATGCCGCACCGGTTCTGGTCCGAGATATGAAGGAACGGCTGCAACTCGATAATGTGATGGTGGTGTCTCCCGACGTCGGTGGCGTGATACGGGCTCGTGCCTTGGCGAAACGCATCGACGCACCGCTTGCCATCGTCGATAAGCGGCGCGAACGCGCGGGCGATTCGGAAGTCATGAATATCATCGGCGACGTTGCCGGAAAAAGTTGCATTCTCGTCGATGATATCGTCGATTCTGGAGGCACATTGTGCAACGCTGCCGATGCCTTGCTGAATGAGGGCGCCCAGGAAGTCTACGCCTATATCACGCACGGCGTTCTTTCGGGTGGCGCAGTGGCGCGCATTGCGGCCTCGCGGCTGAAGGAGCTTGTGCTGACAGACACTATCCAAGCCACCGAAGCGATCCGGGTTTCCAACAATATAAGGGTCGTTTCGATCGCGCCCTTGATCGGCGAGGCAATCGCCCGGACCGCCAAGGAAGAGAGTGTTTCAAGCCTTTTCGACTAGTGCTTGAGCCCGGAAGGCGCCGCCTTTATGGACAGGATTATAAGTTAAATCAAATAGATACAGAGAGCCGCCGGGGCCAATTAACGTCATCTTGCTGAAAAGGGCATGGGCTACGCCGGTCTTTGAAAGGGTCTGCAAGTTTCTCGGCTTAGGACCGTCTTCCAACGAAAGACCACCGCTAAAACGGACGCGGCGCTGATGGCCACGCAAGCCGCGGACGGGCGCCGACGGTTCGATTTGCCTCACATTGCTTTGATGTCGGCTGTAATGTGGCATATCAAATGCTTATATCCATCATCGATCCGGATTAGGGCGCGGCAGAACCGTTTAAAATTGCTGCGGTTGCGAGATGGAAGCAGGCCGGAAAGCGGCTCAAATATTGTCTTTTCAAATGGCGTTTTTGCGTCCTGTTCGCGTTAGCTTACCAGAACAATTTTCGAATTTAGCCATAAGGGCGGCCCCGTTGCCAGAAAGCCTGGGATTGACTAAACTACATTTAGTTCATTGAATTACTCAACATTTCGAATCGTTCTGAGGATACAACCATGCCTGACGCCTATGTCATTGAAGTTGGCGGCCGCACAGCGGGGATCGTCGCTCGTGACGCGCATAGCCTTAGCTTCAATTTTTTCTCTGCCGATCGCCCTTTCAACGTCATGGAGGGCCAAAGATTTTCGGACCCGCTGGCGGCCGAGCGCGTGGCGCGGATGGTCGCCAAACATGGGAGTTTGCCGCGGGCCCGCGAAGCGGGGCCGCCCCGCGAAGTTACCGCCCCGCGCCGTTTTGGTTAGAGCGTGATCTTAACAAGATGCATGATTTTTTTGATGACAGAGAAAAACGGTGAACCACCGGCAAACCCATTCATGCGATTGTGCGCGTAAGGACTTGAACCGCAACGATCAGGCTCTTGGGCTTGGGCTCGGAAAAGGTGCCCAGGCGGCTGTTCATGGGCTCACAGCGGCCTTGCTCCGGTCCGCAGACGGGATTTTCGAAGACTAGGGACCGAAGAAGCTTTGTCCCTTGCCATCCAAGGCCGCGCCAGACGTGCGAAAAAAATCACAAGTCCAGCGCCAAGCACGAACCAGCACGGCCGCACTGCGTAGGAAAAGTCGAGGTTCGCGGCAAGCACTTGGACCAGTGGCGCGTCATAGGAAAAAGCATAGTAGAGGGCTTCGCCAAGGGCGGTCGCGAACGCAACCGCGAAAGCAAGCCCGGCCAATTGCAAAGGCGACAGATCACCATACCGGCTCCGCGCGATCCGATGAGCGAACAGAAGCGAGAAAATTCCCGCCATGATGATCGGCTGGGTGATATCAAGCTTCGATTGCATAAAGAAATGCACGCTCGCTAAAACCGTGATCACATAAACGAACTTGTGCAGACGCGTCCATCTCTCGGTTCCAAGCCGGGCGATCATGCCGTCGGTCGAAGTCGCGCCCAGCACGCACAAGCCGCAAAATGCAACGAAGCCAATAATGAGATAAATCCGCAATAGGATTTCGGTCGCGACATGCGTCAAATCGAAATGCTGATTAAGAATATAGAGCGCGAAATGCAGGAGCGCGTAAGCCAAAACCGAGACGCCGAGAATGCGCCTAATCGAAATCAGCTTGGACCAGTGCGATGCCAGCCGCAGCGGCGTCACCGCCAAAGTCATAGCAAGGAGGCGTACCGCCCAAAGTCCAGACTGATGAATGGCTTCCGTGATGGGACGCTCGCCGAGCCAGCCAGAACTCGCCTCGATCGCGATCCAAGCCGCAGGCACGAGGACACCGGCAAAGGCGGCGCCTTTAAGCGGGACGAAACGCCCAAATCGGTCGGTCCATGGCAACATTCCGTCGCTCCGGGAAAAAGTTGCTTAAATTTAATCTTGCGGCATCAACCAACCCGCAGACAAGCTGCATACCAATTGAAGCTTGCTCGTGCAAAATGGTGAGGATCCGCCCTCTATCCATCATACGGTGCCGAGCGGCGCAACGTTTCCTGGTGCGATCGCGGCTGGGTTCAAGAAATCGTGAGCCTTAGTATCGCCCGGTTTGGCTTTAGTCTTGCCGCATTGGCTGGGTATTTCGACATAAACCATCAACGATTTAAGAGCGGCCACACGTCGCCAATAGCGCAATCTTGCCTCTCAAGCCGCGATGTCCGGAGCAACAATATCCAATGTGGCCAATGCTCAAGCGCCGATCGAAAGCTTGGGCGGGCTTTTCTGCCGCTGTTCTGAGTGTGGGACTCTTTGGCTGCACGGTGGGACCAGATTATGATCGCCCGCCAGCACCGGTCCCGGCGTATTACAAGGAGCTCAAGGGCTGGAAGCGCGCGACGCCTCTCGATGATATCGATCGCGGCCCCTGGTGGCTGGTGTTCAAGGACACAAAGCTCAATGGTTTCGAACCGCAAGTTGAAATCTCCAACCAGACGGTTGCGGCCGCCGCGGCGGCCTATGTGCAATCGCTCGCCATAATCAAGGAAACCCAGGCCGGTCTATTTCCAACAGTCTCCATAAATTACACATCAACCGGCTCGCATGCCGGAGCGTCGGTGGGCGGCGGCACGGGGGGTATTTCGTCAACCAACGTGCTTTCGACGCTCGCCGCCAATGGCAGCTGGACCCTCGATGTATGGGGCAAAATTCGCCGCATGGTGGAGAGCAATATCGCCGGTGCCCAGGCCTCGGACGCCCTTCTCGACAATGCCAAGCTCTCCACCCAATCGCTCCTCGCCACCGCCTATTACAATTTGCGCGCGGCGGATTCGCTGCAGGTACTCCTCGATCAAACGGTCGTGGCCTATAAGAAAACTTTGGACATCACGCAAAATCAATATAACGCCGGAACCGCCTCGATCGCCGACGTCGCGACCGCGCGGGCGCAGGTTCTCACGACAGAGTCGCAGGCGGTCAATGTCGGCATCATGCGGGCGCAGTTCGAACATGCGATCGCGGCCTTGATGGGCCGGCCGCCGGCGGATCTGACCATCAAACCAACGCCGCTCGGCTTCAGGCTTCCCGATATTCCGGTGAGCGTGCCGTCAACGCTGCTTGAGCGGCGGCCGGACATAGCCGCGGCCGAACGCACGATGCAGGAGCAAAATGCCCTCATTGGCGCCACCATTGCCCTTTATTACCCGGATATCAGCCTTACAGGCCTGTTCGGTTTCACGGGGACCGGAGCGCTCGCGCTTTCGCTCGCCAATGAAGTCTGGTCGGTCGCTGGGTCCGCCTCGCAAATCGCGTTCGATGCCGGCCTGCGCGAAGCGGAAGTCGAGGCGGCGGTGGCGGCCTATCAGCAAAGCGTCGCCACCTACCGGCAGACCGTTCTGACGGCCTTTCAGCAGGTGGAGGACCAGCTTGTCGCGATACGCCTCTTGGCGCGCCAGCAGAAGGTCATTGATGATGCGGTCAAGGCGGCCCAACAGGAGGTCGATGTTTATCTCAATCAATATCAGGCGGGCACCATCGCCTTCACCGCCGTCGTCGTGGCCCAGGCACAGCTGCTCGCCGACCAGGAATCAGCGCTGGCCGTGAGACAGGATCGCTTTCTTGCCGCCGTCGCATTGATCGAGGCGCTTGGCGGCGGCTGGGATACGGCACTGTTGCCAAGCAGCCTCGCGCTGGAGATGAGAAACCCAATCATCAATCCTTTTTCACCGAATCCTTAGGGAGCTTTTCGTGGCTATGACCGGCGTGCATTTCTCTGTGCAAGGAGGAAACCCCTAATGCTGCCTGAGATTTTGATGGTCTCCTCTATTGATTGGAGCCTCTGCGGCACCGAAACGACGAGGCAACCGAAGCATCGGAACCGGAATATTACGAAATCTTCATGCCCCGGAACATTCGCGGTAACCCTTTCAGTCAATTATGGCCATGATTTCCTGACAGCAAGAGTTATATTGATGCCAGGCATAGGATGCTAAATATGGATGACTGGACGCATGGGGCTAAAGAGGCTCTGAACGAAACGTTGTTGCGCGACGGCACCGCTTTTCGCGAGGATAAGGGCAAGCTTCCCGAAGTGAAGGCGAAGCCGCGATCTCTGCTGCGTCCGATTGTTCTGCTTGGCATCGCTGTTCTGCTTGGGTTCGGCATTTACCGGGTCGCGACAGCGCTTCGCGCGCCAAAGGAGACTGGCGCCGATCAGCAAACCGCGCCGCAGCCGGTGGGCGTGGCCACCATCGGAACCGGGGACATAAAGATCGTTGTCACTGCCCTCGGCGCGGTGACGCCGATCGCGAGCGTGACGATTAAGACCCAGGTTAATGGTCAGCTTTTGGAAGTCGGGTTCAAGGAAGGCCAGTGGGTCAAGAAAGGCGATTTTTTAGCGCAGATTGATCCGCGCCCGTATCAATTGCTCGAAGCTCAATACGAGGGTCAGCTTGTCCATGATCAGGGGCTCCTCGACCAAGCAAAAATGGATCTGGCCCGCTATGAAACCCTCGTCAAGCAGAATTCCATTGCGCGTCAACAGGCCGAGGACCAAATATATCTCGTCAAGCAATACGAGGGTTCGGTCAAACTTGATCAGGCTCAGATCGACAATCAAAAACTAAACCTGATCTATGCGCACATCGTTTCGCCTGTAGACGGCCGTATCGGCTTACGAATGGTCGATCCCGGCAATTTTGTGCAGACCACCGACCCCGGCCTTGTGGTGGTCGACCAAATGCACCCCATATCTGTGATTTTCATCGTGCCCGAGGACGATATTCCAGAAATCATGACAGCGATTCACGCGGGCACGGCACTTGAGGTCAAGG
>CAYTRB010000060.1:0-18496 GCA_964440215.1 uncultured Methylocapsa sp.
ATCATGCTGCCCGAGGAAGCGCGTCCGCTCGAATAAGGCGGTGCCTTCCCCTGGGAGCTTCCAAAAGGAACAATAATTTCTGGTTCGACGCCAATGCGGCGGGTTAGCTTGTCAGCCGCGCTGGCATTAATACCCTGGGCCTATACGCCGGCATTTTCTATTTCCCCGCCTACGCCTTCTCTCCGGATTTGAAGTGAGAAAATGCCGCGCGCGATGGCGCCGCATGCCTATACCAATTGGATTCTCGGGAATTTTGCCTGGATCGACGAAGTCTAAGCGAAAATCGATAAAGCCGTGCCCGTGCCAGTCGTCGTCGAGGCCATCGATCAGGCGCCGCCGGTTTCATTTATCATCAATGACCGCAGTGGCGGCGGTGCCTTCCAAAACGCGGCGGAGTCCGTGCCACAGGCTTTCCATATCCCCAACGTATTCGGCATTTTCGCCGGCGCCGTGCGCGAGGGGGCGGAAAGCCAAGTGCTTGCCGATTACACGACATCGACGAGCAACGCCGACTTCAAGAACCCGCAACGCTATTCAAGACAGAGACGGATCCGTCAAACTTCGCACGGCGATCACGGCAGCAAGGTGAAACCGAAGATCATCAAGCTGGATTCGCAATAAAATGATCCCTGTTGAAGAATTAGCTGCCGCGTAGAAGCGAAACGCTCTAGCTTCGCTGGTCGCACACATGACTCCTGAGGATGGCTGTGGAAGATCGTGAATAGTTGATGATGATCGCTTCATGAGGATTCGCTCAGGCACTCACTCTGTTTTTTTCTGCCGCGTAATCATCTTCAAAAACCCTGCAACTTTTAAGAAACAAGCGCTTTCTGTTGATTCGTGCTCCTATCCAAAACGTCTACACCTTTTTGGGATCATGCTTTAAGCGTTGACGGAAGCACTGGCGCGCCACATGAGGCGTGCCAGAAAAGAGTTCTGTGAGCGATGTCCAGCGCCGTCAACCAACTTTTGACAATCCTCGATCTCGAGCAGATCGAGGAAAATATATTTCGCGGCCGCAGTCCGCAGGTTGGCTGGCAGCGGGTGTTCGGCGGCCTCGTTGTCGCGCAAGCCCTCGTCGCCTCGGCACGCACCGTCGAGGAGCGGGCGCCGCATTCGTTGCACGGCTATTTCCTTTTGCCTGGCGATCCGTCGGTGCCGATCGTCTATGAGGTCGACCGGATCCGGGACGGGAAGAGCTTCACCACGCGGCGCTGCAATGCGATCCAGCACGGGCGCGCGATTTTCTCGCTCTCGGCGTCGTTCCAGATCGAGGAGCCTGGGCTCGAACATGCTGTGTCCATGCCTAAGGTTCCATTGCCGGAAAGCCTGCCAAGCGAATCCGAAATTTTGCGGCGCTTTGGCGAGTCCATGCCGGACTCTATTCGCCGCTGGTTCGTCCAAGAGCGCCCCATTGAAATCCGTCCCGTCGACCTTGGCCGCTACGTCCGGCACGATAAAGGCGCCCTCGAACAATATGTGTGGCTGCGCGCGACGGGCCCGCTCCCCAGCGACCCTGCCATTCATCGCGCCGTGCTCGCTTATCTTTCCGACATGACTCTGCTCGACGTCGCGCTCGGCGCGCATGGCCATTCCGTCTTTGATACAGGCCTCCAGGTCGCAAGCCTCGATCATGCCTTGTGGTTCCACCGGCCGTTTCGAGCCGATGATTGGCTCCTCTATGCGCAAGACAGCCCGAACTCTTGCGGTGCGCGGGGTTTCGCGCGCGGGCTTGTTTTCTCCCATGACGGCCATCTGGTAGCCTCTGTTGCTCAGGAGGGGTTGATGCGCCCGAAGCCTGCCTCTCGGGGCGCTTTGTTTTGAACGACCGCGCCGGATAAGCCTGAACATGTTTATTCTTCTGCGGATCGCAAATGCGGCCATTTTCCTGGCCAAATCAGGCCTTAAGCACTACTATTCCCCAACCCCACGCCTGGCCCCGAGCCGGTAACTGGCCCGAGGCTTGCTATCATCAACGAAAGCACGGCTGCGCCGATCGCGCGCGGCCCTGCGCCCGCGACCAAATTCCCACCCCGTTTCCAAAGTTCCCGAGGTAGAGGCAAGCAGGAAAGCAACATGAAAATAATTACTGCGATTATTAAGCCATTCAAGTTGGACGAGGTTCGTGACGCTCTGACAGCGATTGGCGCGACCGGCATGACCGTGACCGAGGTCAAGGGTTACGGCCGCCAAAAGGGCCACACGGAAATCTACCGTGGGGCGGAATATGCGGTCAGTTTTTTGCCCAAATTGAAGATCGAGGTTGCGGTGTCGAGCGATCTCGTCAGTCAGACGATCGAAGCCATCTCCACGGCGGCCCGGACAGGAGAAATTGGCGACGGCAAGATCTTCGTTACCGCGCTCGATCAAGCGGTCCGGATCCGGACCGGTGAACGCGATCAAGAAGCCATCTAACGTTCCCTTCCCTCCATTTTCGAAGTTTTTCAGGAGTTGGATATGACACTTCGTTTCCTTCCAAGGGGTGCTCCCCGGGCGATCGGTTTAGGGCTTTTGCTGGCCGCGGGCACGGCCGGGCTGGCCTTCGCGGATGCCGCTGCCCCCGTGCCCAACAAAGGCGACACCGCCTGGATGCTGACCTCGACCGCGCTCGTCCTGATGATGTCGATTCCGGGCCTCGCGCTTTTCTACGGCGGCATGGTCCGCAAGAAAAACATGGCTTCCATACTCTCCCAGGTGTTCGCGATCGTCGCCCTCGTCTCGATCGTTTGGGTGCTTTACGGCTATTCGCTCGCCTTTACCGAAGGCAGCCATCAATTGGTTCCGTTCGCCGCAGGCGACCATCCCTGGCTTGGCTTTCTGCAAGGCTATGAATGGAACAATCTTGTCGGCGGATTGGACCGGGCCTTTCTCAAAGGAATTACCCCGGATTCGAACGTGCCGACCTTTTCCAATGGCGTCGTCATTCCCGAATATGTCTATATGGCGTTTCAGATGACCTTCGCCATCATTACCCCCGCCTTGATCATCGGCGGCTTCGCCGAACGCATGAAATTCTCGGCCGTCTTTGTCTTCATCCTGCTTTGGGTGACCTTCATTTATTTCCCGATCGCGCATGGTGTCTGGTATTGGCCGGGCCCGGACGCGATCGCCGATGCCGCGAAGGCCCTTGCCGACGCCCCCGACGATGCCGCCAAGGAGGTTGCGCAAGCAAACCTCGACTCGGTTCTCAACAATGCCGGCTTTTTCAATAAAATGGGAGCCCTCGATTTTGCCGGCGGCACCGTGGTTCACATCAACGCGGGCATCGCGGGCTTTGTCGGTTGCTTGTTCCTCGGCAGGCGGATCGGCTATCCGCACGATATCGAGCCGCCGCATTCCATCACCATGTCGATGATCGGCGCTTCCCTCCTTTGGGTGGGTTGGTTCGGCTTCAACGCTGGTTCTAACCTCGAGTCGAATGGTGTAACGGCGCTTGCTTTCGTGAACACCTTTGTCGCGACCTCGGCCGCGACGCTCGGATGGATGTTCACCGAATGGGTGATCAAGGGCAAGCCGTCCCTGCTCGGTTTGGTCTCGGGCGCGGTAGCAGGTCTTGTCGCGATAACCCCGGCATCGGGCTTTGCCGGCCCGATTGGGTCGATCGTTCTTGGCTTCGTGGCTGGCGCGGTTTGCTTCTTCTTCTGCGCCTTCGTGAAGCCGAAAGTCGGGTATGATGACGCTCTCGATGTGTTTGGCGTGCATTGCATCGGCGGCATTATCGGGGCGATCGCCACCGGCATTGTGGTTGCGCCCTACCTTGGCGGCACGGGCATCACCGACTACACTAAAAACCCCGGCTCCGCCTCGCCAGGCGATTACGATATGGCGGCGCAGGTGTTGATCCAAGCGAAGAACGTCGCCTTCACTTTGCTCTGGTCCGGGATCGGCTCGGCGATCCTCTACAAATTCGTCGATCTCATCATTGGCCTCCGGGCGACGAAGCAGGCCGAGCTCGAAGGCCTTGACATTTCCGATCACGGCGAGCGGGCTTATAATTAGTGATTGACGTTCAGCCTGCCTGGCTTTCGTTCCGCCGGGCAGGCTGGACCTAAAATTTGAGGAGACGTAAAATACGAATCGACCGCGGCGCCGGGTCATCACTTTGTCAGATCAGCTCTTTATTTTGCCATTTTGAAGCGGCCCGTGTGCGTCCTGATCGGCTGAGGTGACGCATGGCTCATGAAATCGAAAAGGCTCTTGCTTCGCTGGAGGCGCATAAGCGATCCCTGGCTGGACAAACCATCGCGAATTTCTTTCATGACGACCCCAATCGCTTCGCGCGTTTTCACGTGGCGCTCGACGATATTCTATTCGACTATTCGAAACACCTGCTCACCGAAACGACGCTCAACCTGCTTCTCGATCTGGCGCGCGCGGCGGGTGTCGAAGCGCGCCGGGCGGCGCTCTTCGCGGGTGAGCCGATTAATATTACGGAGCACCGACCGGCCCTGCACATGGCCTTGCGCAACCTTTCGGGCAGGCCAATGTTCGCCGAGGGCCATGATGTCATGCCGGAGGTCCTGGCCGAGCGGGCCAAAGTGGAAGCGTTCGCCGAAGCGATCCGCAATGGCGAAATCAAGTCGGCGAGCGGTGCCCGCTTTACTGATATCGTGAACATCGGCATCGGCGGCTCGGATCTCGGTCCCGCCATGGCGGCGCGGGCGCTCGCGCCTTTTATCCTGAACCATCTGAGGCTCCACACCGTCGCCAATGTCGATGGCGCCGATCTCGGCGACACCTTGAAGCGGGTGCCGCTCGAAACCACGCTTTTCATTGTCTGCTCAAAAACCTTCACAACGATCGAAACCATGACCAACGCCGCTACCGCGCGCAAGGCCGTCGCGGCGGCGCTCGGCGAGGCGGCGGTCGCCGATCATTTTTGCGCGGTGTCGACCCAGCTCGATAAAATCGCCGCTTTCGGCATTAAAAGCGACCGCGTGTTTGGCTTTTGGGATTGGGTCGGTGGCCGCTATTCGATCTGGTCGTCGATTGGTCTGTTACTGGCGATCGGAATAGGCAAGGAGAAATTCGAAAAATTCCTGCGCGGCGGGCAAGACGTCGACACCCATTTCGTCGAGGCGCCTCTTGATCGCAACGTTCCGGTTTTGATGGCACTGCTCGCAATCTGGTACCGCGATTTTTGGGGTTGCGCGGCGCAGGCCGTCATTCCTTACGACGAGCGGATGGCAAGGTTTCCCGCTTATCTGCAGCAACTTGAAATGGAATCGAACGGCAAGTCGGTGGACTTGTCGGGCAGGCGCGTCGGATACGAGACCGCGCCAGTAGTTTTCGGCGAGCCCGGAACGAATGGCCAGCATGCCTTCTTCCAGATGCTGCATCAGGGCACCACAATCGTGCCGATCGACTTCCTCGTCGCGGCGCGGCCGCTGGACGCCGATGTTGCGCATCATCATTTGCTACTCGCCAATTGCCTCGCCCAGAGCCAGGCCCTCATGCAGGGGCGTCCGATCGAGGAGGTGAGGAAGCGGTTAAAAGCGCAAAATATGAGCCCCGAGGCCATCGATGCGCTCGCGCCCCACAAGGTTTTTGAAGGCAATAGGCCGTCGAGCACTTTTCTCTATAAGAAAATGACACCGCGCGTTCTCGGCCAATTGATTGCCCTCTACGAGCACAAAGTGTTTGTGCAAGGAGTCATTTGGAATATTAACTCCTTCGATCAATGGGGCGTGGAATTAGGCAAGGAACTCGCCAACACGCTCACGCCCATTGTCGCCGATGCGGACCGCTCGACGGAAGCATTCGACTCGTCGACAGCGGGCCTCATCGCGGCCGCGCGGGCCTATCGATAGAGCGTGGAGCATGCTCTTGTAAGTGGAGCGTGACCGCCGTCGCATCGTGGAATAACTGTTCAGGGTTCGCCGCAGCGGCGCGTGTCCATTTAGCCGGGGCGGCGGGAGCATAGGATGGCTATGTTGGGAAAGATTCCACCAGGGGTTGGTCCGAAATATCCGCAAGTCGTCGTCCTCGTGGGCGCCACGGGCGACCTCGCTCGACGGAAATTGCTGCCGGGTCTGTTTCACCTGTCGAGTGCCGGGTTTATCCCTGGCTGCCGGATCATCGGGGTCTCGCTGGATACGCTCGACCCGGAGAGTTTCCGCCTATTCGCACGCGGCGCCCTTGATCAATTCTCCACGCGAAAGATCGATGAGGCCGCCTGGGCTGCCTTCGCTGAGACTCTGGACTATATCCCTCTGGCTGCCGGTGCTGGCCACCTCAAGGCGGCGGTGGATAGAGCGGAGCAGACTTTGGGCGCCGACAGCCGCCGCTTGCACTATTTGAGCGTGCCACCCAATGCAGCCTTGTCAGCCGTCCGGTTGCTGGGCGATGCCGGTCTCGTCGACCGGTCGCGGATCGTCATGGAAAAGCCGTTTGGCACGGACTTGGCCAGCGCAGTATCGCTGAATGCCAAGCTGCATGAGGTCTTTTCCGAAGATCAGATCTTCCGGATCGACCATTTCCTCGGCAAGGAACCGGCGCAAAACATCCTTGCCTTCCGCTTCGCCAACGGCTTGTTCGAACCGATCTGGAACCGCAATTTCATCGACCATGTGCAGATCGATGTGCCGGAGACGCTGGGGCTTGGCACCCGTGCTGGGTTCTATGAGGCGACCGGCGCGTTTCGCGACATGGTGGTGACCCATTTGTTCCAGATTCTCGGGTTCATGGCGATGGAGCCCCCGACAGCCTTGGAGCCGGCGCCGATCAGCGAGGAAAAGAACAAGGTCTTTCGTAGCATGTTGCCGATCGATCCGAGGGAGGTAATCCGCGGGCAATACACCGGATACCGGTCCGAGGACGGCGTCGACCCCGAGTCGGATACCGAAACCTTCATCGCGCTGAAATGCTCGATCGACAACTGGCGCTGGGCAGGCGTGCCGTTCTTCCTGCGCACGGGCAAACGGCTCGCGGAGGGGCAACGAATCATTTCCATCGCCTTCAGGGAACCGCCCAAGAGCATGTTTCCGGTGGGGTCGGGCGTCGGCACGCAAGGCCCGGACCATTTGACGTTCGATCTGGCGGACGCCTCGAAGATGTCGCTGTCCTTCTACGGCAAGCGCCCCGGCCCGGGCATGCGGCTCGACAAGCTGAGCCTGCAGTTCGCCATGCACGACACCGGCCTCATCAGCGACGTGCTTGAGGCCTATGAGCGCTTGATCCTCGACGCAATGCGGGGCGACCATACGCTGTTTACGACAGCCGAGGGTATTGAGCGGCTGTGGGAGGTGTCGATGCCCTTGCTGGAAGCGCCGCCGCCGGTTCGGCTTTACGCCCCCGCCTCATGGGGGCCGAAATCGATCCATCAGCTCATTGCCCCGCATGCCTGGCGGCTGCCCTTCGAGAGAGTCTGGCGAGATCCCAACCATTTGGGCGCCTGAACCAGAGACGCGCGCGGCACGTTTCTATTCGTCCTCACCGAAGCGGTTGGCAACGAGCGCCGTGATCGCCTCCAGCGCCTCCGATGCCTCGGCGCCGGCCGCGGTCACGGTAATCGTCATTCCCGGCCCCGCGCCCAGGGTCAATATACCCATGATCGAGGTCCCGCCGACGGTTTCCCCGCAGCGGCTGACCGTCACGGCCACATCGAACCGGTCGATGCATTGCACGAGTTTCGCGGTCGCGCGGGCGTGCAGCCCCTTGCGATTAACGATTTCAAGGGTGCGTACGAGGGTATCGGCCGGCGGCTCGATGTCCGGGCAATCACCTGCTGGCTCTACCGGGTTCGTATCGTCCGTGCTCATTTTCCGCCCAAGAACTTGCTTGCCACATAGATATATTTGCGGCCTGCGTCCTGCGCCTGGCACACCGCTTGTTCGAGGCTTGCGCTATCGCGCACCGAGGCAAGTTTAATCAGCATTGGTAGATTGACCCCCGCGATGACCTCAATATGAGAGCCATTCATAATCGAAATCGCAAGATTGGAGGGGGTGCCGCCAAACATGTCGGTGAGCACCACGACGCCGGAGCCGCTGTCGACTTGTGCGACGGCGGAAAGTATATCCTGGCGCCGCTGTTCGATATCGTCATCAGGCCCGATGCCGACCGATTCGATCTGCTTTTGCGGACCGACCACGTGTTCCAGCGCGGCACGAAATTCCGAAGCCAGGCGGCCATGGGTAACGAGGATGATTCCAATCATCAAGCGTGCCTGTTCGTTCAGGAACTGCGTGCCTGGCCGGCACGGAAGTGAGGGCTATTCGTCAAGGGAAGGACCATGCGTTGCGGATGCAGGCATGTCCCGAAAAAGCTGTGCGACTTTTTCGATTCCGGCATGCTCCAACTCTTTGAATTTGGGCTATTCCTGTTCGCTCACAAGGTATGGCGTGAGCGGGCAGCGCTCGAATGGGAAGCACTCGAAAGAAGAGCGCCAGCGCGACGAGGCCTAGCGGCTTCTCCCGGGTTTGACGGTTTAATACCATGGCCCAGCGATAGATACTCGCCGTACCTTTCACGAAATTTTCCTTGAGTGGACGAAAACGCGAGACGGCAAGCGGCAGACCTTGCTGATGACCATTGCGAGAAAATGCTTTCGTCAAGACAGGTTCCGTCGCGATATTTTGTGCAGCGCAACCGAATTGGCAAGTAAAATGACGCGCCATAAAGACAAAGTTCGGCTCTTTCTTGTGATGATGGTCCATCGAAGAGCACCGGAACGGAACCTTGGCTTGAAACCCAGGTGCTGCTCGCGTTCGAGGGGAATTGGACGGCATGGACAGCCTAGAGAGGGGTCGCGCGTAACCGCGGATCGGCCAAGACAGTGGCGGCGAGGTCACACACTGCGGCGTCTTGCCGCAGACGCAGAAAAGGCAATTTCACGCCCGCCAAGACGGTATGTGCCTGGGTTTCATCCGGAAACCGTGGCGGCGGCGCGTCTTTCCTGCCCCCGAGCCCGATGACAAGTCGCACAACGGCTTCCGCCAGAAATGGGATTTCGACGAGACCCTGACCGTGCCGTTCGAGCTTTCCCAGGATCATCGGATGAGCACGGGCGATCAGGCGGGCGCCTCTGCAGACGATGCCAATCCGGTCGTCGCCGACAAGTCTTGCGAAAATGCCGGCGCATTTGGCCGCCGCAATCAAGGCCAGAACCAAGCTGCTTTTGCCAGACCCGGAAGGACCGAAAATGAGCACGCCGGCTTCGCCGATCACGACGGCGCTAGCATGAAGATGGGATTTTTCCCCATCGACAGCGTGTTGATCCCATTGGGTGGCCAAGAGCGTTTCTCAATCAAATGGAATCCTCTAATCGACAAGGACTCGCTTAGTTTCAAACTATTGGAGCACGATCTGATCGAAGAAGCCGGGCAACTTTTTCGGACCGTGCTCTTGGCTGTTTACGCCTTCGGCAAAAAGACCAGGAAGCGGGCGCCAAGCACCGGAATCACGCCGTCTGCACCAGGAGGCCCGACCCGGTTCAGGGCTGATATGTGGCCGCCATGGACCTCGATGATTTGGCGCGAGATGGAAAGCCCAAGGCCGGAGTTTTGGCCGAAGCCTTGGCCCGGACGGTCGGTATAAAATCGTTCAAAAATCCGTTCGTAAGCATCGGCGGGAATGCCGGGGCCGTCGTCGTCGATGATGATCTCGAAACCATCTCGCATGTGGCCCTGGGGCGTATAGTCCTTGGCCGGGCGCAGCAGCACGCGGACGCTTCCGCCTGAAGCCGAAAAGGATCTGGCATTGTCAACGAGGTTATTGAAAACCTGGCCAAGCCGTGAATCATGCCCGAGTACCATGAAGGCCGGCCTCCGGCTATCCTCGGAGGCGCCATGACGCGCGATAACGAGTTCAACCCGGATCGCGCCGGGATCCTTGACCAGGTTCGCCACGGCAACAACCGCATCGAGAAGGCGCGTCAGATCGACGAGATCGACATCGTCGCGCGCCAGCTCGGCATCGAGCCTGGAGGCGTCGGAGATGTCGCTGATCAGCCGATCGAGCCGGCGAACATCGTGCTCGATAATCGACAACAGACGCTGGCGCGAGTCGGCCGAGCGCGCGACCGGCAGGGTCTCGACCGCGCTCCGCAAGGAGGTGAGCGGATTTTTCAATTCATGTGCGACATCCGCGGCAAAACGCTCAATTGCCTCGATGCGATCGTAGAGCGCCTTGGTCATATCGCGGAGGGCGCCGGACAAATGGCCGATCTCATCCGAGCGGTCGGTGAAATCGGGGATCTCCCGGCGTGACTTCGTCCCTCGCCGCACCCGCTCCGCCGCCTCCGCCAGGCGCCTGATCGGTTCGGCAATCGTTCCTGCGATAAAATAAGAGAGAAGAAGCATGATTGCCGAGGAAACCAGGAAAATGCGGACGATCGCCCCTCGTTCCGAGCCAATGATCTTATCGATGTCATCGCCTTGCGTTGACAAAAGCAAGGCGCCGCGCACGGCCCGGAACCGTTGGATCGGCACTGCGATGGAAATAATGGTTTCTCCCTTGGAATCGACGCGCTCGATCGCTTGCGGGGGGCTGCCGCCAAGCGCGCGCGCCACTTCCGGATAGGTCTTGCCATTGTTAACGCCGATATCTTCATAAAGGGGTAGGCTGGACTGGCCCATAAATCGCTTCAAGCCATTACCTATGCGCGTCCACAGAGAAGGAGACCCTTCTTGGATGGGCGGCGGCAGGTCACGGCGAATGATATTGGATTGGCTCGTCAGCGACTGCGAGTCGAGCAGCAAATAGCCGTCGCGGTCGTATATGCGCGCCCGCGTCCGGGTCGGCGAAGCGAGCCTGTGAAGAACCGGTCCGATTCGCTCGGGGTTGATCGAAAATTCAATCGACGGCGCCGGTTCGTCGGCAAGCCCGTAGCTTTGCCCCGGGGCGAGCTGAAGCAGCTTTTCGGGATCAATGGCAATCGCGTCGGTTTCGACCGTGGCTGAGGCTGCGATCGCGGCGGCGATAATCTCACCTTGAACCTGCAGGCTCTGTACTCTTGCGTCGATCAAACCTTCGCGGAATTGATTGAGATAGAGAAAACCGATGAGGAGCGCGGCGAGTCCGCCGAGGTTCAAAAATACAATGCGGCGCGCCAAGGGAGAGGTAAAACGGCCGCCGGCGATGCGCGTCAATCCCCGCAAACGCAGGCCAAGGTTTCGCCGGATGCGCTTCACCCGCCGCCCCGTGCTGGACGCTCTTTCGAAGCCCGTTCCTTCGCGCGCTTCGAGACTCATTAACTGGCGACCCCTATCCTCGAGGCGTAAGGTCTAGACTATAGACCGAAACAGTGACCGGATCTCGCCATGTTTTGGATCGGCTGCCGGAACGCCGCATTTGTGGGGCGTTTCTCACCAAAGCAAAAAACTCGCGGCGAATGCAAGCTTATTCCTTGAACCGGTAGCCGACGCCGTAGAGGGTCTCGATCATTTCGAAGTCGTCATCCACGACTTTGAATTTCTTGCGCAAGCGCTTTATATGGCTGTCGATGGTGCGGTCGTCGACATAGACCTGATCGTCATACGCCGCATCCATCAGAGCGTTGCGGCTCTTGACGACTCCGGGCCTTGCCGCGAGCGCCTGGAGGATCAAGAATTCGGTGACGGTCAAAGTCACCTGATCATTCTTCCAGGTGCAGGCATGGCGCTCGGGGTCCATCTTCAGATAACCGCGCTCGAGGATTTTTGCCTCGGACTCTTTTTGGCTTCCGGGCTCCTTGGGATTGGCCCGGCGCAAAATGGCCTTGACGCGCTCGACGAGAAGGCGCTGCGAAAAGGGTTTCCGGATGAAATCATCAGCGCCCATCTTGAGCCCGAACAATTCATCGATTTCCTCATCCTTTGAGGTGAGAAAGATCACCGGCACGTCGGATTTCTGACGAAACCGGCGGAGCAATTCCATGCCGTCCATCCGCGGCATCTTAATATCGAAAATCGCAAGATCGGGAGGATTGCTCTTCAAATCGTCAAGCGCCGTCGATCCATCCGTGTATGTCTGGACACGATAGCCTTCTCCTTCGAGGGCGATCGCCACGGAGGTAAGAATGTTACGGTCGTCGTCAACCAAGGCAATCGTTGGCATGAACGGGGTCCTAAATCCAATTGAGCGCCACAAACCCACTCTCAAAACGCTTGGGCGTGCACTCTTGAACCATCGCCAGCGGATTCATTGCTTTTGCACTGAATTGCGGCGGCGCTTCATAAGGGTCTCGGCGGCCGCAATGCGACGCGCTATACAAGGCGAATTCAGAACCCAGCCAGATAAATCAAACTCCCCGCCAATGTTCACCGAAGGCCGCGGGCCCGGCATGAATCCTAAACGTAACAAGTTCTCTCACCAGATCCATCGTTCTCGAACAATGACGCCCTGCCCAGCTTTGGGTTAAAGCGGATAACCTCTATTTCCTATATCAGGAAAAATGCGCGGCCGAAATAAGGCAGGCTTTGTATAACACCCTGCCTCGATTAGGAACCTAGTGCCGGAAACGGTTGCGGTTTCGCTGGCAATGGGAAACGGCCCGAAGAACGGGCGACTGCAGAAGCGTAACCGCAACCGGCGCCAGCCCCTGGTCACAAGGTTTAGATTAAGGCTGATCCCGGAACCCGAGAAATGCCGGTTGCGGGGGCGGGATTTGAACCCCAGCCAGATGGGGCGCTTCGCGTGGCTTTTCGGCGCTTGCCCAACCGCCCGGCCAATGGATCGAGCGTGTTCATAATCGCCGTCCGTCGAGAGGCAGCTTAGTCGACATGGATCCGAGTATGGGCCCAACGCATGGCGAACCGGAAAACAGTGTCTAGAACAGCCACGACGACCGCATCGGCTATTATCCGCTTATCGCGGTCAATCAATTTGCCACTTTGGAACGCTGCGCTCCGCGCCCGGGAAACGTTTGCAGCACCGAGGATGGGAAGCGTACTGAAGCCTGACAAGGCGCGGTCTCAAGATATGATATTGCGCATCTATTTCCGTGCCGACGCCGGCTTCACCGATCTAGCCGGAAGCTGGACGAAGCCGCGTCGGGTGATCGCCAAGGTCGATTGGCATTCTGGCGAACTTTATCCGCGCGCCGGCGGCACCCGAGCCGCAAGGAGAAGTTGATCAAGATCGGTGCGAAGTTCGTACGCCATGCGTGCTAACTTGCAGCTAGACGGCCGTGGCCGCCACTCCGAGAAACCTCTTCGACGACATCCTCCGGTTGATCGCCGAATTGCGGCCGCCGCCGGCCTACAAACGGCGGCGGCCGTCCAGCTTGTCTAAGACGTCAAATCGAGCCAGATTGGGATGCAAACGGCGGCCGTCTGGGAAATGCCAATTTAGGTGATATATGGTCAGTCAGCATAGACCCCTTTCGCTTCACGGCGGCGATTCGACGGGGCCCTCGAAAATCTTGATCCATGCTATCAATTATGCCCCTGAACTCATCGGTTGTGGCAAATACACGTCGGAACTCGCCCGATTTTTGCAACAGCGTGGACACACTGTCGAGGTTGTAACGGCACCGCCGCATTATCCAGGCTGGGTCATACAAAGACCCTATCGTGCTTATAAATACATGACGGAGACCATTGACAAGATCGCAGTGACACGCTGTCCGATGGTCATGAAGAAGAATGGCGGCGGAGCGTGGCGGCTATTGGCGCCTTTGACCTTCGCCATCCTAGCGGCGCCGATGGTGATATGGCGCGCCCTTCGGTTTCATCCAGATGTCATCATGTGCGTCGAGCCAACCTTGGTGTCGGCGCCCGCAGTGCTGCTGGCAGCAAAACTGTCACGCTCTAAGTCTGTCCTCCACGTTCAGGATCTTGAGGTCGACGCCGCTTTCGGAATAGGTCACCTGAGAGGCGCGTGGTTTAAACAGGCCATAATGGCGGTGGAGCGCCGGTTGCTCCTCAGATTTAACAAGATAATTACGATTTCAGCAAATATGCGCACCGCCTTGATCAGCAAGGGGTTGGACAGCGAAAAGATCGAAGTCGTGCGCAATTGGGTCGATCTCGACACGATCAAGCCGCGCCTTTCTCGCTCCGGTCATGGTTTTCGCGATGAACTTGGCTGCAGGGATGACGATTTTGTCGTCTTATATGCCGGCCATATCGGGCCCAAACAAGCGCTCAACGTCGTTCTTGATGCCGCTCGTCGTCTCGTGGATCAGAAGAAGTTGATTTTCGTCATCGTTGGTGACGGACCGATGAAAAATTCACTGCAAAAAACCTATGCCGATCTCACGAATGTCATTTATCTGCCGCTGCAGGACGAATGTCGTCTCAATGATCTATTGAGCATCGCCGACCTGCATGTGTTGCCGCAAATGAAGGGCGCGGCTGATCTTGTGATGCCCTCCAAACTCGGCGGCATGCTGGCCAGCGGGCGCCCGATCGTTATCACCGCCGAACCGGGATCAGAACTCGCCAATGTATTAGAAGATATAGCGCTTATTGTGCCGGCCGGCGACAGCGCAGCGCTCTTCGATGCCATCCTGCGTGCTAGGGTTGAGGACTTGTCGTTACGGGTCGAAAGAGGATTGGAGCTCGCCGAATTGTTGAGCTCGCGGGTCTTGCTGCCGTCTTTCGAAACGCATTTGCTCGGCCGCGGTGCCGAGCGTCAAGCGACCCACCAGTGGAAGGGTATCAGTCAGCAAGACACTACTGTAGGAAAGGATAAAAGCCAAACAAAGTCAGCTGCACAAGCACGCCAGCATCCCGATCCTTTCTGACCGCTGGCTGCACGATTGACGTTCCCTCGCAATGGTGGACGCCTCTGATAAGCTCCAGAAGGAGCAGGATGGTGATTGATGGCTACAGCGTGTCGTCAAGAAACGGAGGAATTCATGCGGTGAGCGGTTGGGATGTGGCGAGCAGCGGCCTGCCATTGAGCCAGATCGCCAAGGAGTGAGGGATATCTCAGCCAGATTGCCTTCGAGAAGAAACGGTTCGCCGCATGATCGCTCAGAGAAGGGGTATGCCAAACGCGGGCAAGTTCACCAATCGCCCATGCCAGAAGGTGTCCACTTTGTTCATCGATTCGCGCGCGACATTAACGAGTACGGGAGCCGAGTAGCCGGCTGCTGCCGGTACAACTCTAGGATCTTCGCCCAGTGTTTGGGACCTGTAATTGTGGGCGAGACGATATCCTGTGAATGAGCGAACAAAATGACATATAATAAAAACGGATACGGATTCAAATTGAAGAATCGATCATTGAACACTAACATAATAGAAATTACGATTACGATAAGAAACCATCTAATATTTGTTCTGTATAATTCATAAAATAAATAGAAGATGACCCCAAAAATGAATATCGATAACATTCCAAATAGTGCCAGCCCATACAAAAAATAATTATGGGGATTGACGCCAAGCCGCTCCTCAAAGCCCGCACCATTTCCGACGATTGGACTTTGCAAAAAAGCTCTCCACGCTCCTTCCCAAAGGTCACCCCGTCCAACATATCCGGTGTCTACACCGCGATGCTCATCGTCAAGGAGCAGAATTGAGTTAAAATACGCCAATGTCTCTTCATTATAAATGGTCAGCGATGCAATTAATACCCCAATAGCGACTACGCCTACCATCGAACGATTAACAGTGCTTTTTATACGCGTATAGAGACTTATCGCGATGGCTAAGATTGAAACAATTAAACCTGCGCGGCCCTGCATCAGATTAATAGCGTATATACTTGGTACCGAGAAAGCGATAAGACGAACAGGTGGCATAACGCAACTAGCATAAATGACCGAAATAGAAATGATCTCAGTTCCAAGATTAGGTTGATTTCCTCCAAAATAATCAAACCGGCCCCAGTCTTCGTCGATATGACCGGTCTGAGCCAGAAAGACATAAAGCAATGTGCTGACGCCGATAGTATATACGCATGTCAACATGTATATAGGCAAATTTTGTCTTGTTAGTATCGATAAAGTCATGAATAGGCTTATAACGAAGGAAAGTATTCTCACATAGTCAAACGGCTCCGATCCTCCCACTGCCGAAGAAATTAAAATCATCGCCATTAGGATGTAAAAAGAATAAAATGAAACGGTCCCAAGATGAATTTTATTTATTACCAATATACAAACTAAAAACTTAACGGCTATTGTCAATGAGTACCAAGCGTTAAGAAAACTAGCGTTTTGCCAATATATAAAAGGCACTGCCGAATCTAACACAGCAAATAAAACTATTATCGGATAGCCGATCGTAAAGGGTGTTGTATTTGATTGAGACTCGTCGTTCGCAGGGGGGCCGCCCGCTATAATTTCCATCCTTAACTCCGCTAAACCTAAATACGACCTCTACACGTCAGCCGCGCTGACGACAAGAAGTGAATTCTGCGAGCGTGATCGAAGCTTAAGAGCGCGTATCCTTGTTTCGTTGCTCTAGCAGACGGAAATTCAGATACCACAATTATCGGGGTCTTGGAACGGAACGGGAAGAAATGGGAGCCCTCCGTTCCGCATGAGCCTTAAACGCCAAAGACCGTATATGTTGGCGGCAAGTGGCGAGGAATAGGCCAAATCGATGGATCGGCCGAACTTGACATTGGCCAATTCATGCGGCGTAGGCGATCGCTTTTTCCATGTGCTGTGAGATGGAGCGAGAATTTCGATAATGTCTCGGCGCGGCCGCGACATGAAAGAAATCTGATTGCCCCATGTTTCACGGCGCCCCGCGGCTATGGCGTCGCTGAATGAGAGGATATCGGATTTAGGTTTCGCCGTTTGAAGAGACCGTGCGTCAAGAGTGTGACGATGGAGAATACACAGATCAGGACGGGGGGATACGGAAAGCCGCCTTATCGGATCATTGGCGCCGGATTTCGACGCTGAACCAAGTGCGGGTTTCCTAGACGATGACTTCGACCTGCCCGCGGCTGACAAATCAGACGGGAATGTCGTCGCCTTCTACAACAAGCACGGCACGTGAGAGCAATGGAACAAAGCGGGCAAGGCGCGTTCAAATGGACGCGGTACCTTGCCGCATTCGCGGCCAGCACGGTCCGTCCGCAGCTTCATGTGCTGGCCTACAATCTCGGCAAGGTTATGCGCGCGACGGCTGCACGCGAGCCGATCTGTGACTGGCCGCTGACGAGTCGCAAGGAGAAGTTGATCAAGATCGGTGCGAAGTTCGTAAGCCATGCGTGCTATGTTGCATTCTAGATGGCCGCCGCCGCTACTCCGAGAAACCTCTTCGACGACATCCCGCGGCTGATCGCGGAATTGCGGCCGTTGCCGGTGACATCAACAACGTAAGGCGTTCGATCGTCCTGCGTTCGCTGCGAACCTAAGGTTAAGTGAGTTTTGATGACAGATATTTCGGTATTCTCCGGCGCGCCGTCTCGGCGCCCGCCCCGACGCACAAACGGCGGCAATTCGTCAGGCTTGTCGAAGACGCCTAATCGAGTCAGATTTGGGATGGCTACGGCGGCCATGGGGCGAATGCCCGTTATGCACGATCGCTGACACTCCCACGCGAAGCTGATATTCCTTCAAGTTCAAACATGGAGATCAGGCAATGCGGATATCGGCCCTCCTTATCACCTCAATCATTGTTGTTGGGATCCCGGCTGTCGCTTTTGCACAAACGCCTGCATTCAATCCGTCGAACCCGGCCGCTTCAGGCTATAATATTGTGTTCGAGGACGACTTCACGTGTCTTTCGACGATTTCCCTCAGCCCTACAAATGCTCCGGGTTACAAGTGGTACACGGATAACTACATCTATGGTGAGACGACGCCCAGCAGCGTGTTCTCTCTCGCCCCCGAGGGGGGCCTCATAATCACCCCGGTTGACGGTCTCAATATGGCGCTTGCCTCCGCCGCGCTCCCCTATCCTAGCCACACCGGCGGTGGCACCATTTACACCTCTGGGACGAATGGAAGCGCACCTACGACCTCGGCCAACGCAGGCTTCGTTGGCGAGGTCTTCAACAACGGCTGGTACATCGAGGCAAGTATGTCGTTCAATGGATCGCTAACGAAGCCGTTTAGTGCGGGCAAAGGCTGGCCTTCCTTCTGGACTTTACCTATCGAGAAGGCTGGCGCGTTAGGCGGCGACCAGTGGAAAGGTCAAGCCACAGGCTATCTCCACTATATCGAGAACGATATGTTCGAGATGTTCTCGAACGTGAGCGCCAGTTCTGTCCATGACTGGTATGGCATTTACAATGTCACATGCTCTTCGTATTGCAATGAGACCAACTCTAACAACACTGTGTCCGCCCCGGCCTTCACATCCGGCGTCTTCCACACGTTCGGCCAACTCTGGGTTCCGGGTTCCGCCGCGAATGGGGACAAAGGAAGCATTACGAACTATATTGACGGTAAGCAGACAAACTCCGTTTCCTGGGTCGATACAGGAGTTGGGACTCCACCGCCGAAAGGGGCGTTTACATGGAGCGTCATCGACTCGCAGCACCTCTACGTCATCTTTGGCGCTACCGAGGGACAGGCGCTTACGATAAAATATGTAAAGGTCTGGCAAAACTGAGGGGGAAGTGAGCGCGCAGCAGCTGATATGGGATTTTGCCGAATTCGTCG